>NZ_JAKIVI010000005.1:0-226150 GCF_023614015.1 Acinetobacter sp. ACZLY 512
AAGTTTACGGAACATTTCAACGCCAGTTACTGTCGTAGTTTGTGTATCACGGATACCTACGATTTCAACTGATTCGCCTACTTTCACGATACCAGCTTCTACACGGCCAGTTACTACTGTACCACGACCAGAAATTGAGAATACGTCTTCGATTGGCATCAAGAATGCTTTGTCGATTGCACGCTCTGGCTCTGGGATGTAAGAGTCTAGTGCTTCTACAAGCGCAAGAACTGAAGGCTCGCCGTACTGACCTGCGTCACCGTTAAGCGCTGCAAGTGCAGAACCACGGATCACTGGAGTGTCGTCGCCAGGGAAGTCGTAAGTAGATAGAAGTTCACGAACTTCCATTTCTACAAGCTCAAGAAGCTCTTCGTCGTCTACAAGGTCGCATTTGTTCAAGAATACAACGATGTAAGGTACACCTACCTGACGAGAAAGAAGGATGTGTTCACGAGTTTGTGGCATAGGACCGTCAGTCGCTGCACACACAAGAATCGCGCCGTCCATCTGAGCAGCACCAGTAATCATGTTTTTAACGTAGTCGGCGTGGCCCGGGCAGTCAACGTGCGCGTAGTGACGAATTGGAGAATCGTATTCTACGTGTGAAGTATTAATGGTAATACCACGTGCTTTTTCTTCTGGAGCCGAGTCGATTTGCGAGTAATCTTTCGCTTCACCGCCGTAAGTTTTCGCACAGATAGTTGCGATCGCAGCAGTAAGAGTTGTTTTACCATGGTCAACGTGACCAATTGTGCCCACGTTTACGTGTGGCTTATTACGTTCAAACTTAGCCTTAGCCATGAGTTTTTCCTTTATAAACTGCTCATGAGGGTCACTCATGAGCGCTTGGTTTTTTAACTAAAAATTAGTTTGGGCTTATAGTAATCGAAAGATTACTCGTCGTCACCTTTTTTACCGCCAGATTGGAATTTCGAAATGATGCCTTCTGCCACGTTGCGTGGAGTTTCAGCATATTTAGCAAATTCCATAGAGTAAGTCGCACGACCTTGAGACATAGAACGCATTTGAGTCGCGTAACCAAACATCTCTGCTAGTGGAACTTCTGCTTTAATTGCTTTTGTTCCGCCAGGAAGATCGTCCATACCCTGAACCATACCACGACGACGGTTTAAGTCACCCATGATATCGCCCATGTAGTCTTCTGGAGTTTCAACTTCAACTTTCATGATTGGTTCAAGAAGGATAGGATCTGCTTTCATGAAACCATCACGGAATGCATAAGAACCTGCCATTTTGAACGACAATTCATCAGAGTCGACGTCGTGGTAAGAACCGTCAAATAGAACCGCTTTAACGCCTACAACTGGGTAACCAGCCAAGACACCGTTCTTCATACGCTCTTGAATACCTTTGTCAACTGCACCGAAGAATTCTTTAGGTACTACACCACCTACAACTTCTTCAGCGAATTCGTATTCTTTACCAGCTTCTTCAACATCAAGCGGCTCAAGACGGACATAGACGTGACCGAATTTACCTTTACCACCTGTTTGACGAACGAATTTACCTTCTTGCTCAACAACTTTCTTGATTGTTTCGCGGTATGCAACCATTGGCTTACCAATGTTTGCTTCAACACCGAATTCACGCTTCATACGGTCAACGATGATGTCAAGGTGAAGCTCACCCATACCCGCAATGATCGTTTGACCAGATTCTTCATCTGTACGAACGCGGAATGATGGATCTTCTTTCGCCAAACGACCTAAAGCAATTGACATTTTTTCTTGGTCAGCTTTAGTTTTTGGTTCAACTGCCAACGAAATTACTGGCTCTGGGAATTCCATACGCTCAAGTGTAATGATGTTTTTCTCATCACACAGTGTATCACCTGTGGTAACGTCTTTAAGACCTACACACGCTGCGATATCACCCGCACGAATTTCGTCAAGATCCTGACGTTCGTTTGCGTGCATCTGTACAATACGACCGATACGCTCACGCTTCGATTTAACCGGGTTGTATACTGGGTCGCCTTGTTTAAGAACGCCTGAGTAAACACGGATAAACGTCAAGTTACCTACGAATTTGTCGTTCATGATTTTGAACGCAAGTGCAGAGAACGGTGCTTCGTCAGATGCTTCACGAGTTGCTTTAGTTTCAGCTTTGTCGTCTAGAACACCTTCGATTGCCTTAACTTCTGTAGGAGAAGGTAGGAATTCGATGACTGCGTCCAACATACGTTGAACACCTTTGTTCTTAAACGCAGAACCACAAAGCATCACTTGAATTTCAGATGCCAATGTACGCGCACGTAGACCTGCGATGATGTCTTCTTTAGAAAGATCACCTTCTTCTAGGTACTTGTCCATTAACTCTTCAGACGCTTCAGCCGCAGCTTCAACCATGTTGGTACGCCATTCGTTAGCAGTATCAACGAGGTCAGCAGGGATTTCGCCGTATTCAAACTTCATACCTTGAGAAGCTTCATCCCAGATGATCGCTTTCATTTCGATCAAATCAACAACACCAGCGAATGTATCTTCTGCACCGATTGGCACAACGATTGGCACTGGGTTACCGCCGAGACGAGTTTTCATTTGTTCAACAACACGGAAGAAGTTTGCACCTGTACGGTCCATCTTGTTCACGAATGCTAAACGAGGTACTTGGTACTTGTTCGCTTGACGCCAAACAGTTTCAGACTGAGGCTGAACACCACCAACTGCACAGTAAACCATGCACGCACCGTCAAGAACACGCATAGAACGTTCAACTTCGATTGTGAAGTCTACGTGTCCCGGGGTGTCAATTACGTTGATACGGTGTTGGTCAAACTGGCTGCCCATACCAGACCAGAAACAAGTTGTTGCAGCAGAAGTAATGGTAATACCACGTTCTTGCTCTTGTTCCATCCAGTCCATTGTTGCTGCACCGTCGTGTACTTCACCAATTTTGTGAGATACACCTGTGTAGAACAAAATACGTTCAGTCGTTGTAGTTTTACCTGCGTCGATGTGCGCAGAAATACCGATGTTACGGTAGCGAGAAATCGGGGTTTGACGAGCCATGATGACTTACATTCCTAAATATATTGTTTAAAACAGGACGCACCAACATGAAATTGATGCGCTCGAACACTCAAGGTGGGCAACTTAAATACCCGCAAATCCCCCACTTGGGTAAAGTGCGATGTTAAATCGAGATGCAGTACGCATGAGTATTCTCCTGATGAGGGACTGTTTTATCCGCTTAGAAACGGTAATGAGAGAAGGCTTTGTTCGCTTCAGCCATACGGTGCACGTCTTCACGTTTTTTGATCGCAGCACCTTTGCCTTCAGCTGCATCAAGCAACTCGCCAGCAAGACGTAAAGCCATAGTTTTTTCAGAACGCTTAGCAGCAGCATCTACTAACCAACGCATAGCCAAGGCAGTACGACGGGATGGGCGTACTTCCATTGGTACTTGATAAGTAGCACCACCAACACGGCGTGCTTTTACTTCGACCATAGGACGAACTTTTTCAAGCGTCGCTTCAAAAAATTCTACTGGGTCTACTTTATTTTTTTCTTGAACGCGTTCTAAAGCACCGTAAACGATACCTTCAGCAACAGACTTTTTACCGTCTTGCATAACGTGGTTCATGAATTTAGCGATTGTTTGGCTGCTGAATTTAGGATCTGGAAGGATCTCACGAGCAGCGACTACGCGACGTCTTGGCATTTTAAAACTACCTATAAATATGACACTTCAGGATGATCCAGCAGATTGTGCAAGTGTCATGCACGCTACGCTGGCCTTACTATACGTCGCTTGAATTTCAAACATTAAAGAATTCAAACAAGCGAAACGCTAAAGGATTTCGGCTTTATCGAACTAAGAATTACTTCTTAGGACGTTTAGTACCGTATTTAGAACGAGACTGGTTACGATCTTTCACACCAGCACAGTCTAAAGAACCACGAACGGTATGGTAACGTACACCTGGTAAGTCTTTAACACGACCACCACGGATAAGAACAACACTGTGCTCTTGTAGGTTATGGCCTTCACCACCGATGTAGCTAGATACTTCAAAACCAGAAGTTAAGCGAACACGGCAAACCTTACGCATTGCTGAGTTAGGTTTTTTAGGTGTAGTAGTATAAACACGTGTACAAACACCACGACGTTGTGGACAAGCCTTCAACGCAGGAACTTTGGATTTTTCAATCAAAGTTGTGCGACCCTTACGGATCAACTGATTTGTTGTTGCCATATGGCAATTCTCCCGTTAATTGAAAACCTCAAAAAGAAAACACCTCTTTTTGAGGGCATGCAATTGTAAGCCAAGATGTAAAAATGGTCAACATCGGTAGCGTTAGCAAATGTTGACCATCTCTTGACT
The DNA here is from genome assembly GCF_023614015.1 of Acinetobacter sp. ACZLY 512. Taxonomy (NCBI): domain Bacteria; kingdom Pseudomonadati; phylum Pseudomonadota; class Gammaproteobacteria; order Moraxellales; family Moraxellaceae; genus Acinetobacter; species Acinetobacter sp. ACZLY 512. The sequence continues at coordinate 4,349 of NZ_JAKIVI010000005.1, forward strand.
TGCGCACGTTTTCAGACAGCAGAAAATAAACGCTTTTGTTGACGGTTTAATGACATTAAGGCGTTTTCGGTTTCGGTGTTCTTTTACGTTTAGGTTTTGCAGGTGCTGCTTCTGTCTCATCAAACGCAGCAACCTCAGTACCTTCTTCAACTTCCGTTGTTTTTAATGCGGGTTGTTGTGGCTCACTCTCTTCATGAGGCTCGACATAGTGATCGGCAAGATGTTCAATTTTTTGCTGTACTGCATCGTCAATTTCAGCTTCAGTCTGAGCAGCTTTTGGAGCTTTTCGAGTGACTTTAACTTTGGCTACCACTGGATTTTCAACAGATACTTGTTCAGCCTCAACAGGTATCTTGGTTTCTTCCGTATTTTGTTGTGCAGCTTGAGGCTCTTTAAGGGGTACTGCTTTAAATAATGACGCTTCAGCATGATACGCCTGTAAAGGGGTTAATTGCTCATCGGGATGTTCAAGCAAGTAATGACGAGCTCCACCAAAAATAGCTTGTGCTTTATTACCTGCATCTTCAATCAGTTTCCAGCTATATATTCCACCTAGCGCAGCACCGGCGACAGGCGTTAATTTCCCGATAGCAGAAAAGCGAGATACCCCATTCAACCAGCTAAATTTTGGTTCGCCTGTCTCATCTACAAACCATTTTTTAATGGCTTCAGCATCATTACTTGAGCCTAAAAGTTGCTGAAACTGACTAATATCATGTGTTTGTAACATCGACTTCAAGGTTTTGAGCGCAAGCAACAAGGTTTGCTTTTCTGCGATCAGACTCAAATCAATTTCTTTAAAAACAAACTCGACGATATCTTGCTGAGTAGAATCACTTAAATTAAACCCGTGCGCATGCCCCGTTTGATAGATAGTACGTAGCGCCAGAAGCAGTGACAATGGAACATCAAGGGCCGCTCCAGCAACACCAGTTGCGCCACTGAATGCTCCTTGTGCGATTGCAATCAGTTTATTTTGCTCAATAAAGGCATGACTCAATCGTTGCGAGCGATCTGGATTGGTGGTCAGATCTTCAATGCGCTTAACCCCAGCCTCTTCAAGCACACGTTCTAGCGAACTGGTTTGCGCAGTAAAGTCATTAAGGCGGTCAAAAAGATAGTCGGCAATCTTGTCTTGGAAATCTGGCGATAGAAAATTTGCAACACTATAGACCCGGCCGTAATGTCGACCTAAAAGCTGATGTGATACTTTCGGCAAGTGCTGACGCAACATCTGCTGAGGATTATCATACTTTTCAATTTCAAACGCGCCCTTGATTTGTGATTTTCCTTCTACGGTACGTGACTGATCCACATTGGAATTCATCTTGGAAATTGTGCCGGGAGCAACATGATTTAAGACATCCAAACCCGAAGAGCTGAGCTTTTTAGCCACTCCAAAGGCTGCCGACAACAGGCTCTGGCTTTGATTATTATTAGAATTGGTCATCAAGTACCTCTATATTCTGTTTCTTTCATTTAATGCTAAATACTAGGTGGAGTACGGATTTATCTCAACTTTAATCTGTTTCTTTTAGTTAATTGCTGTACACCACGATGCCTGATGCTGAAACATAGCACAGTTAGGAATACATATAAGATTTGCCATAAGAATTAAAAAATCATTCTGTTATTATGAATGCAATTTTAAACAATCAGCTATTGCGCCTGACGGTTGCACCCGATTGGTCAAATTTTTTGGCGCACTGAAACAAACTCAAGACTATCACCATATAAGGGATACTTAAATGAAACGTGTTGTAATTACTGGTATGGGTATTAACTCATGTATTGGTAACACTCTAGAAGATGTCACTCATTCACTCCAAAATGGAATCTCAGGCACACGTTTTAACCCAACTTATGCAGAACTCAACTTTAAAAGCCATGTGAGTGCAGCTGCAGAACAAGATTTTGACAATATTGATCGTAAACTCAAACGCTTTATGGGTGTTTGTGCAATGTATGCCTATAACTCAGCAGTTGCTGCGGTTGAGCATGCAGGTTTGACTGCTGCGGACCTTGAAGGCAATCCACGCTACGGTATCGTAGGTGGCAGTGGTGGCGGTTCAACTGCATCCGTTGTTGAAATGCAGGAGTTACTTGAAACTAAAGGCGCACGTAAAGTGGGGCCTTTCTTCGTACCACGTAACATGACCAACACCATTACCGCGAACGTTGGTGTTGCATTCAAACTTCAAGGCGTATCTCACTCGATTGCCAGCGCATGTGCAACATCTGCAGATGCAATTGGTTATGCGTATAACCTTATCCAATTAGGTAAACAAGATCTGATTCTTGCAGGTGGCGGTGAAGAAGATCACTGGTCTCAAAGCTTGTTGTTTGATGCGATGGGCGCGCTTTGCTCAAAGTACAACGACACACCTGAAACTGCTTCTCGTCCATACTCGGCTGACCGTGATGGTTTCGTGATTGCTGGTGGCGGCGGTTTCTTGGTACTTGAATCACTTGAACACGCTCAAGCACGCGGTGCTAACATTTTAGCTGAAGTTGTTGCTTATGCAGCGAACGCAGACGGTGCAGATATGGTTGCTCCAAGCGGTGAAGGTGCAACACGCTGTATCTTGATGGCACTTGATGAAGCCAAGCAACACGGTGTTGAATCGATTGACTATGTCAACACACATGGCACATCAACCCCTGCTGGTGATATTACAGAGCTTAAAGCAATGGAACGTGCCTTCGGTGAAGGTAAAGTTCCTGCATTCAGCTCAACCAAATCTATGACTGGTCATAGCTTGGGTGCAGCAGGTGTTCACGAAGCGATCTACTCAGTCCTAATGCTTCAAAATGAGTTCATTGCACCAAACATCAACGTGACTGAACTCGACGAAGGCGCAAAAGGCTTCGACATCGTACTTGAAAAGCGTGATACCAAGCTTAACTCGGTAATGAGCAACAGCTTCGGTTTTGGCGGTGTGAATGCTTGCTTAATTTTCAAAAAATGGAATTAATGCCATTTTTGCAAAGCCGATTGGCCTTCTTGAAGTAACATATATGTAGATAAAAAGCGGAACAATGGTTCCGCTTTTTTGTTGAGCCTACTCACAATACGACTACATTAAAATTCAATCATCACGCTTGCTGAACGATATCTCAACGTCGATATAAGTAAAAGGCAGATTGCCATTATCCTCTTGAAAAATTCAATCCAACATTGAATACTGTCCATATTCGCTGAGTGCAAACCTTATGATTTCATTTCGTTTTGTTACGTCAAATCATCAGCTTTCCACCATTGTCTTAATTTAAGGAATTGTAATGGATGCTCCATCAGACGCATTTTTATGGGTCAAAGCATTACACATTATTGCGGTAGTGTGTTGGTTCGCTGCCTTATTTTATCTACCTCGACTTTATGTTTATCATGCCATGAGTGAAGATGAGATTAGTCATCGTCGCTTCGAAATTATGGAACGTAAACTATATCGCGGTATCATGTGGCCCTCCATGATTGCAACGCTGATCACGGCTCACTTTTTAGTAGATTGGGGCGATGCCACTCGGCATTATCATGAAGCGCTTTGGTTTTATATTAAAGTGGGGTTGGTAGGACTGCTGGTTATTTATCATTTAGTGTGCGGGTATTATCGTAAAAAACTGATTGGAAATGCGCATTACAAATCACACAAATTCTGGCGTTATTTTAATGAAATGCCGACACTGATTTTATTTGCTGTCGTTATACTGGTGGTGGTTAAACCGCAGTTTTAAATAGCAAAAATTATAAGAAAGCCTCAGTCAATCTGAGGCTTTTTAATGACCCATTTATCCCGAATCTTTTGGTTTAATGGTGACGAATAATATTTTTCGATTAACCAACTCAAAATAAAAGTCACAATCAAAAAAGCAATAAGTAGCATGATTTTTTGATCTGGCAAGGTTGTTTTTGGAATATACATCACCTTGATTAACCCTAAAACAATCAAGTGAAACAGATACATCTCATAGCTGCGCTGCCCGATCCAAACCAATATTTTAGAAAAAAAGGTTAAGTTTTTAGCTTGCTGCGGTTGGATAGAGCAAAATATTAATACTGCACTTAATAGCGCAAATACGCTTATACTCCATGTACTCACCTCTTTGATCGGCGCATAACCATATAAGGCAATCATCAGAGCAATCACAATAAAAATGACAAGCTGAATATTTCTGAATCGAATTGATATTTTTTGTGCCAGCAGCGCAGTAAGACATCCGATTGCAATCCCATCAAAACTTGAGAAGTAATGATACAAATATGCACCGCTTTCTTCGCCCGCATGTAAAAAGCGGAAGTATGGGGCATAGACAATGATCGATATGAGAAATAAAACAAATAATTTAAATTTACTCCTGCACAGTATCAAACACAAAAGCGGAAAAGCCAGATAAAAAACTTCCTCAACCGAAAGTGACCACAATACTCCTAATGCATAGTTGATCCAACCATATTCGATAATTAAAAGATTCATCCAAAAGGTCAAAGCAGCAAAAACAGTAAGGCGATAAGAAACTTCTATACCAATGGGTGCCTGATTCAGAAAAGGTTGCAATCCGAAACTTCCCAATAGTGTAACCATAGATATCAGCAGAACTAAACAAGGAACAATACGAGCAATACGCCGCAGATAAAAATTTCGAATATTGATTTTGGATAAATGGCCTTCTCGACTCAAAGTATGCTGAGTAATAAGAAAACCTGAGATAACAAAAAAAAGCGTGACGCCATAATTACCGTTTCGAGCAACTAAAGTACTTAAAGGTTCACCCAAAACCGACATACCCAGCCAAGTGTCATGCAGTTTATAGGGAATATTAAAATGATGGAGTAGCACCAACAAGATAGCTACTCCTCTTAATATATCAATCCGATAACTTCTCATTTTTTCTCATTCTTATTGTATTAAAACCTATTAAAAATTTAGCAAATACCACTGATTCTTAATCAGTTTTTAGTAAAGCTAGATATTTAAAAATAAAATCAAACGTTTTTAAACTCAATATATGTTACTTAGACCTTACATCCTCATGCTTGATCAGTATATTTAAAAGTTGATCAAAACGTTGAATACAATATTTTGGCCTTGCCAAATCTAGTTCTTGTGCAGAGCCATAACCGTACTCCACCGCAATGGTCTCAATTCCATTACGACGCGCACCTAAAATATCGTGCTCGCGATCTCCAACCATGACACATTCGGCAGCATCAAGCTGCTCTTGCTGCAAAATATAAGCAATCAGGTCACCTTTATTGGTACGCTCACCTGTTAACTCGCTTCCATAAGGATGCGTGAAATAGCCAAGCAGTCCGAAATGCTCCAATATGCGTACTGCATAAACGTGTGGTTTTGCAGTGGCCAAATATAGTCGATAGCCTTCCTCTTTAAGCGCTGCTAGCGTCTGAGCCACATGTGGATAAAGCTCATTTTCAAATAACCCCACCACTGAAAATCGCTCACGATAACCCTGTAAAGCCTGCTCTGCTCGTTCATGCTCTGGCTCCACATTTAAAATTTTTGCCAATGATGCCTTAAGTGGTGGACCGATGATCCAGTCAATATTTTCACTTTCAGGCAATACACAACCTACTTTATTTAGACCAAAACGTGCCGATGTCGTGATTCCGACTTTTGGATCAGTTAACGTGCCATCAAGGTCGATCAAAATATTTTTAATGCTGCTCACAATTCATACTCAAACAATGTCAGATGAAAAAATAGGGTCGAGAGTTTTTTTAAACTTGCCTATACTACCTCAAATTCAATATTTTAAGGATGATCGTCGTGCGTCCAACCGTTCTTTGTTTTTCTGGTCTTGATCCTTCTGGCGGCGCTGGATTACAGGCCGATATTGAAGCCATTGGTCAAAGTGGCGCACATGCAGCAATCGCCTGTACAGCACTCACCATTCAAAATTCGCAGCAAGTCTTTGGTTTTGAAGCAACATCGAAAGAATTACTCCTTGCACAAGCAAATGCCGTTGTGGGTGATTTACCCATTCGATGTGTAAAATCGGGTATGCTCGGTACCACTGAAAATATTGCAGCATTGGCTGAGTTTTTACGTGCGCATCCTAACTATCAGTATGTACTTGACCCGGTACTGGTGGCCAACAGCGGCGGCTCGCTGGGCGATCAAGCCACATTGGTGAAAGCCTTTGTTGAACTCATTCCACTGGCAACCGTTATTACACCAAATACTGTCGAACTGCGTGCCCTGACGGGATTGGACAACATTGAAGATGCGACTCAAAAGCTATTTGATTTAGGTGCGCAGGCGATTTTGGTGAAAGGCGGCCATGAAGCAACACCAGATCATATTCGCAATCAGCTCTTTGTAAAAGGTGAACTGGTTGCAGAAAGTACCTGCCCTCGCTTAGAAGGTGAATATCACGGATCAGGATGTTCATTGGCCAGTTTTATAGCAGGACGTCTGGCTTTGGGTGATGAGCTTAAAATCGCGGTTCAACATGCGGAAGTGTGGTTATTTGGTGTGCTTAAAAATGCCGAAACTCCCGTTCCAAATGGGCAAAAGATTCCAAAGCGGTTTTAAGCATTATAATGTGCGCTGTAGATGGAGCTTAAAATTACGTTACAAGCATAGCAAGCTATAGCCATAATGCAAAAAGGGCGCAATTTAATTGCGCCCTTTTACTTAGTTACTTATCACACCTTAAGCCGGAATACGCAGTACCTGTCCTGGAAAAATATCGTCTGCGTCTTTAAGTAATGGTCGATTCGCTTCAAAAATTTTATTGTAGTGATTTGGATCACCATAATATTGTTTTGAGATTTTAGATAAATTATCACCCGATTTAACTGTATAAAATTGGCTTTCTGGTTCTGGCACTTCGACTGTCATTTGATCATCCACTTTCGCCACATGATCGATATTTCCCACAGCCAGTACAATTTTTTCTTTGTCGGCCTGACTTTTCACCTTACCCTGAATCGTGGCCAGATCGGTAGTACTGTTATAGTTGATCACCAAGCCCTGCACGCCCAAACCAAGTTGCTGTACATGCGCCAGTAACTGATTAGCAATTTGCTGGGCTGTGGGTTCCTGAGGTGTAGCGGCTGGTGTTGATGCTTGTTCGACGTGTGCCTGATTCTTTTTTCCAATTCCTTTAACAAAATCAAAAAGACCCATCATTTTCTCCTGTTGTTTTTTTCATTAAGCAAATAAACGCCTTTCTAGTAAAACTGAAAATCACTCTGATTTAAGTGGTGATTCCCTTACAGCAAGTAATAAAATGTAAATTGCATCACATATCTTAAATCACACACATAAAAAAACCACCTTGCGGTGGCTTTTATCAGCATCAATTAATTAACCAAGTTTTTTGGTTACATAATCAATTGCTGATTGAACAGTTGTGATTTCGTTTGAATCTTCATCAGGAATCGTGATGTCGAAGTCATTTTCGAAAGACATAACAAGTTCAACTAGATCTAGAGAGTCAGCGCCCAAATCATCCATGAAAGATGCTTCGTTTTTGATCTCTTCTGCTTTCATACCAAGTTGTTCAGCAACTGCTTGCTTAACACGTTGTTCGATATCGCTCACAGGAATTCTCCTCATTGCTTGTGGCGTTTTAAATGCCGTTAGTGTAATTGAATATTGGATTTTTTGAAAGTTAATACATCAGCACTTAGGCCATGTATAAACCACCATTTACGTGTAATACCGTGCCAGTAATGTAACTTGCCTTATCGGAAGCCAAATAACTTACTGCATTTGCGATATCTTGTGGTTCACCAAGACGACCCAAAGCGACTTGATCACTCATCTTCTTGCGCAAATCTTCACTCAGCGCATCAGTCATTTCAGTCGCAATAAAGCCAGGTGCGATACTGTTCACCGTAATCTGGCGGCTACCCATTTCTTTTGCAAGGCTGCGGCTAAATGCTTCAATACCGGCTTTAGCGGCTGAATAGTTGGCTTGGCCTGGGTTTGCAAAATGTGCAACCACCGAACTGATATTGATAATACGGCCAAAGCGAGCTTTGGTCATACCCTTCAATACGCGCTTAGAAAGACGATAAACCGCTTTCAGATGAATATTTAGAATGTCGTCCCAGTCATCTTCGCTCATACGCAGCAAGAGATTGTCACGCGTAATACCCGCATTGTTGACCAAGACCAAAACTGGACCATAATTTTGTTCGATGTTTGAAACAACTGCTTCAATTTCATCCAAATTACGTACGTCTAGGGTGAGGCCTGTACCTTGCTCCCCAAAACTTTCAGATAATTTTTCAGCCCCAGATTCGCTGGTTGCTGTACCAACGACAAAGAAACCGTCTTGAATAAGTTGCTGGGCAATCGCTGCACCAATGCCACGGCTCGCGCCTGTTACCAATGCAACTTTACGTTGTTGTGTCATGCAATTTTTCCTTCAGCCACTAAAACTGCATTTAGGGCATCTTCCATGCGACTATTCGTATCGATCGCAAATGCTTTTTCAATATTTGGTAAACGTTTTGCCAGATTGCTTAATACCGTACCCGGGCCACACTCAACAATGTACTGGATGCCTTGATCCTGTAAATATTGCATGGTGCGTGTCCATTGCACAGATTGATACAACTGCGCAGTTAACGCTTGGCGTAATTGAGTCACGTCAGAGGCAATTCCTGCGTTTACATTTTGTATTACAGGTAGGCTTGGTAGCTCAATGGCAGTTTGTTCCAATGCTTCAGCAAATTTTTCTGCCGCAGGCTTCATTAATGAACAATGCGAAGGTACTGAAACAGGCAGTGCAATCGCTTTACCCGACTGCTCTTTTGCAAGCGTCATGACTTGATTGACCAATGCTGCCGAACCTGCAATCACTACCTGACCTTGAGCATTGTAGTTTGCTGCCTCGACAGAGCCTTCACCTGCTGCTGTCACTTGCTTACAAAGCTCAATAACTTGATCGTCTGCCAAGCCCAAAATTGCCGCCATAGCGCCCACACCCTGAGGAACTGCGCTTTGCATCAATTTACCACGTAGATTGACCAATTTGGCCGCATCGCCGAGCGACAACGCACCCGCAGCCACCAACGCACTGTATTCGCCAAGTGAATGGCCTGCAAGGTATTTAGGGGCCAAACCGCCTAAATCCAGCCAGACACGCCATAACGCAATACTTGCCGTTAATAGTACCGGCTGAGTGTTTTCGGTTTGATCAAGCCCTTCGCCACTTTGTGCGATATGCCACAAATCAAAACCGACTGCGTCAGAAGCCTCCGCAAAGGTTTCTTTCACACCACTAAACTGCTCTGCAAGTTCAGCGAGCATGCCGACTTTTTGCGAACCTTGACCAGGAAATACAAATGCAGTTTTCGTTGCTTGAGCGACTTGATCGAGTCGTTTAGCAGACATATAAAAATCCTTTATTTCGTCTTTGCTTAATTTCTAAGGCGGAAATTTATCATTATTCTATAGATTTTATAATTGCGAAAAACAACAAAAAAAGGGAGCTTTCGCTCCCATTTTTTCTACATTAAAGCCTTAAGCTCAATGCAAATTCACTAAATTATTCAGCGTCAGCTGCTTTAGCGAATAATTGACGACCACGGTAGATACCATCTTTAGTCACGTGGTGACGACGATGAGTTTCACCAGTAGTTTGGTCAACTGTTAATGCATTCTCGGTTAAAGCGTCATGTGAACGGCGCATGTCACGGCGAGAGCGACTTTTACGGTTTTGCTGAACGGCCATGATGGCTCCTTACAAAGATCGAAAAAAATGGATCAGAACAAATTCAGTTATCTCAACCAACAAGTATAACACTTATGAGTTAAGTTTACCTTTCAAACTTGCTAAAACATCAAACGGATTATCACGTTTTTCTTCAACAATGTCCTGAACGGTAGGCTGATGTTTATGTTCACAAGCATCATGCTTGGGAGACAAAGGCATCAACAGTAACAGTTCATCTTCTAGTAATGAGAGTAAATCAACAGTCGCAGGAGTGGTAAAATCACCCTTTGTTGACGACTCACTTTCACCTAAAACGATGAAATCAGCATCCTCATCCAAGCGCTCTATCAGTGACTCATCATCGATCAAGGCAAGACGGAAATCTGAAACAAGAGGAATTTCCACTGGCTCCAGGCAACGCTGACATTCTAGCGGAACTTTTGTTTCAACATGACCATCAAACCATACAACGCGATGATACGCATCCATTGATAGTTTACAGTCTATATAGATCAATTGATCATTAATTGATCCAACAGCTTCACGAGCAATACGAGCAAAGCGAGACAATGGCAGTGTTCCTGACCATGTAAAGCCTTGTTCAGCCCATTTATACGGCTCAATCTGTGCCGGAAAGGTATTTGCTGACATAATTAAGGCGGCAATTCTACAAATTCATCAGTACTCTGTCAAAGATTAAGATACAATTTTGTACCAAATCTGACAGAACTCGGGGTAAATTAAGCAATGCACCTGTTGCAGCCGCAACCTGAAGTAACAACTTCATCACTTGTTCGCACCCATCTCACGTGTGATTCTGCCTTGTCGATAGACACAGTGCAACTCTCACCATGGAGAAATTTACAAACTGAGCAGGATCAGGTGGACTGGCTCATTTTACACTTTAATCACTGGTTTTCCCATCAAAATGTGACTTTAGTGAAAGGTGAGGTAGAACCTGAGTATTTTCCTGCATCAAATCATGCGCCTGCGCGTATTCAGTTTGCGCATGGCTTCTTTAATAGTGCCTTGCATGAAATCAGTCACTGGACGATTGCCGGCGCCAAAAGACGCTTATTGCCAGATTTGGGCTATTGGTATGCTCCTGATGGCCGTACAGCCGAGCAGCAAGCGCTTTTTGAACAAGTCGAAATCAAACCGCAAGCCATCGAATGGTTATTTGCGCAAGCGTTTGGGCGTAAATTTAGAGTATCTCTAGATAACTTAACTGGCGATGGTGGTGACGGCTCGCGATTTAAAGACAATGTCTTTCTTCAGGTGCAAAAGTTTTTTTCAGGCGAGACCAAAATTCCTGCCGATGCATTGCATTTTATTCAATGCATTTGTATGACCGCTCGACACGGTGAGCTTCTTGTCGCACATGAGTTTTTACGCAACGCACTGGATTAGATTACATAATCTCTACTTGTGGTCACGCATTCGACGCAGCGCATATGCTTAAATGTAAACACTGACTTTAAAACAATAACAGAATCAAGGAGTATCCAGATATGTTGCATTTGCATATACATCCAGACAATCCGCAAGCACGCTTAATTCATCAAGCAGTGGAGCGTATCCGAGCAGGCGATGTGGTGGTCTACCCGACTGATGCGGCGTACTCGATTGGTTGTCAAATTGGAAATAAATCGGCAATGGAGCGAATTGCTCAAATCCGTGGCTTAGGCCCAAAACATCAATATGCCATTATGTGTTGTGATTTATCCGATATTGCCACCTATGCCAAAGTGGATAACGCGATGTATCGTCTACTTAAGACCAACACACCCTCGATCACGACTTTTATTTTACCTGCAACCAGCGAAGTCCCTAAACGCTTGATGCACCCCAAGAAAAAAACCATTGGCTTACGTATTCCAACCAATCCAATCTGTCAGGCCTTACTTCAAGAACTGGGCGAACCGATCTTGACCAGTACCCTGATATTGCCGGGGCAAGACGATCCACTCGATGACCCTTATGATATTGAAAACCAGCTCGCTAAGCGTGTGGATGTCTTCATTGATGGTGGCTTCGGTACGCTCACTACCACCAGTATTGTAGATTTGTCGGGAGAAAATCCGGAAGTTGTACGCCGAGGTGCCGGCGATGTCAGTGCTTTTGAATAAGCACTGACATGCTGATCAGTCTTAAATCTCCTGACTCGCACATTCTTCCAAACGTCTTTTTTGTTTGCCCAATCTGTCGAAGTTCAGCGGATCAAGCCATTGCAAATAGGTGTTTTGAAGCTTTGGCCACTCAATATCAATCATTGAAAACCAAGCGGTATCACGATTACGTCCTTTAGTCACCCGATCTTGCCGGAACAACCCCTCATACGTAAATCCGAATCTAAGTGCTGCATTTTTTGAAGGTTGGTTAAGGTCATCACACTTCCATTCCACGCGACGCATACCTTGTTGAAAGCAATCTCTCAACAATAAGAAGATCGCTTCAGTGGCAGCGGGTGTTTGTTTTAATCGGTGCGAAAAGTAAACATTGCCAATCTCGACTGCTGCATGCTGCGCGCGTAAATTTAGCAGTGCAACCCAACCAACCGCCTTGCCCTCCACGACAATCCAATAATGATGAGAAGGCTCAAAGCCAAACTTACACCTCAGATTTTGCTCAAGTTCAACCTCACTTTGTGGTGCTTCATAAGGCAAATACGTCCAACACCTTGCATCAGGCTCTGAATTCACGCATGTCCAGAGCTGCTTGGCATAATCTAAAGTAAATGTATCTTTTTCAATGGGCAGCAAATCGACATAGTTTCCCATAAGTGTATGGGCTTTAAATTGAATCGGGACAGCGAGCGCTACCGCATCACCCACGGGCTGACCAAATTGATTCGATTTCATCTTTAGTCCTTGAAATATGTTTTATATGAATATGTTTTTGCATTGAGGATCAAAAAACTTAAGACCAACATGCTAAATAAGTATTGTAAGCAGGTAAATCATGTCACCAATTCACAAAGATGGCATCAACAATGTGCCTCTTCATAGATTTAATTTTGGATTTTATTCTTTTAGGCAATGTATTCGATACCAAATTTAGATTAGAATGGCGCATATTTTATTTACTTCTCCTTTTTAAGTAGCGATTATGCGTTACTTACGAAACACTTTCATGCCTTTGAAAATTCGCGTGGCCTAATATTGTAATGAATCAAGCTTTACCTTCTTCAGAAGATCACCTTCCTAATATTCGTGTATTGGATGAATGGCAAGCGTCTATTCCTGAAGATCTTTATATTCCGCCTGCTGCATTTGAAATATTACTCGAACATTTCGAGGGCCCACTCGACTTTTTAATTTACCTGATTCAAAAAAACGGTTTCGATTTATTGCAGGTTGATATTGCCCCAATTGCCACGCAATATTTGGCTTACATGGACGCCATGAAATCGCTGGATATCGAACTGACTGCCGACTATATGGTGATGGCGGCATTACTTGCAGATTTAAAATCGCGCCTTTTGCTTCCAAAACCAACGACGCTCTCTATTGAAAAAGACCCTAAACAAGCGCTGATTGATCGTTTAGAAACCTATTTGCGCGTCAAAAAAGCAGCCGAACGTCTTGGACAGTTTCCTGTTTTGGAGCGTGATACCTTTCATCCGAATGTCGGATTAGGTGTGATTGCGCCGATATATGAAGGCTATGATGTACAAAGCCTTCACGATGCATTGTTTTGTATTTTTAATCGTCCCGAACCAGTGACGCATACCGTTGCGCAAGAACCTGTTTTACTTGAAGAGCGTATTGCATATATTGAAGCACAGGTTCAATCGGGTGAGATTTTAAACTTTGTCTCACTGTTAAAGCCACAACAGGGGCGCATGGGCATGGTGGTCACGTTTATGGCCATTTTAGAACTGACGCGCCAGCAAAAAATTAAAATCATCGCTTCTGGTGTAGAGGCACCGCTCGCAATTCAAGGAGCTCAGATATGACCATAGACCAAAGTACTGCACTGTCTTTTGAAGATATTCATCATGAAGTCTTGTTGCAAATGGAAGCCATTTTGTTTGCAAGTGACGCGCCTGTTTCACTGGCACGTTTAAAAGAAGCATTTAACAATCAATACAGTAAGCAACAGCTTCGGCATTTTCTACAACAACTTGCCGTGTTGCAGCATGGTCGTTCTATTGAATTAATAGAGACTGCTCAAGGTTTTAGGTTTCAGGTTCGCTCAAAATATCGTAATATAATTGCGCAAGTTTGGCCTGAACGTCCAACAAAGTTGTCTCCCTCCCTTCTTGAAACGATTGCGGTGATTGCGTATCACCAGCCTGTGACACGTGCGGATATTGAACAAATACGGGGCGTCTCAAATAACAGTCAGATTTTAAGGCTGCTGTTTGAATGGAACTGGATCAAGGAATCTGGTTTTAGAGACTTGCCCGGAAGACCTGCGTTGTTAATTACAACGCCTCAATTTTTGAATGCGTTTGGCCTAGTCTCACTGGGTCAATTGCCTCCCCTGCAGGATGCCAAGGACGCGTTTATGGGTTTGGATGTACATGCACCCAAATCATAAATCGGTGAACTGTTGACAATTATTTCTAAGGTTATGCTGTCATGAGTGAAAAATTGCAAAAAGTATTAGCGCGAATTGGTTTAGGTTCTCGCAGATATATGGAAGAGGTCATTGCCGCGGGTCGCGTCAGTGTGAATGGCCAAATTGCTCAAGTTGGTGAACGGATTGAACCAGGCGATGAATTAAGGATTGATGGCCGTAAGGTACAATTTCAGATCGAAGACGAAATTCGTCGTCGCGTACTGATCTATTACAAACCAGAAGGTGAAATCTGTTCTCGCAACGATCCAGAACAGCGTCCAACCGTTTTTGATCATTTGCCACAAATCGCCAATGATCGCTGGGTGATGGTGGGACGTCTCGACATCAACAGTACTGGGTTATTATTGTTTACAAATGATGGTGAACTGGCCAACCGCTTGATGCACCCCTCTAATGAAATTGAACGCGAATATGCCGTACGCGTCATGGGTGAAGTGACCCCTCAAATTCGTCAGACCTTACTCAATGGTGTCGTACTTGATGATGGTCCAGCGAAGTTTGAATCATTTTCTGAGCTCGGTGGTGACGGAATCAACCGTTGGTATCAGGTGGTGGTTAAAGAAGGCCGTAACCGCGAAGTTCGTCGTTTGTTCGAATCTCAAGGGCTTAAAGTCAGCCGCCTGCTTCGTACCCGCTACGGTTCAGTTATTTTACCGCGTGAATTGCGTACTGGCCGCTGGATGGAACTCGACAAAGGCGATATCGATAGCTTAACCAAACTGGTTGAACTCAAACCACGTCAAGGGACTGGCTTATACGGTATGGCAAAACGTCGTACTGAACGTATGGCCGAAAAGCCGATGGCAGCGCGTCGTGGCGGCTATTTACGCCAGCAAAAACGTGACACCAGCGAAACTGAAAACACACGTGAAGGCGGCATGAAAAATACTCGTCGTCCAGCACCGAACTATCAAAAAGGCTTTAAAAAGATGTAAGTCTTAGTTGCTAGGTTGTGCAATAAACATTAAAAGCCAATGTAGAACGCTACATTGGCTTTTTTTATAAATTAATCAAACAGAATGGCTAAATATACAGTGCAAATCACTTTTTATATGTCGTCTGTTCTGTAGATATTTTTACGTTTTAAAATATAAGCTATAAGATACAAATTAAAACTTTGGAATATCAATCCACAGCGCCTCTGGAAAGTGTTGCTGCAAATAATGTTTTAAATAAGCTGCCGTATCTTGTGAAATCAGCGGATCTTTGGATTCATCGTTTAGGTTGTACGCCAACGCATAGAGTGTGAGTCCGCGTTGCTTGAGCGCTTCAAGACTCAGTAAGGTATGATTGATACTCCCCAAGCGCCCAGAACTCACTAAAATAACTGGAAATTTTCTCTTCACAATATAATCAATGGTGAGCAACTGATCGGTTAACGGCACCATCAAACCACCTGCACCTTCAAGCAAGACCGTATCAAAGCGTTGCATCAACGTTGCTGTAGCGTGTTCGATTTTATCAAAATCGATCTCACGACCATCGATTTTTGTCGCCAGATGTGGCGATGCCGGATAGCTAAAAATCTCGGGCATGGTCAGCTTTTCAAGATCTTCAGGCAACAAGCCGGTTTGCATAATTTCACGATGCTTTTGAATATCTTCAGACAGTTCTTGATTGCCTGTTTGAATGAGCTTTTGCGTGATCACACGCTGGCCTTCGCTGCTCCATTTTTTTGCCAGATAACCCGTGGCAAAGGTTTTACCAATTTCGGTATCGATACCGCTGACAAAATAAACCGATGCTGTCATGTTGTTCTCCGTGCCAAGCAGTAAAGCGGATGATAGGTCAAAGGATATAGACCTTCATTATTTTGAAATTGCTGATAATCCTGATAGAACTTTTGTAAGGTGCCTTTGGTCCAGTGCGGCTGATTACCTTGAGTTGTTCCTGTCACGCCGGTCAGTTTCAGGTGCTTGAGCACTGCCTTGGGGGTATCAAAATACATCTCAAGCAGTTGATCTTCCAGATAGACACATTCAAAGCCAGCACGCTGTAACTGCACTTGCCAATCTTGACGCGACCAATAGCTTAAACCTTGCCCGGTTAATTGCTTAATTTGGGTGAAATTTAATGGAGCAAAACTTGATAGGCACAGCCAAGCGCCGGGTTGTAAAGCATCATGGCAGCGCTGTAGCAGTTGGGGCAAATCATGCACCCATTGCACTGCTGAACTAGAAATCACTGCGTCGAGTGCTGTAGGTAAATCGATATGTTCGATGTCGCCTATGCACCATGTGATCGGTTGTTCATCGAGAAAATGCTGTTGTACATCAGCATACAAATCGTTGAGGTACAACCGACTGATCGCAAAATTGGCCAATACATGGTGCGTGAGATTGCCCGAGCCACAACCAATTTCAAAGACATGTGGCAACGTTGCTGGACAATACTGTTGCATCAGCTCAGCCAATTTCTGACTAATCTTTTTTTGAACGACTGCTTGCTCGACATAGCTTTGCCCTGCTTTGGCAAAACGCTGTGCTATGCGTGTTTTATCTAATTTCACAAACAGCTCACCAATCGATCAAGATCATCTAATTGAATCATTGAGGTTAATGAAATGCGTAAGCGTGCGCTATGCTGCGGCACAGTAGGTGGACGTACAGGCATGGCATAAAAACCACAATCCTGCACACGTTTCGACTGATCAACGGCAGCCTGACTTTCGCCCACAATAATTGGCACAATATGGCTACTCGATGGACTACTATACCCCTTTGCAACCACAGCGCGTTGTAAATGCTCGCTGATTGCGGCCAAATGTGTACGTTGCTGCTGTGCATGCAACATCTTCGACCAGACAAAATGTGTCCAGGCGATGCTGATTGGTGGCAAGGCGGTACTAAAAATCAGTGGTCGCATGGTATTAATCAGATAAGTTCGTAAGATCGGATCACAAATCAGATAACCGCCCACTGAAGCCAGTGCTTTGCCAAAAGTCCCGACCAAGCAATCAATCTCCTGAATCACGCCGTATTGTTCTGCACAGCCTAAACCTAATTCTCCCCGAACGCCTATCGCATGGGCTTCATCTACATAGAGCATGGTTTTGCTAAAGCGTTTTTTGATGCTCACCAACGCTTTTAGGTCGGTTTCATCACCATCCATACTAAAAATACTTTCAGTGACAATAATAATCCGATCAAACTGATCATCATCATGATATTGAGTCAGCAGCTTTTCTAAATGAGCTAAATCATTATGACGATAACGAACGTACTTGGCTGGTGAAAGCCGAATGCCGTCAATCATACTGGCATGTACCAGCTTATCGGCTAAAATCAAGGTCTTGGCATCTGCTAATGCAGGCAAAATACCAATATTCATATGATAGCCACTGTTAAACAAAAGCGCGGCTCTGCCACCAAAAGCCTCACTCAAGGTATGTTCAAATTGCTCATACTCAGCAAAATTTCCAGTCAGTAAACGCGAGGAAGAGGAACTAAAGTAACAGCGCGCTAATGGCTGTAAATCTAAAAATGCTTCACGCAAGGTCAGATCGGCAGCCAGACCCAAATAATCATTTGAAGATAGATTCAACATGCGTTGCCCAGCAATCTCGATATAGGCATCTTGCTGCTGATTTGGCTTAAACTGACGCAGATTCCCGCTTTGCTTTAATTGCTCGAGTTGCTGAGCATAGTGATCAAGCAACGCCATAATGTACTCCCTGTTCCATTTCACGCACTACCTTGATCATATTTTGGAGCAACTGTTCTAACTCATGCGTTGTAATCACATACGGCGGCATTATGTACACCAATTTACCAAATGGCCGAATCCAGATACCAAGCTCTACAAAGCGCTGCTGTAATTCACGCATGTTGACATTATATTTGAGCTCTACGACACCAATTGCACCCAAAATACGTACATTGGCGACATGGTCTAGCTCCGCAAGCGAGTGAAGCTGCTGCAACTGTGTTTCAATACGGCGAATATTGCTCTGCCAGTCTTGCTCAATCAGCAACTGGGTACTTTTGTACGCCACCGCACACGCCAGTGGATTTCCCATAAATGTAGGCCCATGCATAAATACACCAGCCTCTCCCTGACTGATGACCTCAGCAACATGCTTACTGGTCAAGGTGGCGGCGAGACTCATATAACCACCCGTTAATCCTTTACCTATACACATGATGTCTGGCTCAACTTGAGCATGCTCCCATGCAAAGAGTTTGCCTGTGCGGCCAAATCCTGTCGCAATCTCATCAAAAATGAGTAGTAAATGATATTTATCACAGAGCTGTTTGAGCTGGCGCAAATATTCGGGATGATAAAAGCGCATTCCTCCCGCACCTTGAACAATCGGTTCAATAATAAATGCCGCTAACTCTTGATGATGAGCCTCAAGCATCTGTTCGACCACGTGCATTTCTTCTGGATTCCAGTCTGCATCGAAAGGCGTCTGTGGCGCCGGCACGAAGATACGTTTTGCAAGACTGCTACCAAAAATTTGATGCATACCCGTCACGGGGTCACACACCGACATCGCGTTCCATGTGTCACCATGATAACCAGAGCGCGTTGTAATGAAATTGGTTTTTTGCGACAACCCCTGAGCAGTCCAGTATTGCACGGCCATTTTAAGTGCAACTTCTACCGACACCGATCCAGAATCGGAATAAAAGATTTTATCTAAGCTTGGCGGCGTTATTTTTAACAGGATTTTGCCCAGATTGATGGCAGGATCATGGGTAAAACCACCAAACATGATGTGTGACATCTGATCGAGCTGGTCTTTGGCTGCCTGATTCAATTCAGGATGATTATAGCCATGAATGGTGCACCACCAAGATGACATACCGTCTATTAATTGACGTCCGTCATCAAGCTCAATAGTAACACCGCAAGCACGCTTAACCTTAAAAGTTGGCAATGGATTCATCATCGAGGTATACGGATGCCAGATATGTTCCAAATCAAACTGATCCACCACGGATGACTCCTTATTGCTTAAATACTTCAATCGCCACCATGTTAAACCTGCTCGGTTTAGAAATAAATTGCGAGAACCATCATTTCGGCTAAAGCTTAGACCGATGTTTGAATAAATTTTTCAATTTCCTTGCAAGTTTCAATCACTTTCGTAAATGGAAAACTATGCGCAGCATCATGAAAAGTAATTACTTTAATTTTTTCTGAAGCTAAATACTGCATTTTTTCAACAATTTGGCAAGGAACTAATGCATCTTGCCTTGCAAACACATAAAGTTGATTTCCCGAATAACTTTTTAGTGTATCGACCAGATTGAGTTGTTCCAGGAGTTTTAATCCTTGTTGAAGCAACGAAATAGGTTGTGCCCGTAACAAACTTTGCATAAAAGTCCAATGGTGTTTTGCACTTGTAACGCCTTTGGTGACTAGCAATCCAAATCGCTTGAGCGTACTTGCCGGATCATGCATAAATCCAGTTTTAAACGCTGCAAATGTCTCTTGTGGCATAGCACATTCCCAGTTTGGCTGTGCAACAAAACATGGATTGCTCGCGAGTGTGATCACGGGCAACGTGTTTCCTGTCTCTTGTTGTAACGCATGAGCCAAAAGCAAGGCAAGTTGGCCGCCTAATGACCAACCTATTATTACATCAGCAGTCTTTGCCTGTTGAACCCGATCTTGCATCACAACAGGATCGAATGCATCAAAGATATTCATTAATGTAACCGTATGACCGCACTGCTGTAATTGCTGTTGAAGCGGCTCAAGTAGCCCTGTTCCACCACCCCAACCTGTAATGAGTAAAATTTGAGCCATTTCAAAACTCTAAGCACAAAATAACAATTTGACCCAGTATAAAAGAGTTATAAACGATGACCATGGCATAATCACATCAACACTACAGCAATCGATCTTCATCACTGCTAAAATACAGGCATTAAAAATAACAATTCTGGTTTATCATGATGAAAACTATCGCTTTATCAATCGCACTGGCACTGGCAGGTACAGTCACAACATCTACGATTGCCGCAAATCCCTTGAGTTCATCCAATCAAGCCGAGAAACAATGGGTCGGCCAGCCTGCCCCTGCATTTAGATTACAGGATCAAAATGGCAAATGGCACAGTTTGAATGACTACAAAGGTAAATGGGTAGTGTTGTATTTCTATCCAAAAGATAATTCTCCGGGCTGTACGCAAGAAGCCAATCAGTTTAAAGCGTTATACCCGCAATTTTTAAAGTCCAATGCTGTGGTGTTAGGCGTGAGCTTAGATGATGTCAAATCACATCAAAAATTTTCAGAAAAATTAGGGCTTAATTTTCCAATTTTAGCCGATAACAATCATGAACTTGCGAGCAAGTTTGGTATTGTACGTAATCTGGGCATTGTAAAAATTGCCAAACGTGAAAGTTTTCTGATCGATCCGAAAGGTACTATTGTGTATCACTACACCAGCGTAGATACCCAGACCCATGCCAATGATGTCTTTAATGATCTTAAACGCTTTCAGGCGAAATAACTGTGTTTTAAAGTCATGTGAGGTGGGTACAAAGCCCACCTTGTTTTTATACAATGACAGAGTTGCTACTGATTAGATCTATATAAAGATCGGTGCTGCTGGTATAAATTTCTAATGATGCATTGCTGGCAGTCGATGTAATCGATGTTGTAGAAGAAGCATCGCTTTGATCTAAAATTTTACTGACCAGTGTAGCGACGTCATCACTGCTTGAATCTGTATTTGAAGTTGATGGCTCGCTCTGATCTTGTGCTGAATTGTCAGTTGCTGTTTCATCATCTGATTGAGTCGATGAAGATTCAGATACAACAACGACCGTATTTTCACTGCTATTAGTTGTGTTTGGTGCAGCCTCATTATTATTATTTTCTTCATGATCTTTATCTTTATGATCATGCGCCCAAAGCGCAATACCCCCTGCGGTTAAAGGAACGACTGCCCATGACCAAACTGGCTCCATCGCCATTCCACCGTCGTGATACATCAGTGCATCAGTAGATTCAACACGCTCAAATACCAACTGCGGCTGAGAATTGCCTTGTGCCTCAATAAACTGCACCCAAGTGAGTTTCTGTGATTCATCTTGTAATACTAAGCTGTTCTGATTGGTTGAATGCTCGTTAAAAAACTGATCGATAATGATAATTTCACCATCTTTAAGCTTGATAATCATGCTTGTGCCGTCTTTGACGATTTCATCAATTTGATCCGAAGGTAAATTGGCAACAACTACAGAAGCTTGGTCAAGTTTTAATGAATTGTCTGAAAGCTCTTGCAAGACTTTATGATTTTCTTTACCAATCACACGGATTAAAGGCATTGATCTCCCCCCAATTAGAATTAAATAAATTCAAATAGTTAGATAATATAATTTGAGGTCTATTAAATACTGAAAAATAAAAAAAAGAAAGGGATCGTCGAATAGCGAGATATAGCAATTTAGTTTTGGTTTTTATGAAGAAAAATAAAATAAAAACTCAGCCGGAGCTGAGTTTAAGAGTCTTACATTTGAGACTGAATATAATTTTGAAGGCCCATCAGTTCAATTAAACGAAGCTGTTTTTCAAGCCAATAGGTATGATCTTCTTCGGTATCCGACATTTGCGCACGAAGCATATCACGCGTCACATAGTCAGCTTTTTCTTCACAGAGCTTCACGCCATCAGCAAGTTTCTGGCGAACATGATATTCCAAGGCCAAATCGGCTTTCAAACACGTAACGACATCTGTACCCACCTCAATGTCATCACGATGCATGTTTGGTGTTCCCTCTAGGAACAAAACACGACGAATAATGGCATCGGCATGCGAAGCTTCTTCTTGCATTTCGTGATCGATACGCTCGTAAATTTTACTCAAACCCCAGTCTTCATACATTCTGGAGTGAATTAGATATTGATCACGAGCAGCCAGTTCGCCACCGATCAACATGTTGAGATAGTCTATGACTTCTGGATTGCCACGCATTTCAATTCTCCCGTATTCTTTACTTATTATGCGCAAACCCCAGATGAATTGCAAAGCTTTTTACACCTTAACTTACTGATTTTTATAAAATTAAAATGATAAACATACGCATTTACAGTTCGAGTTATCCTATTTTGTTGATTGAAATGAGTGGTTTGCGATCATTTTCTAGCAAAAATTTAAATGGTAGACCTTGATCTAAGAGCGTTTATCTTTTTGTAACAAAACACAAAATAATCCATTTTATGTATCTTTAATAATTATTTTAAAATCAAAACTGCATTAAACAGCAAAGCCAGCTAATATGCTTCAAATACCTTCATTTCACTTGCCAAAACGATGATAAAAATGCAAAAAAATACTCCGATTCTTGTCACAGGTGCGACTGGATATGTCGCTGGTTGGATTATCGAGCGACTATTAGGTCAAGGCTTTACAGTTCATGCCACAGTAAGAGATCCATCCCAGACTCAAAAACTTCAACATCTCATAGACATTGCAGAAAAATCTTCTGGGCAAATTCATTTTTTTAAAGCAGATCTTCTCGATCAAGGTGCTTTCGATACAGCGATGCAGGGCTGCGAAATCGTGATTCATACCGCATCGCCCTTTGTGATTACCAATTACAAAGATGCCGTAAAAGATATTATCGAGCCAGCAGTAAAAGGCACTGAAAATGTGCTTGAGTCGGTCAATCGTACAGCCTCGGTGAAACGCGTCGTGGTGACCTCAAGTATTGCCGCTACCTATGGTGATGCCATCGAAATTAAACAAACGCCACATAACGCATTTGATGAAAGCTGCTGGAATACAACCAGTAGCGAAACCCATCAGCCTTACTCTTATTCTAAAGTTGCTGCCGAACGTAAAGCATGGGAAATGGCTGAGCAACAAGATCGTTGGTCTTTGGTATGTATCAATCCGGCATTGGTGATGGGGCCTTCTCTGACCGCTTCTAGCCAGTCTGGAAGTATTGAGTTACTACAACAGTTTGCCAACGGTGTGACCTTATTTGGTGTTCCGCCTATGTGGAACGGTATCGTCGATGTACGCGATGTAGCCGATGCACATGTGGCTGCTGCACTCAATGATGATGCACACGGGCGATATATTGTTTCTGGCGGAAGTTTAAGCCTTTTGGAAATGGGTAAAGCACTGACGCAGTGTTTTGGTTATCGCTTTCCATTTCCGCATTTTACTGTGCCTAAAAAAGCATTTTCGCTGATTGGGCCATTGCTTGGATACTCTCGTGAATTCATCAAACTGAATATGGGCTATCCAATATATTTTGATGCAACACGAAGTCAAAAAGAACTCGGAATTCGCTATCGCAACATAGAAGCAAGTGTCTGTGAACATTTTCAACAATTACTTGATGATGGTGTCATTAAAAAACGAATCTAATTTTTCGAATAAGCAAAAAGTAGTCATACCTCGTTTTGGCAAAAAAGGCAGTCTTTGGACTGCCTTTTTTAATAATGCTTGTTTTAATGATGCTCGAATCAATCACCCAATATAGATTCAAGAGCCATAAGCGGTGAGATACCTTTAAGCGTTGTATTGCGCTAAAAATGCTAAAAACTCATCTTCATTCATCACTCGAACTTGCAGTTTTTCTGCTTTGTCGAGTTTACTACCCGCTTTCTCACCCGCCACAACACATTTGGTTTTACTCGATACACTTCCGCTCACACGCGCACCCAATGCCTGCAAGCGCTGTGTGGCTTCGTCACGCCCCATGGTACTTAACGTCCCCGTAACCACCCAGCTTTCACCATTGAGTGGCTGACGTGTCGGAGCAATCGGTGCATCCCAATGGATTCCAGCTGCCAGTAGGCGTTCAATAACTTCGACATTGTGCTCTGCCAAAAAGAAATCGTAAATCCATTCTGCGGTAATATCACCGACATCTGGCGTTTTTTTCAGCATGTCGACATCGGCCTGTTTCAAGGCATCCAGTGTCTGGAAGGTATTGGCCAGCATTCGGGCCGTTGTTTCGCCCACACCTCGAATACCGAGTGCATAGATAAAACGCGCCAATGTGGTTTTTTTACTGACTTCAATCGCATCAATCAGGTTTTGTACAGATTTCTCACCCATTTTTTCAATCGTGAGCAATTTTTCACGGTGTTCGTGCAAATGGTAAATGTCTGCAACATCTTTAAGTAAATCAAGATGCAGCAATGACTCCACCCAACGATCTCCCAAGCCTTCAATGTCCATGGCTTTACGTGATACAAAATGACGAATGGCCTCGATACGCTGTGCGGCGCAGTACAAACCACCCGAACAACGCGCCAGTGCTTCACCTTCAGGCATCACCACAGGGGATGAACATACCGGGCATTGTGCTGGTAATTGTACTTCAACTGCATTTTCAGGACGAAATTCTGGCCAGACTTTCTCCACCTTTGGAATCACATCTCCACTACGATATACACTGACCCGATCGCCAATACGCACATCTAAACGGTGAATTTCACCGATATTATGCAGTGTCACGTTAGATACCGTCACGCCACCCACCAAAACAGGCGTCAGACGTGCCACTGGCGTCAGTGTTCCAGTACGCCCGACCTGCCAGTCAATATTTTCGACTGTGGTCATGGCAACTTCTGCAGGAAACTTATAGGCGGTGGCCCAGCGTGGTTCACGGCTTAAAAAGCCCAGTTGCTGCTGCTGTTTCAGATCATCGACTTTGATGACCATGCCATCAATTTCAACTGCCAGTTGAGGCCGCTCTTGCTGTATTTGCTCATAGCGCTGCTGAACTTCCTGAATCGATGAGCACAGAAACTGACGCTCGGCAATTTCAAAACCCAGCGCTGTTAACCATTGCAAGCTTTCATGCATACTGGCCAAGCCATGTGCAGGCTCACACTGTGCGATACCATAGGCATAAAATGCCAAGGGACGCGACGCCGCAATACTCGGATCAAGCTGTCGTAAACTTCCAGCTGCGGCATTACGCGGGTTTGCAAATGTTTTTTCACCCTTGGCCTCGTTGGCCGCATTTAAACGTTCAAAACCGAGCTTTGGCATCAAAACCTCACCACGCACTTCTAAGAAGCGCGGAACAGGCTGTGAACTATGATGTAAATGTTTCGGTAAATTGCGAATGGTTTTCACGTTTTGGGTAATGTCTTCACCTGTTTCACCATCGCCACGTGTGACCCCACGCACCAGTTTTCCATCTTCATACCACAGTGAAATCGCCAGACCATCCAGCTTTAGCTCGACATCATACTGAATCTGTTGATTGGGCAAGCGCTCTTCAATCCGGCGTGCAAAAGCAAATAAATCTTCTTGATTAAATACATTCCCCAACGACAGCATCGGAACTGTATGCGTTACGGTTTGAAATTTTGTTAATGCCTGCCCACCCACGCGATTGGTGGGTGTATCTGTCTGTACCAGATCAGGATGATCGGCTTCAAGTGCTTTAAGCTGATGAAACAACTGGTCATATTCGTTATCGGTAATGGTGGGTTGATCCATCACGTAATAAGCATGATTGTGTTTTGCGATTAATTGAATCAGCTGCCGCATCTGCGCAACAATATCAGCAGGTTGCATCATAAAATTTCACCATATAAAAGGGCGGAAACATCCGCCCTCAATTTTGTCGTATTGCTTATCAGTATAAAAGATTTTTAGCTTAAACTGATGCCTGTGATGAACGATAGTCAATCACATGGTGACGCCAGTGTTCTTTCAACTGTGGTGTCAGTTCATTGTTATTTTCATCATACACTTTACCGTCAATTTCTCGAGCAACCAGACCTGCAATACTTGCCATCATGTCAAAGCCAGTGAGCGCATTGTTATGCGGCAGTGCCAAGAAAAAAGCCAAACCTTGTACTTGCTCGACTGATAATGCTTCAAGATCAAAACCTGCCGGACCGTTATCGGTCATGCGAAGTACAGAGAACATGAGCGGGCTTGGTTCATCGGTTTTTTCATAACGATGAAAGCAAGAGAGTTCACCAAAACGTAAACCATATTTCAGCAATACTTTTAGCGTTTTATCGCCCGAAAGCGCACGGCGCGGATTTGGATAAACATTCAGTGCCAAAATTTGTTCCGCTGTAGCTAAAGCACTTTCGTCATCAAACTGTTGTTGCTGAGATAAATGCACATCAAGAAGGCTACTTTCGCCGTCAAATTCTGCAATTTCAACCGTTGCAACATCTGGATTAAGCTTAAGTTCAGCCTCCTTAGGCTCTGGCTGAGTTTCAGGTTTCACCACAGATTCAGTCACTGGTGTCGTGGCGGTAGGTTCTGTATTGAGCGGCTGGAGCACCACGACATCGGACTGTGTGGCAGCTGGAGCAGCAGACGCTGGTTCTACTGGATTTGCTTCGGTCGCTACAGACGCAGATTTTGGATCATCTTGCTCATCTGGAATCGCCTGCAATGTAGGCTCTTTACGCTCGTTTTGTTCAAGCGCCTGAGCTGGAAGCTGATCTCGCACATGACGCGGAATGATCGGCTGATTACTTTGAGAGTCAATGTGTAATTCACTTTCGAGAGAAGGTTCAGCGGGTGTTGATCTTTTAAGCAGTAGTTTTAACCCAATAATCATGATGATCACGGCTACAACAATACCCACAATCGTGGTGACTTCCATACTATGACTCCGTAACTAACCCGTATTCTTTTGCTTCTTCCAAATTAACGGTAACTAATTTAGAGGTGCCCGGTTCTGGCATGGTGACCCCCAGTAAATCAGTTGCCATTGTCATTGCAAGTTTATTATGTGTAATGTAAATGAATTGCACGTGCTCAGATAGTTCTTTTACCAAATTACAAAAGCGTTGTACATTGGCGTCATCTAGCGGTGCATCCACTTCGTCCAGCACACAAAAAGGCGCCGGATTTAATCGAAAAATTGCAAATACCAATGCCAAAGCGGTTAATGCTTTTTCACCGCCGGAAAGCAGCGCCAGCGAACTGTTACGCTTACCTGGTGGTCGTGCCATTAGTTTTACACCCGATTGCCAGTCATCTTCAAGACTTAATGCAGCCTCGCCACCATTAAATACCTTTGGAAACAGATCTTGCAGTTCATGATTGACCCGATCAAATGTGGTCATAAACAGTTTACGGGTTTCTAAATCAATGCTTTTCATGGCATCTTTGAGCTGATTGACCGTGTTTTCCAAATCTTGCATCTGATGATTCAATTCATCAAAACGTGCAGAAACCTCTTCATACTCTTGAGAGGCTGCCAAATTGACTGCACCGAGTTTTTCAAACTGCTTGAGGGTTTTATCGAGCCGTTGCTGATGCGACTCAAGATCAATTTTTAGGCCGGTACATATTTGTGCATTGAGCGCCTCAAGCTGTTCTTGATAGTGCGCCAAATCCGATTTTGTGGCCTGCCATGCCAAACGTTTTTGTTCCAGCGCAGCACGGATCTTCTCATCTTTTTGCTCAGTATCATGGCGCTGCTCAGTCAGTGTCTGCTGTTTTTCCTGAACATGATTCAACTCTAGTTGCCACTCTTTCCACTGCTTTTGCAGGGCTTCAGTTTTTTGAAACTGCTCGGAAAACTCGGTTTCTAACGCGGGCAGCTCCAGTTGTACCGGATCGACAAATTTTTTCGCCTGCTCCATTTGTGCCACAATCTGCTGCATTTGCGTTTTTAAAAACGATAGATCTTTTTCAAGTAGCTCAATTTGCTGCTGGGTCTGTGCCAACTGACGACTGCATAACTCACGTGTTTGCTGATGCTGCTGTAATTGCTCAAATGCCTGCTCTTTTTGCTCGGTAAGCGTTTCCCACTCGAGTTGCTGAATTTTATATTGCGGCAAATGTGCATCTAATTTTAACTGTAGAGCGTGCAAGTCGATCTCCAGATCATCACGCTGCATGGCATCTTCTTCAAGCTGCTGCTCAAGTTGAGTTAGCTGTTGCTGTAGTTGCTGTTGTTGCAGCACATACGCTTGTGCGGAAGCATGTTGGCGTGCAATTTCAAGCTCAGTTTTTTGCACAAGCGGCCGTAGATCTTTGAGCTCACGCTGAATCTGCTGCATATTTTGCTGCTGCATCTCACATTGCTGCTCAAGCGTTTGCCACGCGTTGATCAGCGTTTTACGTTGAGCGATACATTGCGGTAATTCATGGGCTATTTCTTCGAGCCGAATACGGTGACTGAGCATGCCACTGCTCTGACTTTGATGGTCATAATCTAGACCAATCATCCAGTCTCTGGCCACATGATAACCGTCGAGCGTCAATAAACTTTGCCCCACACTCAATGAGGATTGCAAAGCTAATGCAGCATCTAATGTGTCAATGATCCAGATATCATTCCAAAGTGAGAGCTGGGGTGCTTCAATCCAGTCTGCCAAAGCGACTAAGTTGGCAAATGATCTCTGCGGCGCCATAGTTGCCGGACGAACCTGACGGGCAATTTCACTTTGAAAGGTTTGATGCTGATCTAAATAATGCGCGTCCATCCAGCGGTTATACAGTTTCTCGATCAAACTAGCGTATGAACGCCCCGCTTCTTTGAGTTGTAATACTTGTAAAAGTTGCGTGCTACCTACCTGAGATTTGTTACTTTGCTTGGTTACCAGTTGTTGCAGATTTTTCTGCTCTGTTTGCAACACCTTGATTTGTGTTTCAAGCGGATCGAGCTGGGCTTTTTGCTGCGCCTGTTGCGCGTGCAACTGTGTAAGTACAGAATTTAGCTCATCTCGTTTTTGCTCAAGCACG
Source organism: Acinetobacter sp. ACZLY 512 (assembly GCF_023614015.1). NCBI lineage: Bacteria > Pseudomonadati > Pseudomonadota > Gammaproteobacteria > Moraxellales > Moraxellaceae > Acinetobacter > Acinetobacter sp. ACZLY 512. The sequence continues at coordinate 33,283 of NZ_JAKIVI010000005.1, forward strand.
AAAACCTCATGCTGCTGCTGTTCAAGTGCATGCTGTAATTCACGTTGTGCGTCATCTTGCACCTGTGATGAAATATGCGCAAGCTGCTGCTCTAAGGTCTGTTTTTGCTGCTGGGTACGATCAATCGATTTTCCCAGTTGCTCCATTTGAGCTGTCATTTGAGACTTTTGCTGTTGATACTTTTCAATCTGGGCTTTGAGTTGCTCAAATTGCGATTGAACCTGTACATGCTGTGTCTGTAAATCGGCATAACGCTGCTCAGCCTGTTGTGTATCGGCTTCAGCTTGATGCCAGTCAGTATTTTGCTGCTCTATCTGTTCATGTAAATGTTCAAGTTGAATATCACTCAGCTGGATACGCTCTTTGGTTTGCGCTTTTTGTTGCTCAAGTTGGCCAAGCGTTACGCTATTTTGCTGAAACAAACTCTGTTTTTGTTCCAGCACCATTTTAAGCTCAGCACATTTTTTTTCGGCAGTTTGCCATTCGGTTTGCAGGGGTGTCGATTGTTGAATTAAGCGCTGAAACAAGGCACTGGTCGATTCAAGATCATGTTCGATGGTATTGAGTTTTGAGCGAATCAGTTTAAATTCTTCGCCTAATGCGTTCATCTGCACAGTATATTCTTGTTGTAGGTGCAGGCTTTGTTCAGATTGAAAGGATAAAATTTCAATTTTGAGCGTTTTGATCTCTTGTTCTAGCGTTTTATATTGAATAGCTGCTTCGGCTTGACGTTTAAGCGTTTTGAGCTGGCTTTTTAACTCAAGTGCAATATCGTCCAGCCGTGCCAAGTTCTGCTCGGTATGTTCAAGATGTTGAAGCGTTTCACGGCGGCGTGCCTGATAACGTGAGACACCTGCGGCTTCTTCAATAAATACACGCATTTCTTCGGGTTTGGCATCAATCAGGCGGTTGATCATGCCCTGCTCGATGACAGCATAGGAACGCGGCCCAAGGCCTGTTCCCAAGAAAATATCGGTAATATCACGACGACGACAGCGCGTACCATTTAAAAAGTATTCGGACTTTCCATCGCGATTCACCTGACGGCGTACTGCAAGCTCCGAATAGGCATTATAGGTACCGCCTAATTTTCCGTAGGTGTTTTCAAAACGTAATTCGACACTGGCCATTCCCACGGGTTTACGTTTTGCCGTTCCGGTAAAAATCACATCTTGCATGCTGCCGCCACGCAATTGACGGGCATTAGATTCGCCCATCACCCAGCGTATGGCATCGATTACATTGGATTTACCGCAACCATTGGGCCCCACAACCGCTGTACGGTTGGCTTTAAAGTGCAAAGTGGCACTATCAGCAAAAGATTTGAAGCCCGCAAGTTTTAAACTGCTTAAACGCATAGTGTCTCAATCAATCCAGAAATATGATGTCTATTATTTATACATGCCTCAATGCAGGCACATATCTCATCATCTGGTGTGGATACTTGAAACGATTAGCGCGTCGAAGAACGACGTGAACGGCGCGCCCATGCCAGTTCGATCTGTTTCATGCGCGTCAAGGAGTCCAACACCAAGTTACGCAAGTGTCGGCAAAAATCTTCCATAAATAAAGTGGCTTGATGTGATTTTCGGATTAAAATTGCATCAATCACCAGCTTAAACAGCGCAAAAGCCTCCTGTAACTCGCGTCGGGAGGTATTTAAGGTTAAAAAATAACTACGGCGCAACGAGGGCAACAGCTCTTTATAAAATTTCATTAAATAGGGATTTCCCACGATATCGTGCTGGGCAGCCAAATAGTCGAAAATGCCATCGTAAAATTTTTCGGTGTCACCTGCTTTAACTTGCTCTTCAAGCTGCACAAGCAAATGTTGTAATTGCTCTGCTTCATGTCCGCGCCAGCTTTCACTCAGGCGCTGCACAATGTGCCCCAGTACCAACACACTGCTGTCAAATAAAGCTTTGACTTGCTGTGAGGACATTTCGGACACGATCGCACCGCGACGCGGAAAGATATCAATCAGATGCGTACGCTCAAGCAGCAACAAAGCCTCACGCACTGAGCCACGACTCACGTCAAGCTCTTTAGCAATGCGAAGCTCCTGAATACGCTCACCTTCGACCAATTCCCCTACAATAATTTGCTCACCGATCCGTCGTGCAATGTGTTCTGAAAGACTGTCTACGTCATCAAGATTCATGGCTCACCTTTTTTCATTTTTTATTGGACGCACTTGTGCCAATCCTGCATGGTGTTTATTGTTTTTAACTGATTTGAATCTAATATTGCTATGTCTTTGTCTAACAATTTTATTGCATTTTAAGCCAATTGCCGTCTTTTACAGGATGACTGTGCATTTCTGTATGCGCTGCATCATTTAAAAAAGATCAATCAACTGGCTCAGGCTTAATTAAGATAAGCCTTGATAAATAAAGTAAATGCCTACCGTGGTCAATAAGCAAGCAAAACATTTTTTTAACATGGCAGGTGATAACTGATGTGCCACACGAGCCCCCAATTTGGCAGTGATAAAGCTCATGATACTGATGCCCGTAAACGCATAGAGATGAATATAGCCAATTGCATTCGGAACAGAGACGTGTTGTTGATAACCAAACCACATAAAGCCAAGCGCCCCCGCAACGGCAATCGGTAAGCCACAGGCAGCCGAAGTAGCAACTGCCTGCTGCATCACCACGCCATTTTTATTCAAATAAGGTACGGTCAGGCTGCCACCGCCAATTCCGAAAATAGCGGAAGCTACACCAATGCCCCCTCCTGCCAGAATTTGCATGGCGCGCGACGGCAAAGATTGTGTTTGATCAACCACAGTATGAGCGCCTTTAAACATTTTAAATGCTACCCAAATTGCAAAACTGCCAATAATCAGTTGCAGATGCGGGCCAGACAATAGATCGGCAATTCCCGCTCCAATCAATGATCCGATCACCAGCCCAGGCGCCATATTTTTAAATACATGCCAGAGTACCGCACCTTTTTTATGATGTGCCATCACAGAGCTGATCGAGGTCACAATAATGGTCGCCAGAGACGTACCCACCGCCATGTGCATGATCACGGTAGGATCATACTGAAGCTGATGAAACACCACGTATAAAATTGGAATAATAATTAACCCACCACCTACACCAAATAAGCCTGCGGCAAATCCAGCGATTGCACCAATAGCCAGATATATGATTAACTCCATAAATAATTTTCCACTTTTCTCAGATTCAACATGGATTTAGAGACACGTATACTCAGACAACGTCTTTTAGACGCACAGCAACTGCCAGAAATTCTTCTTCTCAAAGAAAGCACCACATCGACCAACGATGATGTGCGTGAGCTTGCGCAAAAAAATGTTGCAACTGCATTGGTGTGCAGCCAGATTCAGACCCAAGGACGGGGCCAGCACCAGCGCGAATGGATTTCACCCAAAGGTAACATTTATTTAAGCACACTGGTCAATACTCAAACAACGCTTGACGGCCGTCTGGCGCTTGAAATTGCATTAAATATCTTACAAATGCCAGCTTTAAGCGAGCTTAAATTACAGGTGAAGTGGCCGAATGATTTATATAGCCTACAAGGAAAATGGGGAGGTATTCTGGTCGAGCCGTTATCACCTCATCAGGCGATTGTTGGCGTAGGCATGAATCTGGTCACACCCATGCAGTTGCCGACCGATCAGGCAGTTACTTCGCTGAGCGATTTGGGGCTACTTCAGGCAGACCGGACGGAGCTGATTGCACAGCTCTACCTTGCTATTCAAAATGCCAAGGACTGGTTTGATCATGGCTGCTATAACCTCGACCAGCGATTTAACCATTATGCTGCCTTTATGCATCAGGCTATCCGTTTTGAGCATCATCAGGGTCACATTACGGGTAGTTTTGAAGGTATTAACAGCGAAGGTGCGGTGATGGTGCATGATCAAGAGGGCCTGAAGCATTTTTATCAAGGTCGTATGCGTCTGATTCAGCATGAAGATGGATCGGCGCTATGAAACAGTTATGGCTCGATATCGGCAACACCCGATTAAAATACTGGATCACTCAAAACGGTGAGACGATTGAACATGCTGCCGAGCTGCATTTGCAATCACCTGCGGATTTACTGCTCGGCCTTATCCAGCACTTTAATCATCAGAAAATTCAGCGTGTCGGTGTCTCTTCGGTACTCGATGCAGAAAATAATGCCCGTATCCAGCAAATTCTCGCCCGATTAAATATTCCAATTGTCATGGCTCAAGTGCATGCCGAGTACGCACAACTCAAATGTGGCTACGAGCAACCTGCCCAGCTTGGAATCGATCGTTGGCTACAAGTTCTGGCGGTTGCCCAGCCTGATCGAAATGTATGTGTGATTGGCTGCGGCACCGCTCTGACGATCGATTTGGTTCAAGGCCACCAGCATTTGGGTGGCTATATTCTGCCGAATTTATATTTGCAGCGTGATGCGCTGATTCAAAATACCAAAGGCATTAAAATTCCAGATTCTGCCTTTGATGATCTTGATCCGGGACACAACACCATAGATGCCGTACATCACGGGATTTTACTGGGATTGGTCAGTACAATTGAAGCCATTATGCAGCTTACACCGCAGCAATTGGTTTTAACGGGTGGCGATGCGCCTTTATTTGCCAAGTTCTTGCAGCATTATTCCCCGCAAATCGAATCTGATCTTTTACTCAAAGGCTTACAGCATTATCTACAGCATCAGCCCGCTTGTACCTAAAGCATAAAAAAGGCGCCGTAGCGCCTTTTTTATGCTGTTTAAGCTTATTTCTTGTCGTCTTTTCCGCCAAACAATGGCCCGACACCACCGCCACCGCCAAACTGCTTTTGCAGATTGCCGAATGAACGCATCATTTTGCTCATGCCAGACGGATTGGCAAATTTTTTCATCATTTTTGCCATCTGACTGTGCTGTTTAAGCAATTTATTGATTTCAGAAACATCCATACCACAACCAGCCGCAATACGTTTTTTACGGCTTGGATTGATAATATCTGGATTTTTACGCTCTTTAGGCGTCATCGACTGAATAATGGCTTCCATTTTCTTGACTTGCTTTTCAGGATTGGCCTGCTCAATCGCCTGCTGGATACCTGAATTGCTCATGCCTGGAAGTTTATCCAGAAAGCCCATCATGCCGCCCATTTTTTTCATCTGTTCAAATTGCATGAGCATGTCTTCCAAATTGAAAGTACCGCCCTTTTGCAATTTTTTCGCCATTTTTTCGGCTTTTTCTTTGTCGATTTTGCGCTCGACTTCTTCCACCAGTGACAAAACGTCACCCATGCCAAGAATACGCTGTGCGATACGTTCAGGGTGGAACGGCTCGAGAGCATCGAGCTTTTCGCCCATACCCAAGAACTTAATCGGTTTACCAGTAATTGCACGAACAGAAAGTGCTGCACCACCGCGTGCATCACCGTCGGTTTTGGTCAAAATCACACCCGTCAACGGTAAAGCATCGTTAAATGCTTTCGCAGTATTGGCAGCATCCTGACCAGTCATGGCATCGACCACAAACAAGGTTTCTGTCGGTTTGATCGAGGCATGTAATGCTTTAATTTCGCCCATCATGTCTTCATCGACATGTAAACGACCTGCGGTATCGACAATCAGTACATCGGCAAACTGAATTTTGGCTTGCTCAATGGCACGGTTGGCAATATCAATCGGCTTCTCATTGGCATTCGATTCAAAAAAGATCGCGCCAACTTCGCCCGCTACCGTCTGTAGCTGCTTGATCGCAGCCGGACGATATACGTCGGCAGATACCATCGCGACTTTTTTCTTTTGGCGTTCTTGTAAAAAACGTGCAAGCTTGGCAGCCGTGGTGGTTTTACCCGCACCTTGCAAACCGGCAAGTAACACCACCACGGGTGGTTTTGCCGCAAGATCGAGGCTTTCATTGGCCTCACCCATCATTTTGGTCAGTTCGTCATGCACAATTTTGACGAATGCCTGCCCAGGGGAAAGCTGAGTCATCACTTCCTGACCCAATGCCTGTTCCTTAACTTTCGCGATAAATTCACGAGTTACAGGTAACGCAACATCAGCTTCAAGAAGTGCCATACGTACTTCACGTAAGGTATCTTTAATATTGTCTTCGGTTAGCTGCCCTGAGCCAGTAACATTTCTTAAACTCTGCGTGAGTCGTTCTGTTAAGGTATCAAACATTGCAAAATCCGCTAAAAATGGCCAGTTGCAAAAAAATCTTTCTCAAAATAGAAAATTTATGCATAAGATGCTATAGGATACTGTAGTTCGCCGCGAATTTATATCTCATCTAGATGAATATTCTAAATCCCGAAAAAGGTTTGACATGATCAGTCTTCCGTTGGTTTATACCATTTTGGCACTTATTGCGTATACGACCTCATTCTGGTATCTGTTTATGCACTTGATGTCAAAACATAATCCCAACTCTTGGCTTATTGGCAGTGTGGTCAGTTTAGGTTTGGCATTGCATGCAGCTGTTTTATATAACAGTATGCTGACTCCGCTGGGAATCAATTACGACGTATTTAACCTTATTTCATTTACTTCAGGTCTCATGCTACTCATGAGTCTGATTTTTAGTACGTTTCGGCCTATTTTGGCACTGAATCTGATCGGAATTCCTGTGGCAGCCACGGGCCTTATTTTAGGCTATGCGTTTAGTCGACCAGATCAGTTCATTGAAAGGCACAGCCTCGGTCTAGACCTACATATTATCTTGTCTCTATCTGCCTATGCTGTACTGCTGATGGCAACCATTCATGCAATTTTGCTTTGGTTTCAAGATCGCGAACTCAAAAAGAAGCAAAAACATCGCTTCTGGGTGAATTTATTGCCTCCGTTTCAGGCCATGGAATCCTTGTTATTCGATTTGCTGCGTACTGGTTTTGTGCTTTTAACCGTCGCGCTGGCTTTTGGCTTTTTTACCGTTGAAAATTTCTTGGGCCAGCATCTGGCTCACAAGACCGTGTTTAGCATAATTTCATGGATCATCTATGGCGCTCTCTTGATTGGTCATGCAAAATTTGGCTGGCGAGGCCAAAAAGCCATTCGCTTTACCCTGATCGGCTTTATTTTACTTGCCATCGGATTTATTGGCAGCAAAATGATTTTAGAGCTTATTCTCGGCATTTAATGCTTGCTGTTTTAAGCCACATGTCATGACTGGACATCGCCTGTAAAAATGCGTATAACGCTCTGGTTTATTCAAACCAGTCAGGGTATATACGTTGAAACTCATTCTTGCACCAATGGAAGGTTTAACCGATCCGATCATGCGTGATGTGCTCACTCATGTTGGCCGCTTTGACTGGTGCGTAACCGAGTTTATCCGTGTTACCGATAGCGTATTGCCCGACCATGTGTATTACAGCTATTGCCCAGAGCTTAAAAATAACGGTAAAACTGCGGCTGGTACGCCAGTCCATGTGCAGTTTCTGGGGAATAATCCGGATATGCTGGCAGCCAATGCTGAAAAAGTGGTGGCCTTGGGCGCACCTGCCATCGATCTGAATTTTGGCTGCCCAGCCAAAACCGTAAACCGACATCGTGGTGGATCAGTTCTGCTCGATGAACCCGATGTGGTACATGAACTGGTCAAGGCAGTGCGCGATGCTGTACCTGCTCATATTCCGGTCTCTGCAAAAATGCGTCTGGGTTACCTCGATGAAAACCACACGATGGACAACGCCTATGCCATTCAAGACGCAGGCGCGAGCTGGCTGACGGTACATGCGCGAACCAAAGCAGATGGCTATACGCCACCAGCCTATTGGGAAAAAATTCAGCCAATTCAAGCCGCACTTGATATTCAAGTAATTGCCAATGGTGAGATCTGGAACAACCAAGATGCCAAAGCCTGTCAAGCCCAATCACAGTGTGAGGACTTAATGTTGGGCCGTGGTGCAGTGACAACGCCTGACCTTACCCTATGTATTCGAGAAAACTCAGACCAGCCACTCATGACATGGTCAGATCTGGTTGTGCTGCAACAACGCTTTTTGAGTGGTCAATTCAAAACCGAAGTGGGAATGATTGGCCGCTATAAGCAGTGGTTGGGCATGATGACCAAGGCCTACCCTGAAGCAAAAAGTTTATGGGATGAGGTCAAGCGTATTAAACAGCTTGATGAGATTCTCCTTAAACTTGAGAAAATCCAATGATTAAGCTCATTGCGATTTGATGGATTGAACTAGCTACACAATTCAATCTACGAAAATCCATAATGATTTCATAGTTCAGCTCTATCTCGCACACAAATTGATCAAATATAAACCATAAACAATGCGTAAAGCGAAAAATTTATACTAATTGGTTCATTTCCAGCATTTACACGCCTGTGAATTGTGTTATTTTTGTACCACGGAGTAACTTTTTGATTTTCGGCATTTAGATCGAAAGGAAAAAGTTTAAACATCAGTTCCATGAAGGAACACCATAATAAAACATTGATGTTCAAGGGAAAATACAATGAAATTAAAACACTTAAGTACGGCTGTATTACTTGCAAGCTTACCACTGACTGGCGCCTTTGCAGCAGCGCTAGACCGTTCGGGTCAGTCTATGTCGGGATTCTTGCAACCAGGAAATTATTTTGAAGCAGGCATTTCTATTCTAGATCCAGATGTTTCGGGTAAAGAAGCAGGAAGCAGCACCACACGTCGTAACATTGGCGACATGGCGGAAGATTATTATTTCCCAAGCGCGGTGCTCAAACTACAAGTGGCCGATCATTTTTCATTTGGTTTACTTTACGATCAGCCATTTGGTGCCAAAGCAGAATATTCTGGCAATAATGTGTTCGTATCGAATCCTGTAACAGATACAATTTTACCTACTGATAGATTAACCGCAATTCGTAATAGTACAATAGATTCAACTTTTAATGGCTTAAGTGCTCAAGATCGAGTGGGCTTAGCATTACAATCACAAGGAGTTAATCTATCAACTCCTCAGGGGCAAGCTCAGTATCAACAGACACTTAATGCGTATAATAATAATGTTCCAACGGTAAAAGCACAAATTGATGGTGGTGTAAAACAAGCGATTACAAATCGAGTTGATGCAGGAATTGCAGCAGCAAACTCTACTTTAGGAAAAGGTAATACAAAAGTTGAGGTTGATTCACAAAATCTTGCCTTTGTTTTTGGCTTCCAACCTAACCAAAACTGGAATTTCTATGCGGGTCCTGTTTATCAAACCGTTAAAGGAAATGTAAGTTTAAGAGGCCAAGCCTATAGTCTGTATAACGGTTATGATGCCAATATTAAAGAAACCAGTGGCGTAGGCTGGCTAGCTGGTCTTGCTTATCAAATTCCAGAGATTGCCTTAAAAGCATCCCTAACCTATCGCTCCGAAATTGATCATGACGTCAACATAAATGAGAACCTTCCAACCTTACCAGCTCTAGCATTGTTGGGATCAAATGGTGCAGCAACTGCTGAAGCAATTGCTGCATCTTCTGGTAAAACAACTATTACTACACCACAATCGGTGAATCTTGATTTCCAAACCGGAATCATGGCCAATACCGTTGCATTTGCCAATGTGCGCTGGGTCAACTGGAAGGATTTTTCAATTCGCCCCTATAAATTTGGAAAAGTATCCGAAGCGGTTGGTCCGCTAGTTGGTCGCCCAAATGGTTTTAATCTGGTTGAATACTCAGATGATCAGTGGTCTGCCAATGTCGGTGTGGGTCGCAAGCTTAATGAGCAGTGGGCCGGCAACGTTTCTGTGGGCTGGGATTCAGGTGCTGGAAATCCGGTCACTACACTTGGGCCAACAGAAGGCTACTGGAATGTCGGATTGGGTGTGCAATATAGCCCACAACCGAATTACTTTATTGCAGGCGGGGTGAAATACTTCTGGCTGGGTGATGCCAAAGCACAGACGGGTGCACAAGCTGGAAGCAGCGACTATGTAGCAGAGTTCAGTGATAATCATGCTATTGCCTATGGCATGAAAATTGGCTACAAGTTCTAAGCACGAATCAAATAAAAAAGGCGCATCTAGCGCCTTTTTTATCGTTCAGTTTTTACGCCGGAATGTCACGCTGCGATACGGCACGAATCGCTTCTTTCAGCGCATCATAACCATGAATCGCTGGAAATTGAGGAAATTCTGCAATCACATTCTCTGGCGCATCAAACAAGAAACCATGATCGGCTTCACCCAACATCGTTGTGTCATTGTAAGAATCACCGGCAGCAATGACACGGAAGTTTAAGCCATGCAACGCTTTGACTGCTTCGCGCTTTTGATCTGGTTGACGAAGTTTATAGGCACTGATCATCCCCTTTTCATCTGTTTCGAGTTTATGACAGAAAATAGTTGGCCAGCCCAGTTGCTGCATAAGCGGATGTGCAAACTCGTAAAATGTATCGGACAAAATAATCAATTGGAAATGCGTACGTACCCATTCCACAAACTCTTTAGCGCCCGGTAGTGGCCCCATGTCTGCAATTACGGCTTGAATATCATTTAGGCCTAAACCATGTTGCTTTAAAATATTAAGACGCTGAGTCATTAAGACATCGTAATCCGGAATATCGCGTGTGGTGGCTTCAAGCTCTTTGATTCCTGTTTTTTTTGCAAAATTAATCCAGATTTCCGGAACCAAAACACCCTCAAGATCAAGACATACGATTTCCATGGAAGACTCCAACTGTCAGTTTTAAAAATGGATGTATAATAGCATTAAGCTGATCAAAAATGGGTCATCGTTGAAGATTTCATTGTGTACCCCAAGATCGTTGATTTATTTATTCTAAATTCGGCACTTTAAAGAACGCTGCGCTATATAATACGCATCCAAGCCTGTTGCCAGGAGCCTATATGACCGCCATCCCTACTCTCGATTTGGTTGATGCACTCAATACCGAATATGCAGATAAGTATCCAACTGAAATTTTAGAACTTGCACTGAATCAAGAAGGTGAAATTGCAATTTCATTTTCGGGCGCCGAAGATGTGGTGCTGATTGATATGGCCTCTCGTTTGCGTAAACCGTTTCGCGTTTTTAGCCTTGATACAGGCCGTTTGCATCCTGAAACTTATCAGTTTATCGAAACGGTTCGTAAGCATTACAATATCGAGATCGAAATCTGTTTTCCAGAATCGGATGCGGTACAGCAGTTGGTGAAAGAAAAAGGCTTGTTTAGCTTCTTTGAAGATGGACATACTGAGTGCTGCGGAATACGAAAAGTTCAACCGCTTCGCAAGAAACTGGCCACACTCGATGGCTGGATTACAGGTCAACGAAAAGATCAAAGTCCGGGTACACGGAACGAAATTCCCGTTGTTCAAGCGGATGCTGGATTTTCTGGCCCCGGCAAACAGCTGATCAAATACAATCCGCTGGCTAACTGGTCGAGTGCCGATGTATGGAATTATATTCGCATGATGGAAATTCCATACAATCCGCTGCATGAACGTGGCTTTATCTCGATTGGCTGTGAACCATGTACCCGTCCGGTGTTGCCAAACCAGCACGAGCGTGAGGGGCGCTGGTGGTGGGAAGAAGCCACCAAAAAAGAATGTGGTTTACATGCCGGTAATGTGAATAAATAATTCAAAAAAAACCACTGTTATTACAGTGGTTTTTTTATGAACTCGCTATTCAACATAATTTGTTAGATTTATGTCGGCGAATAACGATATACTAGTTGTACGGTTCTATAATTCTAAAAACATAGCTCATATCAGGGTTATTATTATCATTGCAGTGAGGCAATCCACGCTATGCGCCCATTACATCCGATTGATTTTATCTTCTTGTCATTAGAAAAAAGACAACAGCCCATGCATGTCGGTGGATTATTTTTATTCCAGATTCCAGACAATGCACCAGCCACATTTATACAAGATTTGGTAAATGATATTCGTATTTCAAAGTCGATTCCTGTTCCTCCATTTAACAACAAACTCAACGGTTTGTTTTGGGATGAAGATGAAGAGTTCGATTTAGATCATCACTTCCGTCATGTTGCGCTGCCTCATCCAGCTCGAATTCGTGAACTTCTGGTGTATATCTCACAAGAACACAGTACCTTGCTCGATCGTGCCAAACCACTTTGGACCTGTAATATTATTGAAGGGATCGAGGGCAATCGTTTTGCCATGTATTTTAAAATCCATCATGCCATGGTGGATGGCGTGGCAGGTATGCGCCTCATTGAAAAATCTCTGTCTCACGATGTGAATGAAAAAAGTATTGTTCCACCTTGGTGTGTCGAAGGTAAACGCGCCAAACGCCTAAAAGAACCTAAAGTCAGTAAAATCAAAAAAATTATCACGGGGCTCAAAACACAATTACAGGCCACACCAACCGTAATGCAAGAACTCTCACAGACGCTTTTTAAAGATATTGGTCGTAATCCCGATCATGTTTCAAGCTTTCAGGCTCCTAGCTCGATATTAAATCAGCGCGTAAGTTCATCACGCCGCTTTGCTGCGCAATCATTTGAACTGGATCGCTTTCGAGATATTGCCAAAGCTTTAGGCGTGACCATTAATGATGTGATTTTGGCGGTCTGCTCGGGCGCGCTTCGCGAATATTTACTTAGTCACAACAGCCTGCCTTCAAAGCCGCTCATTGCGATGGTTCCCGCTTCTGTTCGAGATGATGATTCCGACACCAGTAACCGTATCACCATGATTCTGGCCAATTTGGCAACGCATAAAAATGATCCGCTTGAACGTTTGCAAATTATTCGTCGTAGCGTACAAAACTCGAAACAGCGTTTTAAGCGTATGACCAGTGACCAGATTCTTAACTATAGTGCGGTGGTTTATGGTCCTGCAGGCTTAAATATCTTGTCGGGGATTATGCCAAAACGTCAGGCATTTAATCTGGTCATCTCCAATGTACCAGGACCACGCGAACCACTGTACTGGAATGGCGCCAAGCTCGATGCATTGTACCCTGCCTCAATTGTATTAGACGGTCAGGCGCTCAATATCACCATGACCAGCTATTTAGATAAACTTGAAGTCGGTCTGATCGCTTGCCGTAATGCCTTACCAAGTATGCAAAACCTTTTAACACATTTGGAAGATGAAATTCAGCGCTTCGAAGCAGTGATTGCAAACAATGATGCGGATTTAAGCGCTATTACCGATGTTAAAAAAGACGCCGCGGCGTCCTAATCTCTTTATTGTTATTCTGATCATTACAAACAAAACGAAAGGGCTGAAATAGCCCTTTAGTTTTTAATGGTACGACATTGTTTAAGTAATTGATGGCACACATTACGGATCATTGCGGTTGTGATCTGAACTTCTTTACCTTGATCATCTACCATATAACAAGATGCAGCCGTTTTGCTGTCGATCATATGCTTTAAACCTTGAGTTAATATTCTTTCACTAACATTCATGCGAGAGACCCCTTATATTTGCTAAGACTAATATGGGAGAAAAGTCTTTGGCTACGTTGTGTCCCTAGTATTGAAAATTCGCCAATAAAAGTAAAATTTCAGTTGTAACAAGGATTAAGCGAAATCTTGTTACATCTTTAACTCAAAATGATATCGTATTGCTCTTGCGTGTATAAATTTTCAACTTGGAATTTTATGACACGCGTGATGAAATGCTCAAGATCCGCGACGGCTGGCGCTTCTGCCGTAAGTAGCCGGTCAATCACTGAAGGATGTGCGACAACAGTAAAGCCACTCTGTGATTCAAAAGCTCTCGCGTAACGTAAAATTTCTCGAAATATCTCGTAACAAACCGTCTCGGCTGTTTTGACATACCCCCGTCCCTGACAGGTCGGACACGATTCACAAAGTAAATGCTCTAACGACTCACGTGTACGTTTTCGGGTCATTTCAACCAAACCGAGCTCAGACACTTGCGTGATCTTAGTTTTGGCATGATCGCGTTCGAGCATCTTTTGAAACTGGTTCATGACCTCTTCGCGGTGCGTCGCTTCCTGCATGTCAATGAAATCAATGATAATAATTCCACCTAAGTTACGTAACCGTAACTGTCGTGCAATCACTTGCGTTGCTTCCATATTGGTTTTAAACACAGTGTCTTCAAGTGAGCGCCCACCCACATATGAGCCAGTATTGACATCAATCGTGGTCATGGCCTCCGTCTGATCGATCATCAGATAACCGCCAGACTTGAGCGCAACACGTGTTTGTAAGGCTTTTTGAATATCTTCTTCGACATTGTGCAAATCAAAAATCGGACGTTCACCCGGATAGTGAATCAGACGATTTTTAATATTAGGTACAAATTCGTCGATAAATTCGCTGAGTTTGGTGTAAACCTCTCGAGAGTCCACATAGACCTTTGCAGTGTCTTCATTGGCCAGATCACGAATCACTCGTTGTGGAAGCGGCAGCTCTTCAAAAATCAAGCTTGGAACTACAGCCTGTTTTTGTTTACGCTGAATAAACTCCCAAAGTTTGGCCAAGTAACGCATATCCTGAACAATCGATTCTTCATCGACTCCTTCGGCTGCTGTGCGTACAATCACACTGCCCGGCAATTTTTGCTCGGCCTGAATGCGCTCAATAATGCCTCTTAAACGGTCACGCTCTTCTTCTGCTTCGATGCGTTGCGACACGCCTATATGATGGCCGTATGGCATCATGACCAGATATCGCGAAGGAATAGATAAATCGGTGCTTAGGCGCGCGCCTTTGGTTCCCAGCATATCTTTCATCACTTGAACCGTGAGAACCTGCCCCGGATGTAGCAACTCAAATACATTCGGCGTAGGTTGCGCGCGTGGCCAGACCATATCATTGATATGTAAAAAAGCAGTTCGGGACAAACCGATATCGACAAAGGCAGCCTGCATTCCAGGCAAAACGCGCACAACTTTACCCATGTAAATGTTGCCCACCAAGCCCCGTTTAACAGTACGTTCAACAAATAGTTCGTTTACTGTTCCGTTTTGAATTAATGCCACCCGACACTCCATGGGCGTGACATTAATAAGTAATTCTTCCGACATAAAAAAACTCAAAGCGTTATAAAAATTCTTGTTTCAGAGTTAATTTAAGGCCTTAACTCGTTGTAATAACTGTGTTAGCTCGTGCAAAGGCAAGCCCACTACATTGGTATAACTACCTTCTATACGCGGAATAAACTGCGCAGCAATTCCTTGTATGGCATATCCGCCTGCTTTACCGATGGGTTCGCCTGTAGCCCAGTAGCGCTCCATATCGGTCAGACTGAGCGACTGGAATTCGACGGCGGTGCGCACACAAAGCGACTCGTGCTGATGTAGTGTTGCAACGCAGAGTCCGGTCAAAACCTCATGACGACGTCCTGAGAGTTCAGACCAAATCGCAAATGCATGTTGTTTTGATTCTGGTTTTCCAATGATCTTACCATCAACACTCACACTTGTGTCAGCAGCAATCACAATTGATTCAGGAAATTGACTTAAAATCGTATGGGCTTTTTCGACGGCTAAACGTTCAACATAGTCATGTGCCTGCTCATGATCGAGAACAGACTCATCAATATCTGGTGCATGCACCTCAAAGGTCAACCCCAGTTGACTGAGTAATTCGTGTCGTCTGGGGGAACTGGAAGCCAGTATTAAATGCGCCATCGTTTTAAACAATAGTACACAACAGGCCAAAATAAGATACTGGTCAAAAGCGGTTGCCAGTGTCGTGCCAGTGAAAAGCGCATATCACCTAGCGTTTGTGCAAACCAGATAAACAAAAGATGAGCTAAAATTGCCAATCCAGCAAGCGTCCAGATATTCCAAAAGGTTAAAATTCGGCGTTCACGGGTAAAGTAGCGCACAAAAAAGGTGATCAGTACAAAGCTTAACGCGTTTAAACCCAATGGTGCATCGAGCAGCAAATCGGTAAAAATACCCAACGCAAAGGCAAACCATACTCCACACCATGTAGGCTGGCACAGTACCCAAAACAGCATGATCATTAGCATGATCAGTGGGCGCCATCCCGAAATGTCATACGATAACGGGTATACCATTAGTACCGAGCCAATCACAATCGATAGAACGATCACCAATAATGGATCTTTAGATTTTTTTACACTGAGTTTAGCGATCGGCATACGGTTGCTCCATCGCCAAAGATTCCGAAAACAGTACCACGACATGATGACCGCTGGCCAATTGAGCCGCAGGTGTTACATCGATTTCGGCAAACTCGCCCGAATTGTGACGACGAACTTGAGATACAGTTCCAACCAAATATCCCGCAGGGAAATGCTCACCCAAACCAGAGCTATAAACTTTATCGCCTACTTGGATATTGGCACTTGTTGCCACATATTCCATTTTCAGACGTCCCAAATCGCCAGTACCAGTGACAATTGCACGCATGCCTGTGCGCTCAAGCCGAACCGATAAGGAATGTTCTTTGTCTGATAGCAGCATGACACGGGAACTATGTGGATAGACATTAATAATTTGTCCCATGATACCTTTGTCATCGAGTACGGTTTGCCCGACTTTTAGATGACTATTTGCACCACGGTTAATAATAATGATATGACGAAGTGGATCTGCATCTGTACCGATCACTTCCGCAATTTCCATACGACCATCGATAATCAACGGCGTATCGAGTAATCCACGTAAACGGGTGTTTTCTGCCGACAGCTCGGATAGTTTTTGCAGACGAACCTGTGCCTGAAGCAATTCAGCTTGCATCGCAGTATTTTCACGACGTAATTGAGCTTCAGATTTGGTTTGTTGATTGAGCCACTCTCGCGACAATACCGGATAGCTTGCCAGCGCATAAATTGGATTATACGCTGCATTCAAGACATCCCTTGCAGGCTGAATGACGTGTGGCATGCGCCAGTTAAAAAACAGCACCACCACACTTGTAATCACTGCAATAATAAAGGAGCGAAAAGATGGCGGTTGTCTTGAAAAAAGATTCGGTTGCACCGCCTCGTTCCTATTGGATTAGCCTACAAAAAGCATGTCATGGTTTGGATTGTCAAAAAATTCAAGCACTTTGCCACCACCACGGGTTACGCAAGTGAGTGGATCTTCTGCAACCACCACAGGTAAGCCAGTTTCTTGCGCGAGTAATTTATCAAGATTACGTAGCAACGCACCACCACCAGTCAGCACAATACCGCGCTCTGCGATATCTGAAGACAATTCTGGCGGTGTTTGTTCAAGTGCAGATTTAACCGCGCTGACAATACTTTGTAATGGATCTGCAATAGCTTGCATCACTTCGTCAGAGGTCACGGTAATTGAACGTGGCACACCTTCTGCCAAATTACGACCACGCACTTCAATTTCAAGTTTAGTGTCGTCGGCAATGGCCATACCCACTTCTTTCTTGATAATTTCAGCGGTGGTTTCACCAATTACACAGCCATGCGCTTTACGTACATAATGAATAATTTGCTCATCAAATACATCGCCGCCAATACGTAACGAATCGGCATAGACACAACCCTGCAATGAAATAATCGCAATTTCAGTAGTTCCACCACCAACATCGACCACCATCGAACCACAGGCTTGCTCGACGGGCATACCCGCACCGATAGCAGCAGCCATTGGCTCTTCAATCAAACGAACATCACGCGCACCTGCATTAAATACCGCTTCACGGATGGCACGGCGCTCGACCAGTGTCGATTTACACGGTACACATACCACAACACGCGGTGCAGGTGGGAATAAACGCTTTTCGTGGACTTTACCAATAAACTGGTTCAGCATGGTCTCGGTCACTTCAAAGTCGGCAATTACACCGTCTTTCATTGGACGAATCGCGGAAATATTGGCTGGTGTACGACCTAACATTTGTTTAGCATCAAGACCTACAGCAGCAACAATTTTCTGTGAGCCACTGTGACGAATGGCCACAACAGTCGGTTCATTTAATATAATGCCTCGGCCTGGTGCATAAATAAGTGTATTTGCTGTACCTAAATCAATGGCTAGATCTGGCGAAAACAAGCCAATTAGTCGTTTTAGAATCACGGGTCGTTCTCAGTTAAACTTTATATGGACGCAAGTTGGCAACTTTAACTAAATGTGATGCTTTGAACAAGTCAATCGCTTATTATAAGCCACATTATTTGCAAATTTTCATACAGACTTAGGTGATGTTATGTCTACATCGGATGCTCAGCATTCAGATTTAAATGCACAAACCGTATCGCAAATCGCCAATCTTGCTCGATTGTCGCTGAATGATACGCAATCTGCCGAATATGCTCAAAGTCTAAATAAAATTTTAGACATGATGGAAAGCTTAAAAAGTATCGATACCGATGGTGTTGAGCCACTAAAGAGTCCGTTTGATACCGCGCAACCGTTGCGCCAAGATGCGGTAACGGAAACTAATCATCGTGAAGAATATCAAGCAGTTGCTCCAGCAACCGAAGCTGGACTGTATCTGGTTCCTCGCGTAATCGAATAATACTCTCGCTACTTAAATTGCTTACAATTTTGAACGTAAAGAATTTTTACTTATGACCGATTTACACCGCTTATCTGTTCGTGAGCTCGCCGAGGGTCTAGGCCAAGCTCAATTTTCTTCCCGCGAACTCACACAACATTATCTGAACCGCATCGACAAAATCGACGCTCAGGTAAAAAGTTATGTCACTGTGACCCACGAACAGGCACTGGCTCAGGCCGATGCTGCCGATGCCTTGCGTCAGGCTGGCAACGCTGGCTTCCTCACTGGCGTTCCATTGGCACACAAAGATATCTTTTGTACCAAAGGCATTAAAACCACTGCTGGTTCTAAAATGCTCGACAATTTTATTTCGCCTTATGACGCCACAGTGGTTGCCAAAGGCAATGCAGCAGGTTTAGTGACCTTGGGCAAACTCAACATGGATGAGTTTGCAATGGGCTCAACCTCAGAAAGCTCCTACTTTGGTGCAACGTGTAACCCATGGGCACTCGACCGTGTACCGGGCGGTTCATC
Source organism: Acinetobacter sp. ACZLY 512 (assembly GCF_023614015.1). Taxonomy (NCBI): domain Bacteria; kingdom Pseudomonadati; phylum Pseudomonadota; class Gammaproteobacteria; order Moraxellales; family Moraxellaceae; genus Acinetobacter; species Acinetobacter sp. ACZLY 512. Next base: position 52,178 of record NZ_JAKIVI010000005.1, read on the forward strand.
GGGTGGTTCGGCAGCTGCCGTGGCCGCAGACCTTGCTCCGTTTGCCACAGGTACAGACACGGGCGGCTCTATTCGTCAGCCGGCGTCGTTTTGTGGTTTAACAGGGTTAAAGCCGACCTATGGCCGTGTATCACGCTTTGGTATGATCGCCTATGCATCTTCACTAGATCAGGGCGGCCCAATGGCACGCTCTGCCGAAGACTGCGCTTACCTTATGAATGTGATGGCAGGTCATGATGCCAAAGATTCAACATCTGTCAAAAAAGACGTCGATGACTACGTAGCGAACTTAAATGCAACAGCACTAAAAGGCCTGCGTATTGGTATTCCAAAGCAGTACTTCAATGTGGCAGGCTTAGATGCCGAGGTAAAAGCACGCGTAGAAGAATCTCTGAAAAAACTGGAAGAGATGGGCGCGGTACTGGTCGAGATTGACCTTAGCATGACTGAAAGCTATGTACCGACTTATTACCTGATTGCACCTGCTGAAGCCTCATCGAATCTATCGCGTTATGACGGTGTACGTTACGGCTACCGCTGTGAAAATCCGGTCGATTTGATGGATTTATACAAACGTTCACGCTCAGAAGGTTTTGGTGCAGAAGTACAGCGCCGTATCTTGATTGGTACTTATGCCCTTTCGGCTGGCTATTATGATGCCTACTATGTAAAAGCGCAGAAAGTACGCCGCTTAATTCAGCAAGATTTCTTAAAAGCATTTGAAAATGTCGATGTGATTGCTGCGCCATCTGCACCCACCACAGCTTATAAAATTGGTGCCGATCTCACACCGGTTGAAATGTATTTGGGCGATATTTATACCCTTGCAGTGAACCTTGCGGGCTTACCTGCAATCAATGCACCTGTGGGCCTCGACAGCAACAATTTACCTGTCGGTTTACAACTGATTGGTAATTACTGGTCTGAGTCGCAATTGCTTTCAATTGTGCATCAGTACCAACAAGACACCACCTTCCACACACAACGTGCGGCAATTGCTGAGGAGAATGCCTAATGAATAATCCTTCAAAAGCAGCTCAAAAAAAGCCAAAGTCGAACCTGATTGATGGTTGGGAAGTGGTGATCGGGATTGAGATTCATACCCAGCTTGCAACCCAATCTAAAATTTTCTCGGGTTCTTCTACCGAATTTGGTCAAGACCCGAATACGCAAGCAAGTTTGGTCGATTTGGCCATGCCGGGTGTATTGCCAGTATTAAATGAAGAAGTGGTGAATCTTGCGATCCGCTTTGGCTTGGGCATCGATGCATATATCGATCAGGCTTCTGTATTTGCACGTAAAAACTATTTCTATCCAGATTCGCCAAAAGGCTATCAGATCAGCCAGATGGACAATCCGATTGTGGGCTTGGGCCATATCGACATCCAGCTTGAAGATGGCACCGTCAAACGCATCGGCGTGACGCGTGCGCATTTAGAGGAAGATGCCGGTAAATCGATTCATGATCAGTTCGAAGGTATGTCGGGTATCGACTTAAACCGTGCCGGCACACCATTGCTCGAAATCGTATCTGAACCAGATATGCGCTCGGTCGAAGAAGCGGTTGCATATATTAAATCGATTCACACGCTTGTGCGCTGGTTAGGAATTTCCGACGGTAACATGGCAGAAGGTTCATTCCGTGCCGACTGTAACGTGTCCTTGCGCCGTCCGGGCGATGCATTTGGTACCCGCTGTGAGCTGAAAAACCTCAACTCGTTCCGTTTTATCGAGCAAGCGATCAATGTCGAAATTGAACGCCAGATGGAAATTTTGGAATGGGGCGGCACGATTGATCAGGAAACCCGTTTGTTTGATCCAAACAAAATGGAAACCCGCTCAATGCGTTCTAAAGAAGAAGCGAACGACTATCGCTACTTCCCAGATCCAGATTTGTTGCCTGTGATCATTGCAGATGAGCAAATTGAAGCAATTAAAGCAACCATGCCGGAGCTTCCTGCTGCACGCCGTGAACGTTTTATCGCTGAATTTGCAATTACCGAATACGATGCGCATGTACTTACCTTGTCTCGTGAAATGGCCGATTTTTATGAAGCGGTTGTCGCAGCGGCTGGGGGTGCAGCACACGGTAAAATTGCTGCAAACTGGGTGATGGGTGAATTCTCTGGTGCCTTAAATAAAGCTGGCCTAGAGCTTGCAGATTCGCCTGTGTCTGCCGAACAATTGGGTGGCATGATTGCACGTATTGTCGATAACACCATCAGCGGCAAAATTGCAAAACAAGTCTTTGGCTTTATATGGGATGAAGGCAAATCTGCCGATGCCATTATTCAAGAAAAAGGTTTGAAACAAGAAACTGATACAGGTGCGATTGAAGCCATTATTAAAGACGTACTTGCAGCCAATGAAAAAATGGTTGAAGAGTATAAGTCTGGTAAAGAGAAAGCTTTTAATGGCCTTGTAGGTCAAGTGATGAAAGCTTCAAAAGGCAAAGCCAACCCTGCTCAAGTGAATGAATTGATGAAGAAGTTGATTAGTTAGATTTTTGTATCTTTAATTGGTTTCATGATATAAAACCTCGTAGTAATACGGGGTTTTATATTAAGGCTGAAATAATGAAGAATAATCACTTTTCGGATGAAGTTTCAAATCGTTTAGGTTGGTATGTATATCGATTAATAGATCCACGTGATGGTCAAACTTTTTATGTTGGCAAGGGTCGAGGTAATAGGGTTTTTCAGCATACAAGAGGAGAGATTAAAGAAGATGATAATGATATTCTAAGCTACAAGCTAAAATTAATTAAACAGATAAAAAATACTAACCTAGATATTATTCATATTATTCATCGACATGGCATTAAAGATGAAGAAACAGCGTTTCAAATTGAGGCCGCTCTTATCGATGCTTATGCTGGCTTATCAAATATTATGAATGGTAATGGTAGTAATGAATTCGGAGTAGCTCACGTGCAAGAAATTATAAATACTTATGAAATTGAAACAGTAGAAATTGATGACAAAGCACTAATTATTTCTATTAATAAAAGTGCTTTAGAGCGAAATATTTATGATGCTGTAAGATTTGCATGGAAGATTAGTTTAACAGAGGCTAAAAAAGCAGAATTAGTATTAGCAACAATTCAAGGTGTCATTAAGGGTGTTTTTATTGTTGATGAATGGAAAGAAGCTACTAAAGAAAATTTCCCACAATTTATGCTCATAAATGAAGATATCTATGATGAAACTATGCGTAAAAAGAGATTTGGTTTCGTGGGTAAAGAAGCCTCATCATTTTTTTTAAATAAATATATTAATAAAAGAGTTCCAGATAAATTTCGAAAAAAAGGAGCAAGTAATCCAGTTAAATATTCATGGAAAGTAAAAGACTGAATCAATATTTATTATCAATTGGAGCGAAAATTAAATTTTAGTTATATTTATAAAATGATACCAAATAGAATCTCTGTAAATACTTACTTATAAATATTATTCAAATGTGAGCGCTTTTATAAATAGGGGTTATGATGTACTTTTTTCTCTTCATTTAGCTTATTCATGCTTAGAGACATAATTTAGAGCTAAAAATACGCTTTATTAATTTAGAAACTTTCACCCCCATTCCATGCTATCTAAATTTATATTTTAATATTGATTAGCAAGAAATAAGCTTGCTAATCAAATTATTAGATTAATCTAGTCTAGAAGTAAATTATTAAATTCAGAATCTATAATATATAAATTATTTCCTAATAAGATTAAGTTATTTATAATCCCAACTTACTCAACACACCCGGCGTCAAAAACGTCATCGCCACTTTGTTTAAATCGATATAACGTAGTGTTCCTTGTAACTGCTGTTTCACTGCCGGATCTTTTACAATCTCTTCACCTGCATTTTGTCCCAATTGCTGAAAACTCTGCCCCACCGCCTGCAAGCCTTCGGTTTGAATCACATTTTTAGTCTGTGCCGAACATTGATCGATAATAATCCGTTGCAACACTTGCGCAAGCTTTTGGTCAAGCTGATCTTTTTGCTCAGCACTCACATTACTAAATGCTTTTAAATCGGGATGCGCCGATAACGCCGCATAAGTCCATTGCAACACCGTCGTTTTATCGGCTGCTGTGGTCGATTTCACCAAGCAATCACTCAACTGATCCACTGCGGGGCCAGCATTTGCCATTTGAGTTGCTCCAAATATAGCCGCTACAAGCGTAAAGGCACATGTGATGGTAGAGCGTTTTTGCCCCAATAACGAATCACAACGCTGTAACATAAGTTTCACTCCAATCTGCAATTGCCTACTTTTAGCATATTTTGTTTTATTTAATCTGTTAGGTGGCTGTAAATATCACAATTAACCCTGACCGGTATAATTCCAATTTTCAGGAATATTGGGCTGCTTTGGTACTCGATTTAAATCGATATTTAAGTCGCGACTACCTTTGTAAGATTTTTCACCCGAATCGGATGCTGGTGATATATCTAAATGATAGCGATAACGAAATTGCCATAGCATCGGCTTGAGTGGCCGAATATCCAGACTCAAGCCATCTTCATCATGACAACGCCCTTTTGAAGTTGCATAGTCCTGCTCTGAAAAACAGGCTCGAACCATACGACTAAAACTAAATGGATAATTTTCAATAAAGCGATGTGCCTGACCTGAATCTTTTAATTCATAAAAACTGGCTTGTTCTATTTTTGCGCCACCACCCGAATACATTTCAGAAATACGCTCAATGACTGCAATTGCATAACGATTTTCAGTCATTGGAAAAAGTTTGGGAAATACATATTGTTTTTGATCATCGTCTTCGCTGGCGACTGTCACGATATTCCACTGTCGAATGAATTTATAACCCATCGCTGACGGCTTAAATTGTGCAACATCATTACGATTCGATAAAACCCACAAATTCTGGTCTGGAGTTGTTAGGCTTCTCCATTGCACTCCTTTTTTGCATAGTTTTTTGAGTTGTGTACAGAGTTGATCTTGAGTGGTTTGGTTAAGTTGTCCAGTTTTGAAATCGAGAATCTGTAAAGGTGCAGCAAAAACAGAGCTACTCAAGCAGGCAGATGCACCCATTAAAATTATTCCACCCAAACCAATCTTATGCTTAAGCATGTTGTTTCCTTTGGCTATTTTACGTTCACAGTTTAATTATTTCACCACTGCTTCAATCTGATCGAGTTCCCAAACACCACCAGCCGCAATATTTTTACACATCCCTGTCCATCTGTTTTGATTTTGTACATAGCGTTGTCCATCCCAAATCCATGACTGCTCTAACCAACAATCGCCAATTCCTCTGCCCTTAAACGCACTGCTGATTTCACCAGAAGCAATGTCGGTTGCCCATTCGGTCACATACGTGGTCTGCCCTTGCAATGACTGGTCTAATACCCATGCGCCATAGCCTTCGTTGTATGCACCGCGAACGCACAAGGTTGTAGCCAAAACTTTACCATTGGTGAGTTTATACAACTGAATAGATTGAGGTTTTGCACCTTTGTCGGCGCCGTTATAAATCCCTTCACAAAAATCGGTTTCTTTTGGTTTTGGATTTGCAGCTAACAAGCGTGTATGCAGGCTTTGATATTGTTTGGTGTTGGGTTTTAGGGTGAGATATGGCTGATCGGCTGTTTTTACCTTTTTAATCATTAACTTAGGCTGAGGCATCAATACATTCGATTCATTTGTACTGCCTTTTTTGACGATAGCCCCCGTAGTACCAATACGTTTTTGCAAATCATCCATTTTAAGCAGTACGGCGGTCATACCTGCATCGGAAATATTCCAAACGTAATGCGAATTTTTAAAGCTCATCTTGGTTTTCTGCGAAGCTTGTTTGAGCAATGCATTCACTTGTGCAGCCGAAAGCGTGCCCATCAATGGCGATTCAACCTCTTTCACGGCGACAGCACCCAAATCTTTGTCATTGATATAAAAATGAATATTCTTGACTTGATTGGCAGCAAAGCTATCCTCGCCACCATTTGCGAGCGCAAATTGTGCGCGTACAGGCTCCTTTGGTCCTGCCACCCGAGTAAGTAGAATCGATGCTGGATTTTGCTGACCGTCATCACTTTGATAACCCGCGGCACGGCAAGTTCCGGTATTTGAACAATACACTTCCCAGTTTTGATGGGTAAAGGCAGTGCCCTGAATATCCTGTGCAAAGGCAAAGTAACTTATTGCCATAAAGCCACAACCTGACACTATTTTTTTTAGTTGGATCATTTGGAATTCTCATCAACTTATTATGAATCTATCCATCATTCTAAAACCTTTTTGAATGGAACAGTCATACACGCTTGTATTAAAAATATGCTAGCTTTAAAACAGCTATTTTATTGGGATCTATCCTTATAATGATAAAATTGATCATCAAAACTATTCTTTCTTTAGGTTCGATACTTTGGCTTCCATTGACACATGCTGAAGTATCCACGTTTAAGCCGTCTTTTCCTCAATTTTCAAATACAGCTAAACAACGCCAAGCAATGAATCAAATATATACATTGGGTGAAGTCTCCTTTAGCAATGATGTTCGCGTTCCTTTTTATGGTGTTACTGCACCTAATCCCGTCAATGATGGACTGTTAAAAGGCTTTAAATCGTGTACAGCAAAAAGCTGTCATTTTGATTTTAAGCTAGATGCTAATCTAGCAAAGCAACTTAAATTGGTCGGACTACCTGAAATTGGCGCGGTACTGGTTCCAAAAGATTGGCAAGATATCGAAGCAAATGCTGGGGCAAATGGTACAGGTTCAGCATTGTTGATGAGCAAAAATCAAAAACAAGCCATTGAACTATATGATTCTTCAGTTTGTGTTGGTTGCGGTATGCCCTATGCCAGCCTGTATTTTCCAAACCTTTTAAAAGAAAGCATAGAAAATGAATTTGGCGGTTATAAAGACTCACAGAAATTGTTGAATGTGGTACATCCATCCAAACATAGCGCTTTCTTTAGTTATCAGATTCCGAAGCTGAATAATAAAACGCATGGCGTTGCAAAATATCGTGATGATGGTGACTTTAACTTTCGAGAAATCAAAGTCACGTTAGATAAATCACAGCAACATTTGGTTGGCCCGATTTTAAATTTCTATCAGTTTACTCATTAATATTAACTACATTTTCAAATGACTGGCTGGCTTTCAACAGATTCAAAAAATGCGTCACACGGATATTGTTGTCTTTGGCCCGATAAATTGCATAAATTGGTGCAATACATGGCTTTTTTGCTTCGAGTGACCGATAAACGATTTGTTTATTCCAGAAATCTTGAATGGATGCTGGCACAATCGACAACCCAATGCCTGCGGCAATCAAGTTTAAACTCGATGTGAGCCTTGGCGCTTCCTGAATAATATTTGGACTAAATCCAGCCTGATAGCAATTGGCTAAAATATTGTCAAACAAATCCTGACCAGCAAGACGCCGATATAAAACAAACTCAAAAGGTTCAAGGTCAATTAAACGAATCGTATCAGGATGTTCTACCAAAGGATGGCTCGTTGGCAAAGCCACAATGAGAGGTTCGTTCAGTACATGCACACTGTGTAGTTCGGTTCTTACAGGGGCCGGTTTTCTTAAAAATGCAATGTCTAGTTTCTCGTTCATAACTGAATCGATGAGCGCACCGCTGCTTTCTTCTTCTAGATGAATCGAGACCTGAGCAAACTGATCACGATATCGACGTAATAATGCAGGTAAAAATGGATGTAAGCCGACCGAATTGGTAAAGCCAATATTGAGCTGTCCAGCTTTACCCTGTGCAATGCTCTGTACTCGTCTGGGAATGGCCTGTGCATGTGCCAAAATGGTGAGTGCTTCTTCATACAGTGCTTTGCCGGCTTCAGTTACTTCAACGCCACGAGGCAGTCGCTTAAGCAACTGAATTTCAAGCTCTTCTTCAAGGCTTTTAATCAGTCGTGTAAGAGGCGGTTGCTGCATATGCAGACGCTGTGCTGCTCTGGAAATATTATTTTCCTCGACCACCGCCACAAAGGCATTGAGTTTATGAATATCAATCATCGCTATACCTTTTCGGTATGTTTAGTGGCAAAAATAGCATTTGTAAATATACCATGATCGGCTCATGCTATGTCTATCAAAGATTTAACAGTATGAGGGTTTAATGAAAGTACACGCCATGCCAATAGCCAGTGAACAGACATCTACGCCCAGTTGTAAGGCTTTGTTTATCGGGTTTATGAAACTTGGGCTCATGGGTTTTGGTGGAGTATTACCGCTGGCACATCGCATGATTGTTGAAGACCAGAAATGGCTCGATGAAGCACAATTTACCAATTTACTCGGAGTGTGCCAGCTTCTTCCCGGAGGCAATATTATTAATATGTCTGTTGCCATCGGGATGCAATTTCAAGGCGTAAAAGGTGCGTTCAGTTCAATTTTAGGGCTCATTTCAGCACCCACTTTGATTGTGCTGGGGTTGTATCAAATTTATGAACACTTTCAACATCTTCCAACTGTAAGACACATGATTCAAGGCCTTGCTGCAGCCGCGGCCGGATTACTGTTTGCCACAGGTTTAAAAATGCTACGCCCGATCATGAAAAGTTACTTAACTGCCCTGACCATCGTGCTGACGTTTATATGTATGCTGATCGTGAAAATTCCTTTGGCGCTCACTTTACTGATTTTACTGGTCATCAACTTTGTCATTTTGGGAGCTCGAAAAGCATGATATCGGTTTTGGTGGTTTTAGCAGGTGTTTTCGCGCAATTGTCTGTATTGGCCTTTGGTGGAGGTAATGCCATTTTGCCTGAAATGCAGCATCAGGTGGTGAATGTACATCACTGGATGACGGCTGAGCAATTTAGTTCGCTATTTGCCATGGCACAGGCGGCACCCGGCCCAAATATGATGATTATCCCCTTGATTGGCTGGCATGTTGCAGGCCCAGCTGGCTTGCTGGTGACCTCATTGGCAAAATTTGGTCCCTCATCGATTATCACTGTATATGCATTAAAATTCTGGGATCGATTTAAAGCACATCCATTACGTGGTCGTTTTGAGCAGGCATTAAAACCCATTACAGTCGGTCTGGTTTTGGTCAGTGCATGGCTGATTGCAGATGCATCAGCACAAAATATGTTTCTGATTGCCATTGTGGTATTCACTGCGGCAATGGGACTGGTCAAAAAAATTCATCCGTTATGGATCATGATTTGTGGTGCAGGCTTAGGAGTTGTCTTTCTTGGCTCATGATTCACTTTTGCCAACAAGAGCAGCATCGCGAATTTTTATGTACACAGTATGAATGGTTCTTCACACAACTCCTCTCATTTCTCCCTACTCTCTGGCTAGGCATGTCGCATCATAGACTTATAAAACAAGGTCAAGGGTGTAAATATGACTAAATTAAAAGCGATACTCGCAAGCGTTCTGGTGACATCAACCGTACTCACAGCAGGCTGTGTAGTCGATCCATTTGGTTATGATGGTCCTCATCATCGAGATGGCCATGGTCGCTATGATCGAGACCATCGTGGATGGGATGATCGTGGACGTTATGATCATCGTGGTTGGGATGACCGCCGCTAAATCAAATATCAAACAACGCTTTAAACATCAAAAAAGCCTTCATTGTACTGAAGGCTTTTTTAATCAGGATGATTGATCCAAAATCGATTCAAATGCTTTTAAACGCTTACGAATAGAAAGTAACTCAATAATCGTTTTCCACGAATTAATTAAATACTGGAATGAATCACGTACTTTATTGAATACTCCACCGATTTGATTGATCAAACCCAAACTTAGTTTACCCGCTGCAATCGATGGAAATAACACAACCAAATTGTAGAGAATATCTAACTGACCATACCAAGTCGCAGTCAAGTTAAAATAAGCATAGTGAAAATAAAGACGAAAGTAATTTGTACGCACACGGCTAAATAATTCTTTCAGTGTTGCGGGTCTAGCACGGTCAGCATGATCTTCACCATAGACCAACTCTTTACGATAGGCCGCTTCCACTTTTTGATTATTAAATTGCAAGCCAGGCAATTTAATCCCGACCACCATCAAAAGTACCGTACCAAATACTGCCCAAACGATGGCGGCCCAAACCAACGAATGATTGAGCTCACCAATAATCGGAACGACGGGTACATATTTGGAAAGCTGAAACAATAACGGTAAAAAGGCAATCAAGGTCATCATGGCCTTGACCAGTTCAACTCCCAAGTCTTCCATAATAGTGGCAAAACGCATGGTGTCTTCTTGCACACGCTGTGAGGCACCTTCGATGTGGCGGAGCTTATCCCAATGCGCTGTATAGAAATCATTCATTGCAGTACGCCAGCGAAAGACGTAATGGCTGGTAAAGAAGGAATTCACGACAGCCAGCGTTACCCCCACCATGGCAATATAAAGAAAAACTAGAGTTTCTTTATACAAATCCATGATGTTACCGCCACCATTGGTCAGCATACTCTGAATGAGATCCCAAAATGGGACATACCAGGCATTGACCAAAACACTGATTTGTACGCCAAACCAGATATTAAATAAAATAAATGCACTTCCCCATATCGACCAGCGTTGCCAAGGGTTGTCTGACAGCATTTTCCAGAACCCAGCAAAAAGCGCGGTTGCGATAAAAAACCAGATATAAAACCATATAAATGCGGGAGACCAAAAACGTGCAACACTTACCGCCAGCTCCGCATCGGCATAGCCCTTAGGAAAGCCAACAAATTCGCCCCAGTGTTTTCCACCCGAGTACCACAGCAGCAGATTGATACCAAACCAAAAAATGAGGGATAAAACAAACCATTTCGGTTTTGGAAAAAATGATTTAAACATGGTAAATTTTTATTCCTTCATGACGAATCGTCGCATTTGAATCAAGCCTAAAGCGCGAAACTTAAATTTAACCTAAACGATATTTATCGTCTCGTTGTAGATTGATCCAATTTCCTGTTCTTTTAATCATTTTTTGTAACAAGTGCAAGCACCAAAGCATCTTCATACAATATCGCCATTGAGCCAGCTCAAAAACTCATTTTTTTGCAACGTGAAAAGCGTATGATAAAAGCGAAAATCACAACACATAATCATAACAGGACCCTAAAATGACAAAACAGATTCTCATGTTGGTTGGTGACTATGTAGAAGACTATGAAACCATGGTGCCTTTTCAGTTTTTAACTGCTTTAGGCTATGACGTGCATGCGGTGTGTCCCGATAAAATTGAAGGCGATCATATCGCCACAGCCATTCATGACTTTGAAGGTGAACAAACTTACAGTGAAAAGCGCGGTCACAATTTTGCCATCAATTATAATTTTGAAAACGTACAACCCGATCAATATATCGGCTTGGTCATTCCGGGTGGACGAGCACCAGAATATCTGCGCATGAATGCACGCGTAATTGCCATTGTACAAGCCTTCGATCAGGCCAAAAAGCCCATTGCGGCGGTGTGTCATGGTGCACAAATTCTGGCAGCAGCAGACGTTTTAAAAGGTAAAACCTGTTCGGCTTATCCCGCTTGTGCTGCCGAAGTTAAACTGGCTGGTGGAACATTTGCCGATATTTCCGTGACCGATGCCGTGACTGATGGTCATTTGATTACCGCACCCGCATGGCCTGCCCATCCTGAGTGGCTGGCACAATTTATTAAAGCCTTGGGAGCAACCGTTCAGCTTTAATACCATTTTTGTTTTTACGGCTGCTTGGCCTGCGCATCGACATTATGCAGATCAAGTGCCGTTTGAATCGCATCTAATTTTTTTTGTGCAGCATTGATGCCCGCCTGAATGGTGGCCTCACGTTCTTTTACATCAAAGATATGTGCTTTTTCATAAAGTTCTGGCTGAATCACAATATCAGCGTGTTTGAGTTCTTCATCCGCTAAACGGTTTTGCATAATATTGATGTTCTGGTTAAACAATCCCCAGATGTTGGTGGTTTCTGTATGAATGGGCTGTGCCAGAATATCGACTGCAATAACGACGTCTGCACCGAGTGATCGGGCAACTTCGACCGGTACAGGGCTGACCAGTCCACCATCGACATATTCTTTATTTTGAATTTTTGTAGGTACAAACATACTCGGAATCGAAATTGACGCTCGAACGGCTTGCCCGGTATTGCCCTGATTAAAAATAGTTTGTTTGCCTTGCTTAAGCTCGGTTGCCACCACAAACATCGGAATTTTCATATGCTCGAGTGGCTGATGATTAACTTGCTGATTGACATAATCTTCAACTTTTTTACCATCAAAAAAGCCTTTTTTATCGAGGGTCAGTTCACGCACATCGCCCACTTTTAAATTAAGCGCGATATCTCGTAACTCACTCGATGTTTTTCCGCTGGCATAAATCGCGCCCACAATACTGCCTGCACTGGTCCCCACGATAAAGTCTGGACGGATACCATGCTGTTCGAGTACTTCAATTACACCAATATGTGCATAGCCACGCGCACCACCACTGCCCAAGACCAGCGCCACAACCGGGCGTTGCTGCTTGATCGATGCAAAGGAAGCTGCGACCTGATCACGCTGTGTTTCTAGTAAAGGCTGCGCAATTGGTTGATGCTTTTCTACGGGTGCGTGTTGACACCCTGCAAGTATCAGGGAAAATCCAAACAGTAGAATAGACAGACATCTCATTGCAATAAAAAACCTTTATCCTGTTTTTTTTGTTTGGCAAGTTTAGTCGCATGTTACAAGAAAAGCTGTATCGAATTTATATCAGCTCAAAAAAAAGCAGCCTGTGAAACAGACTGCTTTTTTATTTTGAATTTTAATTACCAGATATCGCTATCGACTTTTTTCTTCATTTCAGGATATTGATCAATCTTGAATTCAGGGTTTTTGATTCCCTTTTTCATTTGTTCACGATAATCCTTGAGAAGCTTACGAACAAATGGCGTGAGCAACAAAATCGCAATCAGGTTGATGGTCGCCATAATACCCATAAACAAATCGGCCATCGACCAAACCAACGGAACACTGCTGATTGCGCCAAAGTAAACCATGAACAATACAAAAATACGGAAGATAAACATGACTTTCGGGCTGTTATTGATGAACTGCATATTGCCTTCTGCATAGGCATAGTTGCCCAGCACAGCCGAATAACAGAACAAAAATAGCAATACCGCAAGAAAATCACCGCCCCAGCTACCTAGCTGTGATTCAAGCGCACGCTGGGTCATTTCAACCCCAATGGTGCCACCGTCGTGATAAACACCCGAAATCAGGATAATCAATGCCGTTGAGGTACATACAATGAAGGTATCTACAAATACACCGAGCATCTGTACCAAGCCCTGATCGACTGGATGTTTCACTTCCGATGCAGCAGCGGCATTCGGTGCAGAACCCATCCCCGCTTCATTTGAAAATAGACCGCGCTTGATGCCCTGCATCATGGCCAATGAAATCATTCCACCAAAAAAGCCACCTGCCGCTGCTTTAAACTCAAATGCTTCGGTGAAGATTAGTTTAAAAACATCAGGCAAAATATCGTAGTTGATGACTGCAATATATAGTGCAGCCGCCAAATACAAACCTGCTTTAATTGGAACAAACATTTCAGCAAATTTGGCAATCCGTTTGATACCACCAAAAATGGCAATTGCCACCAATACCACCAAAGCCAGGCCAACCCAAGATACTTCGAAGTTGAGACCGCCAAGAGGCAAGATGATATTGGCTTTATCCCAGCCCCAAGAGTGCGAGGTTGCATTGGCAATCGCATTGATTTGTACTGAATTAAATACAAAACCATAGGTAAAAATAAGAGAAATGGCAAACACAAAGCCGAATGTTTTACTCTTTAATCCCTGAGTAATATAGTAGGCAGGTCCACCGCGGAACTGTTTAGTTTGCGTGTCACGGACTTTAAACAACTGAGCCAGTGTAGATTCGGTAAATGCCGAGCTCATACCCAATAATGCAGTTACCCACATCCAAAACACTGCGCCAGGCCCACCTAACGCAATCGCGATCGCCACACCGGCGATATTTCCAACCCCAACACGGCTTGCAAGACCAGTTACAAAGGCCTGAAACGGTGTAATACCGTGTTCATCTTCACCGTCTTTACGGCTTCCCTTCATGACTCGAATACTTTGCCAGAACATACGAATTTGCACCGCTTTGGTTGCGATGGTGTAAAACGTACCTGCTGCCAGCAAGAAAACGACCAGAAAATCCCATAAAGGATCATTAAAAAAGCTGACCCAAGACATCAGGGTTGCAGTTAATTGTTCATTCATATCTGAAACACTTGTGTTTACCATATCACTATGGTGTCTATCTAAATCCCACTAAATAAATAAAAAAGCCTCTACAATCAGAGGCTTTTTTATTTATCGACATTTTGAATCAATGTGCCCTAAATCATTTCTCTAGTTTCACACAAAAAACTTAAGAATTACTTGAATTACGGTCGCATTGATTAAATCAACAAAAAATGCACCACACAGTGGAACAATTAAAAAAGCTTTATGAGATGGCCCATACATATTGGTGATCGCTTGCATATTCGCGACGGCGGTAGGCGTTGCCCCCATCCCAAAACCACAATGCCCTGCTGCAAGAACAGCAGCATCATAATTCTTGCCCATGACCTTGAAGGTCACGAAAGCTGCGTATAATGCCATTGTTAAGGTTTGTGCTGCAAGGATAATCACTAAAGGACCAGCCAAATCGACCAATTGCCAGAGTTTGAGCGATAAAAGTGCCATGGCCAGATATAATGATAACGATGCATTACCGAATACATCAATCGCGCGATCAAAAATATCGACACGAAAAATGCTTTCCAATACGTTACGTAAAATGACGCCGCCGCCAAGCGCCCACACAAATGTAGGTAGCTCAAACCAGGTGCCTTTACTGTAACCGGTCATGAATTCTGCAAAGGCCAGACACGCTGCAAACATCCCCAATGTGGTAATGGCATTGTCTGCCGTGATGAGACGTACTTGATGCGGATTTTCAAATGGCGCAAGATTTTCAGGATGCTCATCAACATGCGTATCTCGATTACGAATTTGTGCGTCGGTTCGAGCATGCGACAATTGATGGCGTTGAATCAGAAACTTGGCCAAAGGCCCGCCAATAATCCCGCCGATAATCAAGCCAAAGGTCGCACTGGCCATGCCGAGTGCCAAAGCGCCCTGAATACCATGTTGAGTCTCTAGAATTTCTCCCCACGCCCCTGCAGTACCATGCCCACCTGTAAGTGTAATCGAACCTGCGATCAGTCCAATTAACGGATCGATACCCAGCAAGGTGGCCAGACTCATGCCAACCAAGTTTTGCACGACAATAAACGAAGCAATGCAGACCAAGAAAATTACCAGCCCAATACCGCCTTCTTTGAGCTTGGCAAAGTGCGCACTTAAACCGATCGAAGCAAAGAAAATCAGCATAAAACTGGTCTGGAGTTCACTACTAAAAGTAATGCTGTAGCCCCAGATCGAATGCACCACCAACGACAACAGCGCAGCAACAAGGCCGCCTGCGACTGGTTCAGGAATGTTGTAACGTCTCAGAAAGTCAATTTTATTGACTAAAAAGCGCCCTAAAAGTAATACGATGACCGCTGCAATCAACGTATAAAAGGCATTAAATGTAAATTCCATATATTTTCCATTTAACTCTCAAGCATTTAATCGATTTTCATTCTTCTAATATGTGAATGATAAAGATGACTAAACGGAACCTTGAGAACAATTACCCAAAAGAAGTGAAACAGAAAGATGAATTCAGATAAGAACAAACCGTTTGATTTGAAGCAAAGCTAAAAATCACAAGCTATTCAGTATAGTATACCATTACAGTAGACACCGTATTTTTGCTGTAATTGTGGCGATTTTTTACGCAATATCACTCATTTTTTCATAGTTCCAGTTGCAGTTTATCTACTACAGTCTGTTTTTGATTTTATAAAATCGGTTTAAAAATCGCAGATGAATCCTTTATAGTGGAGGCATTAAAAAACGGATAAGGAACGCCCATGCAGTCCGAGCAAGTTCAATTGGTCGATCAAGCCATTACGTCTCGACATTCGGTTCGTGCTTTTTTACCCACCCCCATTGAACCTCAAATCATTAAAGATATTCTGGCAGTCGCAAGCCGTGCACCGTCGGGGACCAACACCCAGCCATGGAAAGTGTATGTAGTCACTGGCAAAACACGCGACACCATGATTCGCCGAGTATGTGACGCTCAAATCGCACTGACCAATGATCCAAGCCATGCCGAGCAGTATCAGGAAACATTCGCTTATTATCCTGAAAAATGGATTTCACCCTTTATTGATCGCCGCCGTGAAAATGGCTGGGGCCTGTATGGATTACTCAATATTCAAAAGGGAAAAAAAGAAAAAATGGCCCAACAGCAATTACGTAACTTCCAGTTATTTGATGCACCGGTTGGACTGTTTTTTACCGTCAATAAAATGATGGGCGTCGGATCGAAAATGGATATTGCCATGATGATTCAAAACGTCATGATTGCTGCAAAAGCCCGCGGACTAGATACCTGCCCTCAAGCTGCATGGAATCATTTTCATCCGATTGTGCTTGATGTACTTCATGCATCTGAAGATGAAGAGCTGGTCTGTACGGTGGCTTTAGGCTATGCAGACCCAGATCATATTGTGAATACCTTTATTACACCACGTGAAAGCGTCGAGAGCTTTACCCAGTTTTTAGATTAAATCCATCGACTCAATCAAAAAAGACCTGAATATGCTGGTCTTTTTTATTTATTTGAGGGCTTAAGCATTTTGCAGCTTAAGCTGACGTGCGACAGCAAAAATCGCGATTACCCCTGCGCCAGAAAATAGCATCATCATAATGCCCATATTTAGTAGGGCATTCCAAACGAGAAAGTTTAAAATTACACCACCCAACAGACCGCAGCCAAACTGCATACTGCCCATAATGGCACTGGCTGTACCTGCACGGGCGCCTTGTCTCGACATTGCCAGCGCCATGGCATTAGGTCCAGTCATCCCCAGCCCTGAAACAGCTAAAAACAAACCTGCCATCACCATTGCAATTGGCGCATCTGAAATCAGACCACTCAAAAGTACTAACGCTGCACCTGTTAGCTGAATGAAACCCCCTATTTTAAGCCGAGTCATGGTGCCAAGTTTGGATACCAGCTTTTTATTGATGGAAGAGACAATCATGATTCCCAAGGCATTAAAGCCAAACGCATAGGCAAACTGCTGCTGCCCCAAACCATATTGATCCATTAAAACAGAAGATGCTGAACTGATATAACTAAACAATACCCCACCGGTTAAACACCCCGCCAACATCGGGAAACGAAAGCTGGTATCTTTAAAAATCGCGGCATATAAAGTCACCACCTGATAAGGGCTAAGTTTCAAACGTTTTTCAGGTGCCAAAGTTTCATCAAAGAAGAAATGAATGCACAATAAACATAAGCAGCCAATCAGTGCGAGTAACCAAAAAATAGCCTGCCAATGGAAAAACTCCAACACCATTGCACCCAGCGCTGGCGCTGCAATCGGTGCAATCCCCATCACAATCATCATACTTGAGAAGGCCTGTGCCGAACCTTGTACATCGAGCCTGTCACGTATGGCAGCACGTGCAATCACAACACCCACGCAGCCGCCCAGCGCCTGTACCAGTCGGGCTAAAATAAGCGACCATTCATCTTGCGCCAATACACATAATGCACTAGCCACCACATATAAAGTGAGTCCAACATATAACGGCGCTTTACGGCCGATTCGGTCACTGATCGGGCCATAAACAAGTTGACCGATTGCCAAACCCAAGAAATATGCAGGCAGGGTATTGGCCACCATACGCGTGGTGGTTCCAAAATCACTGGCCATTTGTGGTAAGGCTGGCAAGTACATATCAATCGACAGCGGCCCAAGTGCGGTCAAAAGGGCCAGCAGCATAATCCACGCAATTGAATATTGACCGGGTAATCTACTTTCGGACATAGTCACATTTTAATATTAAATACGGAGTGTGAAGACAAGCTTACACTGTCCATAGTATGATTTCACTGAGTAATAATAACGATGATGACTCAACCTGACGTGCATGCAGGGAGGTGTCTTTCACTCAATAGCTTAAAGGAATCCCCTTGAACTCTTGGTTTTCCAAACTCAAACAAGCGACTTATAACACTTCGCTGATGTATAACCTTCGGATGCTGATTGCATTTGCAGGCACTGCCTTTGTGCCCTATTTTCTCGATTATCAACTGGCCACTATTCCGCTCACCCTCGGTGTGGTTGCCGCTGGCTTGAGTGATATCGACGACCGCTTTTCTGTTCGAATCATGAATCTGGTCTATACCTATGTGGGCTTTTTTGCCGCTGCAACTTCGGTACAGCTTTTGTTTCCACATCCGGTGGCATTTGCGCTGGGATTGATTGTGGCCTGTATTTTCTGGATTTTATTGGGCTCTTTAGGGCGCAGATACACCACCATTTCCTATGGATGCTTGGTGGTGTCGGTTTACTCAATGCTGGGCGTACACCTCTTTCCAGAATGGTACATGCAACCTGCTCTTTTAGTGTGCGGTGCAGCTTGGTATGGTTTGATCGCCACGATTAGTTTCTTGTTATTTCCGATTCGCCCCGTACAAGATAAATTATCGGCCTGCTATGCATCGCTGGGTGATTTTTTATTTGCTAAATCCAGTGTATTCGATGTCGATATGACACCTGACAGTTATCAGCAATCCTTGATTGATCTATCGATGGAAAACGGCAAACTGGTCGGAATTTTTAACGATTTAAAAGCTTCATTGCTCACCCGACTCAAAGGCGATCGCGGACAAAAAGACACCCGACGCAGCCTGCAATATTATTTTGTGGCACAAGATATCCATGAGCGCGCAGACTCGGCGCATATCAATTATCAAGAACTGAGTAAAATTTTTCAGCACAGCGACATTTTGTTTCGCTTCCAACGTATTTTGACCATACAAGGCAAAGCCTGCAAGGATTTAAGCGAAAGTATTTTAAAGCGACAACCTTATAAACATAACAAGCGCTTTAAACACACCTTTGAAAATCTCAAACAGTCTTTGGGGAAATTACGTCACGATCAGGTTTATGATCCGCTTTGGGTCAATGCGCTGTACGCGCTTTATCAAAATTTGAAAGGTATCGATGCACAGTTACGTAATTTAGAAACAGAGCGTAATATTGCTTTAGATAAAGTGAAGCAGATGGATCATCAGCTTAAAGACGACGATCTTAAGGGCTGGAACGATATCATTGTGCGGATTCGTCAAAACCTAACACCAGAGTCGGTGTTATTTCGTCATGCTGTTCGGCTTTCTGTGGTGTTGTTTGTAGGCTACATTTTTGTCCAAACAACCGGTATTCAATACGGCTACTGGATTCTATTGACTGCGCTGTTTGTTTGTCAGCCGAATTTTAATGCCACCAAACGCCGACTGCGATTACGAATTGTGGGTACATTGGTCGGCATTATTATTGGTATTGCGATTTTATACTTTGTGCCTTCACTTGAAGGTCAGTTGCTGATTTTAGTGTTGAGTGGCGTGTTGTTTTTTGAACTGCGCAGTAAACAGTATGCACAAGCCACAGCCTTTATTACCATTTTGGCGCTGATTAACTTTAATTTAGATGGCTTCGGTTTTTCTGCGGGATTACCACGCATGATCGATACCCTCATCGGCTGCGCGCTGGCGTGGCTAGGCGTTAGCTTTATCTGGCCAGACTGGAAGTTTCGACGCTTACCGCGCACCATTCGCCGTGCCATTCAGGCGCAGTGTAATTATCTGGTCGATGTGGTGCAGCAGTATCATCATGGTCGAAATCATGGTCTGAGCTATCGGATTGCGCGCCGTACTGCGCATAACACCGATGCAGATGTGGCATCTTTAATTTCTACCCTTGCGACCGAACCTGATTTTGATCCGATTCAAAAAAATCTGGCATTCGAATTTCTGTGCTTACATCATACTTTTCTCAGTTATATTGCTGCGCTGGGCGCACATCGTGAAAAGATTGATGATCAAGAGATTCTCAATCTACTCAATAAAGCATTAGACGACATTCAAGGGGCTCTGCTCAGAGATGAAATGCCCGGGCTAACCGCACAGAATATGCTGCAAACCATTCGGCAGCGTTTAAAGCAAAATAGTGAGGAAGATCAACTGGCTATTATTATTTTGCAGCAGCTTTCCCTGATGTACAGTATTTTGAATCAGCTCAGTACACTCAAGCAAAGCCTGAGTCATGATCGGGATGATGCCGCCACCGAATTGGCATCGCTGTAAATCGCATGAAAATGGCACAATATATTCACGGATTGGCGTGATTTAATGCTAAACTTTGGCGAGTTTAAAATTCACTAATTGCATTTGCACTATGACCGCGAAAACTTTATACGCTTATACGCTACAGCCTGTTAACTACGAAGTGTCTGAAGCTGAACAACGTGATGCTCAGCTTAAGATTTGGCGTAGCACCAATAAAATCAGCACAAAAGCATGGATCATCATGGCAGTGGTTTTACTACTGTCTATCGCAGGGATTATTCTTCTTAAAAACTATTCCACCATTTTTTGCTGGGTTGCCATCATCTGTGTGGTGTTGTACTTCGTACTGCGCAAGTATGGCCTAGAATGGTATGTAAAACGCAAAATGAATGAATTTCCAGTTCAGGAAATTAAAGGTGTTCGTTTGGGCGTGCAGCCACACGGTATTGTGATGCGTCAGCAGATGAATGGCCAAGAAGGTGTTGGCACCATTGGCTGGAAAGACATCTATGAATGGTATAACACTCCAGATTTTATCTTGCTGAATTTTAAAGTAAAAGGACAGCAAGGTGCATATTTGCTTCCAAAGCGTATGGACACCAAGAATTTTTCATTTAATACCATTCGTAAGCACCTGAACGAACAAGTCGGTGATGCAAAATCGTTTTAATTTGAAAACCTAAAAAAAGCCTCCGTACGCGGAGGTTTTTTTTTATCTGCATTATTAAATGATAATGAAAATTAATATTATCTCGAAAATCCATATTATCTAACGAATCTTGAGCTATACTCTAGCAAAATTTAAATCTCTAATTTTGCGTTTACAGCCATGTTAAAAAAAGTCTTTTTCCAGATTCATTGGTTTTTGGGGATCAGTGCGGGTCTTATCCTTGCGTTGATGGGAGTAACGGGTGCGATTTATTCGTACGACCAGCAGATTTTAAAACTCATTAATCAGGACAGTTATGTTGTTCAGGCGCAAAATACGCCTAAACTCACACCTGCACAGTTGTATCAGCACTTTGAGCAGCGTCAGCCGGATCTAAAAATCAATAGTATTACTATCGCCAAAGATGCAACCGCCTCCTCCACCGTAAATATTCAAAAAGAAGGTGAACGTCGCGGTTATAACATGATGGTGAACCCTTATACAGCTGAGGTACTGCCTGAAATCAAGGGACGTGGATTCTTTCAATTTGTTCAGCAGTTACACCGCAACCTAACGTTCGGGCCGGTGGGCAAGCAAATTACGGCAGCATGTACCTTAATTTTGATCTTTTTTGTACTCAGTGGACTCTATTTACGCTGGCCAAAACGTCACACATGGCGTCAGTGGTTGTTTGTAAAGCCAAAACTTAAAGGGCGCAATTTTATTTGGGATCTGCATGCCGTTATAGGTACATGGGTGGTGGTGTTTTATTTGTTGATGGCATGTACGGGCTTGTATTGGTCGTATGACTGGTGGCGTGACGGTATGTTTAAGCTGATGGGTGTTGAACGACCACAACCACAAATGCAGGCCGGACCTCGCAATACACAAGGTCAAGCGACAAATCGGATGCAAGGTCAGCCTCAACAAGGCCATGCAGGACAAGAACATCGTGGTGAAGGCCGCGGTGAATCTCGCGAACAACTCTCTTCTGCACAAATTTATGATGCACTCAACAAGACATGGACTGGTTTTAACACTCAACTTGGCCGCGATTATTCGTCTATTACGCTCAATTTACCTAAAAAAGCCGATCAAACGATTGAGCTCTCTTTCATAGATGCAACACCACAGCATGAACGCGCCCGTAACTCAGCCGTCTATCACTATGGGACGGGTAAAATTGAAAAATTAGAGCTCTATGAAGACAAAAAACTCAATGAAAAAATCATGAGTAGCATGTTGCCAGTCCATCGCGGCAGTTTCTTTGGCCCGGTGTACCACTTTTTTGCAATGCTTGCTTCTTTGGCGATGCCGCTGTTTTTTGTGACGGGTTGGATGCTGTATCTAAAACGCCGTAAGCAGAAAAAATTAACCTTGGCTGCACGCCAGCATGTCAGTGATCATTATATCGATCCAAATGCAACGCCTTGGCTCATCACCTATGCCTCTCAAACGGGTGTGGCGGAACAGCTGGCATGGCGCACTGCAACACGACTACAAGAAGCGCATCAACCCGTTCAGGTTCGACCGGTTCAGCAATTAACCGAAAGTGACTTCAAAAATTCACCACAAATTTTGTTTGTACTCAGCACCTATGGCACAGGCGAAGCCCCAGATCTGGCCAGCAACTTCGAGAAAAAATTCCTAAAGTCTTCAATGGTTTTGAATCATCTCAACTATGCCATTTTGGCACTGGGGTCAAAAGAATATCCAGACAGCTACTGCGCCTTTGGCCATCGGGTCGACCTATGGTTGAAACAGTCTGGTGCACATGCCCTGTTTGATGTAATTGAAGTTGATAATGCTCATCCTGATGACATTCAAAAATGGAACACGGCACTGGCCAGTGCCACCAAACTTGAACTTCAATCGATGAACATCGAAAAAATCTTTGATGAATGGAGATTGAGCAAGCGTGAGCTTTTAAATCCTAATAGCCAAGGAGCATCTGCATATAATCTGGAATTTACCACAGCCAATGATACCATCTGGCAAGCTGGTGATATTGCAGAGATTCAACCGGGTAACTCGCCTGCACGAGTGAAGGCCTTTCTAGAAAAGCATCAGTTATCCGCACAAACTTATGTAGAGAGCATTGAAAGTACGCTGGCTCAAGCACTTTGGAATCGTGATTTAAGCACTGATGTCGAACCATTTGCCAATCCGGAACATTTACTCGAACAACTTGCTGTATTGCCGACTCGCGAATACTCAATTGCCAGTATTCCAAGCCAGCAAGTATTACGATTAACCGTTCGCCAGCAGTTTGATCAAAATGGTCAATTGGGCTTGGGCTCTGGATGGCTAACCGAACATTTAAGCGTGGGTGAATCTGTGGCCCTGCGTATTCGTACCAACCCCTCGTTTCATCTCATCGATGACAACCGCCCTATTGTTTGCATTGGAAATGGAACTGGAATTGCCGGCTTGATGAGCTTATTACATGCCCGAATTCGTCACGACTATACGGAAAACTGGCTGATTTTTGGTGAGCGCCAGCAAGCATGCGACTTTTTTTACGAAAATACGATTCGCGCATGGCAAAGCACAGGTATGTTGAAACGATTGGATCTGGTGTTCTCACGCGATCAGACACAAAAACGCTATGTTCAAGATATCTTGAGAGATCAGGCACAGATTTTAAAACAATGGATTGATGCAGATGCTGTCATTTACGTTTGTGGCAGTATCGAGGGCATGGCATCGGGTGTCGATCAGGCACTCACCGATATTTTAGGTGAAACTCAACTCGATGCGCTTAGAGCACAAGGTCGTTATCGACGTGATGTTTACTAAAATAATCTAGCAAATTCAATAATGGCCAAAACGAGATGCCAGCGCATAGCGCTGGCATTTTTTTATTTGCTATGATGAGCCGATCTTTTATATTTGACTTTGGCTTGATTATGCAGCATGTGACTTTAGCCAACCATCCATATACGCTGGGGCGTGTATTGGTACTCGGTTTAGGTTTGATTTTACTTATAGACGGATTAGTGCTGATTGCACTAAATAAAAGTCATTTTGGTGTACAAGTCACCTGTGCTACTGGTATCTTTTTAACGCTAAGCAGCCTGTATGGCCCTACTTTATTAAAAAAATTTGCACATCGTCCACGTGTTTTACGCTGGATCTATTTGGGCTGGACTGCATTTTGGCTATGGCTGGCCAGCGTGATCATTTTTTTTATTTTTTTGAGCCTACAATCTTTTAGCACACCTCAAATCTCTACACCTCGTGCCATCATTGTACT
Organism: Acinetobacter sp. ACZLY 512; assembly: GCF_023614015.1. NCBI lineage: Bacteria > Pseudomonadati > Pseudomonadota > Gammaproteobacteria > Moraxellales > Moraxellaceae > Acinetobacter > Acinetobacter sp. ACZLY 512. The sequence continues at coordinate 76,344 of NZ_JAKIVI010000005.1, forward strand.
GGGGAGTGGCGTCGAAAATGGACAGCCATCGGCCATTTTAGCCGAACGCCTGAACAGTGCAGCATACTATGCTCAACACCATCCTCAAGCATTGATCATTTTAAGTGGCGGACTAGATGCACGTGAGCAAAAAACCGAAGCCGAAGTAATGGCTCAGTATTTACAGCGCAAATATCCGATGCTGAAGAATCCAGTCGCACTTGAAAATCGAAGTACCAGTACCGAACTCAACCTTAAAAACAGTCGGCCTATTCTTGAGCAGCAACATATTTCTTTGCAAGATCCTATTGTACTGGCAACCAGCGATTTTCATATCTTGCGTTCAAAGGCCATTGCACATAAACAAGGCTATCAACAGCCGATCATGCTCAGTGCACCTACTCCCCTTTTGAGCCGCTATAACACATGGCTACGCGAATACTTCGCCTTTATCAGTGGCTGGATTTTACGCGAGTACTAATTTAAACGGATCGTTCGAGGTTTTGGCAACTTGATATCTTCAAACAATTGAGGCTGCTGCACGTACAACTGATACAAGTAGTTTTTGATATCGAGCAGCATGGCTTCAGGGCGCACCAGAATATTTTGACCTTCGGGTGTAAGATTTAAGGACAACAGTGTATTTTTTTCACGTAAATACGGAATAATTTCTTGTACAAAATTCAATAAAGGAATTTCACGGGTTTGATAACTTTCCCAAGCCCCTTTAATCATGAGCTGTGCTAGCCCCTTATTTTGCCATATCGCAAACGCTTGCTGACCATTTGGAGTGCCGCACAAGGCCCAGCCATCATCGTACAATGCCATTAACTGACGCTGCGCCACAATGCTTTCGATAAACTGCTTATAAAGTTCTTTTGGTTGTAATGTGGTGTGCTCGGAAGTCACTGATGCAGCTTTGCGTTGGTACGGATTTCTCATGAAAATTCATCAGTAACAGAAAAAGATCTAGTTGAATTTTATGAAAAATTTATAGATGACGCAATAAGGAGATGAGAAATTATGGTGGGCGCTGACGGGATCGAACCGCCGACATTCTGCTTGTAAGGCAGACGCTCTACCAACTGAGCTAAGCGCCCTGAGAGATAAAAACTGAAGGACTCAATTTTTAGCTTTTCAAGTGCTGCGTGATGCAGTCCTTGAATCATACATTTTCTTGATCAGGGAATCAAGGAAATGGCGCAGCGGACGGGGCTCGAACCCGCGACCCCCGGCGTGACAGGCCGGTATTCTAACCAACTGAACTACCGCTGCACTACATTATCTCATACGAGATATATGGTCACTAAACTTGGTGGGCGCTGACGGGATCGAACCGCCGACATTCTGCTTGTAAGGCAGACGCTCTACCAACTGAGCTAAGCGCCCTCAAAGGTGTCTTGTTTAAAGTGGCGCAGCGGACGGGGCTCGAACCCGCGACCCCCGGCGTGACAGGCCGGTATTCTAACCAACTGAACTACCGCTGCACTTCAACAAAGTCACTTTTGTGGCAAACGATGATTAAAACTTAAGTGGCGCAGCGGACGGGGCTCGAACCCGCGACCCCCGGCGTGACAGGCCGGTATTCTAACCAACTGAACTACCGCTGCACTTGAGTCTTAACATGAAGAGCTTGGTGGGCGCTGACGGGATCGAACCGCCGACATTCTGCTTGTAAGGCAGACGCTCTACCAACTGAGCTAAGCGCCCTTCAACGTCTTCATCGTTTGTGAGGTGCATTATAGAGAAACTTCACAGAGTGTCAAACGCTTTTCACCGACTTTTTTAAAAAACTCTATCGAGTGATTAAAAAATAGGTTGTTTTGCTAAAAAACCAGCAAATTCTGTATTTTATTTAAACATTACATGCAAAATCATACAGATGAACCCTAAAAAAATATTACGACATTTCCACTTTTATTTCTGAAATATACACCAGCGCCTGCTCAGGAATGACTTCGAATAGCTCAATCAGATCTGTATTTCGCATTCGAATACAGCCATGCGACATCGGAATCCCCATGGGCTGCGTATCTGGTGTACCGTGGATATAGATATAACGCTGCTTAGAATCACAGCCTTCACCTCGGTTAAAACCCTCTTCTAGCCCATCGAGCCACAAAATGCGACTTAAAATCCAGTCACGATCTGGATGTTCGGCGGCAAGTGTATCGCTGTACACCTCTCCGGTAGGCTGCCGTGCAATAAAAACGGCATTGATTGGTGCAGTATGACCAAATTTTTCTGCAATCCGATGCCATCCACGAGGAGTCTTGCCACTATTTTCCTGTTCTCCAATCCCATTTTTTCCACTGGAGATCGGATAAGTCTTATGCTGTTTGGGTAAATAGAGGGTTTGTAATGCCAGATCAACCACAATATCGGCGGTATTCAAATTAAACATGATCATTTTCTGTGGATGGAGAATGGACTTTAGAGTTTAACGCTGCTGAAGTGGGTTCAGGTCTTAACCATAACCAAATCGCAACAATCAACATAATGCTATCGGTGAAAATTTTGACCCAAAGCGGCGCGTTGGTAAATAGCATCAGAATGCCACTGATCAGCATCATGATGGAAGCAATCCATTTGGCCTTACGCGGAACTGTGCCGTGAGCACGCCAGTCGCGCAATGTGGGACCATATTTAGGATGATTTAGCAACCAAGCATCCATTTCTGGCCAGCCTTTAGATGCAGCCCAGGCCGCCAAGATAAGAAATACAGTGGTGGGCATACCCGGTAAAATTGCACCAATAATACCAAGTATGATAAATATCACCACTAAGGTACGCCAGAATAGTGTCTTCATTGTTGCAATCCTGCTCTGCAAAATCGTGTCTCTGTGAGTACCTTGCCACTGCGGAGTCAATTGGCCAAAAATATATGGACAGGTTTTATTAAGCTGTGCTCACGAGTATTATAATTCAAGTGATGACGTCAGGATTTATAAATGACTTATTTTTCTTCATGTTTGAGTCAACATGAACCTTGGTTTCAGTTCAAACACGATTGTGTACGTCATCTTGCCTTTACGTTGGCGAGTCCAAATATCATCTCGCAGGTGCCCGAAGAACTGCGTTTAGAAACGCCCTTTGAGCTGCATAGCACGTCTTTTTGGTTACAACAGTACGACCATTATGTGCAACGTTTAAAAGCGCTAGATCAAGATCCTAGTCCGTTATTGGAGTTTTTAGGTCAGTTGCGCAGTACCCGTATTGGGCTGCGTTTTGAATATATGCTCTGGTTTTGGTTGCTCGATACTGATTATCACGCATATAAACTCATCGGACACAGCATTCAAAAAATGAAGGGCACGCAAACCATAGGTGAGCTGGATTTTCTGGTCTATAACACGACTGAGCAACGTATTGAACACTGGGAAGTTGCACTCAAATACTATTTAGGTGAAAAAGACTTAAGCTTGCCTTATTGGTATGGTTTGAACCGTGAAGACACCTTATTGAAAAAACTGGCTTATTTCACCGAACGTCAATTTCAATTTGAGGAGGCGCTGGGTCATCGCATTGATCAGCGCTTTGCCGTACTCAAAGGTCAGTTATATAGTCCACAACACATGCAACACCCCAAGTTCCCTAAGTGGCTAAATTCGCATAGGCGCATTGGATACTGGGGCTTTCAGACTCAAGCTGATTTTCGCCGGCTGACACGTCATGAATGGATGTCTCCACAACTACATGGCTCAACCACACCTGCTTTATGGTGGAGCAATGGACTTTATGTGAATACACAAAATCCGGCAGATTGCTATATGTTTCGTCAGGCGCCAGCCGTGCCTTGGGTGCCCGGCATGTTTGAATAAAATAATAATTCTTAAGAATAATTCTTCTTTGAAACATTTATTAACGTTTCTACTATCAAAAAGTAATGTTCTTTTAGACGTTTAGTTTTTAATCTCTAGTTACATCAGAATTAAATCTAAAGTGGAGACAGATGATGAAAAAAATCTTAGCTGCGTCAATTATGGTTGCTTTTGTTTTAACTGGCTGTAACACCTTTAAGGGGTTCGGAAAAGATGTATCAAGCGCTGGTGATGCGGTAACCAACACTGCGCAAAAAACTCAAAATAAAATCTAATTTTATTTGAAGCAAAAAAACCTTATCTTTTTGATAAGGTTTTTTTATTTGAGCATACCCATTAGTTGATGTTTGACCTATGATATTGAGTTAGATTTTTCCAGACTCAAATTTTGGTATGAACCCTTCCGATACTCTCGAACTCAGTTTAGATTTACTTCGCCGTCCCTCTGTGACTCCTGAAGATTATGATTGTCAGGCGCTGATGGCCAAACGTCTTGCGCACGTTGGCTTTCATATTGAAAACATGCCCTTTGGCGAAGTCGACAATTTATGGGCGCGCCGCGGTACTCAAGATCCTGTGTTCTGTTTTGCTGGCCATACCGATGTGGTTCCTACAGGTAACCTTGAGGCATGGAACAGCGATCCGTTTCAACCTGAAATTCGCGACGGTATTTTATATGGGCGCGGTGCTGCCGATATGAAGACCGCACTAGCAGCCATGGTGGTGGCCTCTGAACGCTTTGTAAAAAAACATCCAGATCACAAGGGCTCTATTGCGTTTTTGATTACGTCTGATGAAGAAGGCCCATCAATTAACGGTACGGTAAAAGTGGTTGAAACTCTCGAAGCACGTAACGAAAAAATGACGTGGTGCCTAGTGGGTGAACCATCAAGTACCAGCCAGTTGGGTGACATTATTAAAAATGGCCGTCGTGGCTCATTAAATGCCGTTCTGACAGTGAAAGGCAAACAAGGTCATGTGGCCTATCCTCACCTCGCACGTAATCCGATCCACCTCGCCTCTGCTGCCCTTCACGAACTTTGTGAGACTGTGTGGGATCACGGTAACGAATATTTTCCGGCAACATCTTTTCAGATTTCAAATATTCATGCGGGAACTGGTGCGACCAATGTGGTGCCCGGTACGATGGCTGTTACCTTTAATTTCCGTTATTCGACTGAAGTGACTGCCGAACAGCTTAAAGAACGTGTACTGGAAATTTTACAGCGTCATGGCCTTGAGTATGATATTTCATGGACGCACTCAGGATTACCATTTTTGACTCCTGTTGGTGAATTGGTGAATGCCGCGACCACTGCCATTAAAAATGTTACCGGTGTCGATGCCAAACTTTCGACCAGCGGCGGTACATCTGATGGCCGTTTTATTGCACCGACTGGCGCGCAAGTACTTGAGCTGGGTGTTTTAAATGCGTCTATTCATCAAATCAACGAACACGTTAATGTCGCCGATCTGGAGCCTTTGGCCGAGATTTATGAGCAGATTCTTGAAAATTTATTGACTTAATATTTAAGGGTTCTTCGGAGCCCTTTTTCATTTCAGCCATGATCATAAAACGGTTTGCCTAGTTGCTTGCATGAGCAGCATGTGGATTTTGGCGAGCAGTTGTTCCTCTTGAAAAGGTTTGCCCAAATAATCGTTCACCTCAAGCTGCTGTGCCATCTCGCGGTATTTTTCGCCCGTACGTGAGCTGATCATGATAATCGGTAAAGCTTGCAGTAAATAGTGCTGACGTAAACGACGGGTAAATTCGAACCCATCCATTCGCGGCATCTCAACGTCGAGTAAAATGACATCTGGACGAATGTGCTCCAGCTTCTCTAGCGCATCTTGGCCATCTTTGGCTGTTACTACATCGTACCCTTGGCGTTCGAGTAAACGTGATGTGACCTTTCGAACCGTCACTGAATCATCCACTACCATGATCATGGCTCGCTCTTCACGCACAGCGCGCTCGTGGTCGGTATCGTGGCGATATTGTCGTGGCTGCTGATCGACTTGTTCTGCAATGGTAATCGGATCTAAGATCAAACAGACTTGCCCATCGCCTAAAATCGATGCGCCCGCCACCACTTTAACCTGACTAAACTGTTGCCCGATTGGTTTCACCACAATCTGACCACGTGATCCGACCACCTGATCAACCAGCAACGCCACCTGCGGCCCTGTGCTGGAATGAATCAGCAACACCTCCAGCTCACCTGTGATGGTTGACCAGTCTGGCTCGACCACATTACTTACAAATTCACCCAGATAACGTAATTTGTATCGGGTATTATCAAGCTCAAAACGATCTTGCTGGCTATTAAAGTATTGTTCCAAAATCAGCGGCGATAAGCGCACAATACGCTCAATTTTACCCAGTGGTAAGGCATATTGCTGATCAAGCACCTTGACCATCAGCGCATCACTGACCGCTACTGTGGTGGGCACACGCAAGCTAAATGTGGTTCCCATACCCACTTGGGCAGTCACGGTGATTTTACCTCCAAGTGCCTTGATTTCGTTATGCACAATATCGAGGCCAACACCACGTCCCGAAATATGGGTAATTGCAGACGCCGTTGAAAACCCCGGGTAAAAGATATACTGGAAGATTTGATCGTCATCTAAAGTATGAAAATGGTCTAAATAGCCCAGTTGCTGCGCCTTGTTTGCAATTGCATTGCTGTCCATGCCTCGACCATCATCTTTTAACTGCAAGACCACATCAGTACCATGACGGCGGATAGAAAGCTCAATGGTCCCGATTGATGGTTTACCTTGGCTCAATCGTGTTTGCTGATCTTCAATACCATGATCGATGGCATTGCGGAGCATATGTTCGAGCGGTACGACCAAACGCTCTAGAATACTCCGATCTAACTCGCCTTCTGTATTGTGAACCAGCAGTTGAGTTGGTCGATTCAGCGCCAGAGCAGTTTGTCGGACGGTGCGTTGTAAGCGTGGTAAAAGATGCGAAAACGGAACCAGTCGAGTACGAATCAGATTTTCTTGCAGATCGGCCTGAATTCGCGATTGCTGGAGCAGTAAACTTTCGGTATCCCGAATTTTTTCGGTCAAACTGGTACGAAAATCGAGTAAATCCGATGCCGATTCTGCCAAGGATTTACTTAAATGATAAAAATTTGAATATTGCTCTGGCTCAAGCGTAGCGGTATGTTCACCAGAAAGCTGTTGTAAAGATTGTGTATCTAACACCCGATCCAGATGTTTAAGCTGACGCGATAAACGCTGAATCGCCAGTTCCATTTCACCCAAAACGGTATCGACCTGCGCAATATCCATCTGAATTCGGGAGCGATTGATGGCGTTTTCACCAGACTGATCAATCATTTTGTCAATCAGATCTGCCGAAACACGGATCATTTCATTGCTTTCATCAACCGCAATGGAAGTGTCCCACTCACCATGCATAGACGGCGGCTCTGTGCCGTCACCCGGACTAACCGCACCCGATTCGGACAATGATGTGGCAATCTGTTCAAACTGTACCGGAAACAAAGGTTGGGTCAGCTCTAACTGCTCAAGTTGATGCTTAAGTTCGTGATAATGATCGTAACGCGTATCAAAAATTGCCAGTCTCAACCACTGTACGGCGTTGAGAAGTAATGGATCGTAGCTGCTCGTTTTAGAATTGTGCAGATTCATCCGCTCAAAGGTAATCTCAAGTCGCGTGGTAATGTCCATGACATATTTGAGTTCGAGCAGCCGTGCACTGCGCGTTAAGCGATGAAAAATACGTTGTAGCTCCAACAGCAAGTGACGCTGATGGCGCTCCTTGATCCATTGCTGAAGATTGAGTTCGGCCTGTGAAAGCAAATCTTGTGCTTCATCCACAAACATTTTTTCGACCAAGGTTTGCGGAAAAGTCTCAGAGGCGGCGGGTACTGAATTGAACGCCAGTACTTCACCCAAGCTCATCTGATCGTCAAGCTTTAACCCAGCCTGCTCGATTACTTGGTTTTGAGTAAAATCCGCTTCAGCGAATGCGGCCGGCAACCAGTTTTCGATATGTTGAAGCACATCCAAGACATGACTTACCGGAAACTCTACTGCATGCTGATACAGGTTTTGAATCCGTTCGGCCAGATCATCATGCACAATTCGAATGATCTTGATCAGTTCAAATGAAACATCTAATTGCTGATAGATCAGACGTTGATAAATCGATTCCAGCTCATGTGCAATCAAACCGATCTGATTTAGCTGAACCATATTGGCACCCCCTTTTAAGGTGTGCAAAAACCGGATCAGATGTTGCAAGATATCTAAATTATATGGCGCTTCGGCCCAGAGCGTCAGCTCGGTTTCGACGCCTGCCAGTAGTTCTTCACTCTCTTCAAGGAAAATTTCCAGCAAACTGTCATCGACCTGTAACGGCTGTGCCAGCACAAGCTGACGATCTTCTGCCAAATAAGACATCAGTCGCATGTCGAGATTAAGTACCGAGTCGGTACTGATGTCACTATGTTGAGTCGTTACACTTTGAGAAGCAAATTCTTCCAAATCAAGCGGTTTAAATGGCTTGATTTCTCGATTGAGCTGATCAAACAGTACCTGATACGGTGTAAAAGAACTAATGTGCTGTGCCGCAGCCAAACTATCAAACAGCCCCACAAATGCGGTATGCGCTGGCTGGAATGCATCATATAGGCTTTGAGGAAAATCACTACTCGTGATTCCGATGAGTTCTTGATAAACCGATTGCAAATGCTGGGTAAAAATATGCAAAACACGTGTTCGGTCTGTATCGGTCGCAGCGTATAGGCTTGCGGCCTGTTCCTGTAAAATCACAATATAATCGACCGACTGGTGCCGTATACGATCTTGAAACTCAAATTCGGCATCGAGCAAATCATCAATTTCAAGTGCGAGTAAGGCCGCTACCACACCGCCATTAAGCTGTAACTCATGTGCAGCAGTCGATTCGAGCTGATGCTGATAAAGCTGATACTGACCTAAAAAGATATTCAGTAGTGGTTGAAGCGTCTCGGCCTCTAAGCCATGCTGAATGTTGTGCACCGCCTGTGTAATAAATTCCAGATACTGCCCAAGCAAAGCCTGCTCGGTAGAGAGCAGCGCTCCATGTTGGAGTAATCTCTGCTTGATTGTGCTTTCAAGTGCTGTACTGGCATCAAAAATCGCATCGATACAGGCCATGGATGAGCTACCACGTATGGTATGCAAGGCACGTAACAGTCGGTTAAAGTCATCATCCGAAGGGGCTGAGTTTGCTAAAAAATGATGGATATCTGCAACATAAACCGAGATTTCTTCTAGAAAAATGACAATAGATTCATTTAGTTTGACGCTGTTAGTTGGCGCGAGTTCCAATTCATCAGCTGTCTGAGATGCTCTCATGAGCAGAGTCATCATCGCAGGTTCTATCTCGAGATTGAGTTGTAACTGTGACCCAATAAATGCATAGGGCCGTAAATCGACACGATGTGGCTGGCGTTGTTTAAAATCCTCAATCAGATCATCTCGATAAAGCCGATAAACCTGAGCCACATACTGCTGAATCGGGAGTGTAGTAGGTAAAATTGAGTTGAGAATTCGTGTCAGGGTTTCCTCCACCATCCATGCAATTTCACTCGATGCATTGGCCCCCACCATCCGGCCCGTACCTTTTAAATTATTAAAGTGCCGACAGATTTCTTGCAACAATGCTTGATCGTCAGGCGTCGTATGCCAAGCCTGAATCAGGCGCTCCAATGCACTAAACACCTCTTCGAGCTCTTCAATAAAAACGTCAAGAATCTCCTGATCCTGATCCAGATATTGATCTTCAGGCAAGGTCAGCGCCGCCAGACGCGTATTTAATGCGGTGTCCATATCCGAATGCTGTGCTCAGCAACCCCAATCTTCATGCGCTGTTTTGATCCCCTTAATCAATTCTTTTTTATTCGGTCATCTCTAGTTGATAACCAGAAATTGCCAGCTCTAATTCTTTAATGATCGCATTCAACTGCTGAAGATACAATCCGAGCTGCTGCCCTTTGGTATCAGAACCACTCATTTCTGTTGTTTCTGTTTGACCGCTTTGTTGCGCGTGATGCGTAAGGTGCGTTGCGATCTGTTCTGCGTGTAGTAAGGTGAGACGTATCTGATCTAGCTCCGTTACAGACCGTTGTACCGAATCAATCAAATGTCGGTACTGCTGCAACATCAGGTTCAGGGCATCTGCAATTGTACCGGTAAAATCCTCAGAAACAGTCGCTGGCCGCCTTAAATCACCCTCGGCGAAATCACTGATCTCATTGAGTAAACGTAAAATTGCGTGCTGATGCTGACTGGTTTCATAAGCACTTTCGAGTTGCTGTGCTGTATCAGCAACCTTTCGCATCGATAAACGCATCAACTGCCAAGTCGCGTAAGCCAATCCGAGTAATGCAATCACAACCACACTGGTCAAGAGTATGGCAAACATATTGTTTTGACTTTTTGCCAAGCGATCTAGCGACTGTAATAATTGCTCAGATTGTTTGGGTAACTGCCAATAAGCCTGCCAAAGCTGCTCCACCTGATCAGGTTGCAATAAAACGCGCTCAATTTTAGGCTGTAATGCGCTATCAAATTCAAGTTGAATATCTTGCAGCAAAGCTCGCTGTAGCGGATCTTGCACAGCATTTAAGCCCTGCACGGGATCGCCAAGAAGCTGTCGCAGAATGCCAGCTCTAAACTGCTGGGTATCTTCAATAAAATCATGCACCGTTTGCGGTGTGGCCTGCTCAGGTAAAATGGGAGAATGTCCCCATTTTAAAAGCTGTGATGCGCTCTGCTCTTGTTGCTGGGCCAGTTTTAAATGCCCGATATCAGCAGGTTGATGCTGCAATAACTCGATTAGCTGCGCATAATTCGATTGTATTTCGGGCATCGAAAGCTGCATCGATAAATGTAAAAACTGAACTTGTCTGGCAAGATCAGGATCGGCTTGAATCCGCTCAATACTGTGTGACAATGCCTGCCAATCGGTCATGACACGCTGATAAGCCGAGGTATCTGATGCAATCTCTGCGAGATCGTTTTGAAACTGCTGATGCGTCGCGCTTAAATTTTTACGGTTTTGCAGTGAATCTGAACGTAAAATTTCCATTGATTCAGACATAAACTGCTGATTGAGTATGGTCAATGCCATCATCTTTTGATCGACATGATGCCGTTTTTGCATGTGCTGAATCAGAAAAATGCTCGAAACGAGTAGAATCGTCGTCATCAACAGCATAAGCAAGAGTAAACGCTGTAACTGCTGCGGCGATTCAAACCGATTGGAAAAATGATCTGCTTTAAACCATCCACTCCATCGGTGGTGAACTGACTCAATACGTCTGTTTTTGACGCTTGCGATCCACGTCATATCCCCACCCCTCATGATCACAACACCGTTTAAAATTTATTTTTAATGGTGCTGCGAGGCATTCATAAAATCGTGATTGCCTAATAATTGACTCAATAAAAAAATATGCCAGCGCTGCTGATACTGTTGAAAATAGCCGCGACAATACGGCTGAAACATCATGCCAAGATCATGCTGATGCGAAAAATAATGCGTTTTATTAAAATGCTGTACACCAAATACCTGATCGACAATCAGCCCGATATAATGTTGATTGTGGCTGATACACATCACTTTATGTTGTGTGTGTTCCTGATAATTCTGTTTAGAAATAAACTCAGACAAACTCGATACGGCCAGCAATCGCCCGCGAATATTTGCCAAACCTTTTAGCCAAGGCTGTGTATTGGGAACACGGGTATAACTTGGTGGATGAATGACTTCAGTGACTTCCCCTAATGGCGCAACGAAATAATGTCCCATCAATTCAAATGCGATACCTGTCCAGCGTTCTGCCTGCTCAATCGACTCATGCTGTACACTCAAATCATCTGGCGTATATGCCGCCAAATGTGTATCGCTGCTCTGAGCCATGTTATGAATCTGACAGAATATATTGCTGAATCACGTCGATCAGCTGATTTTCATCTATGGGTTTGGTCAAATACTCTTTGGCGCCTTGGCGCTTACCCCAAATTCGGTCTGTGGCCTGATCTTTGGTACTCACAATCACCACTGGAATATGCTTGGTGCTTTCGCCACGGCAAATCTGACGGGTGGCTTGAAAACCATTCACACCTGGCATTACTACATCCATCAGCACCAGATTCGGCTGTTCGGCCTGAGCCAGCGTCACACCATCTGCACCATTGGTGGCTTCAAGCACTTGATAACCGTGTCGGGTCAATATTTCACGAAACCGATACGTCTCGGTGGGTGAATCATCAACGATCAATATACGCGCCATAATGACCTCAAATTTATTTATTGGAATTAAACACTGACATGATTACGAATTGCGCTTAACAATTCATCTTTACTAAATGGCTTGATCAGGTATTCATCGGAGCCCACGATACGCCCTTTTGCCTGATCAAATAATCCATCTTTACTTGAAAGCATAATTACGGGAATATGCTGGTAATTTTGTGAATTTTTAATCAGCGCACAGGTTTGATATCCATCTAAGCGTGGCATCATAATATCCACAAAAATAATATCGGGATTGGTCTGTGCTATTTTTGATAATGCTTCAAAGCCGTCTGTCGCCGTGACCACGGTATAGCCTTCTTTTTGCAGCAGCGTTTCAGCAGTACGACGAATGGTTTTTGAATCATCAATCACCATAATTTTAATTGCTTTGGGTGCATCTTCCATTCATTCGTCCTTTTCAAATGCCCAATTCAGGCAAACTAATCTGTTATCAAGTGTCATGGCATTTTTACATAGTTAAAGTCTTGTTTTCAATTGATCCACTAGAACATCTTTTTTTCATTTATCTCAATTTACGCTAAACTAAAACGATAAAACCCGTGGATTTACAGCGTATAAATCCATCTTAATATACCAAGATTATGATTCAAAAAAAATTAATCTAATTTTATTGGGGAGAAGCACATGGTTCAATCCATAGAATTTGCGCCTGCTGTGCGGCGACGGCCCTTTCAGTTGGGTAAACAAGTAACGTTATTCATTTTACTCATGTTCTTCTATCTGCTTGGATGTGCAGGCGAGATTCATGCCAAATGGTATCGCTATTATGATTCGCGTGGCACTGCCAATATCAGCGCCAACGTAACGCCAGCACATATTCGCTATGGATATGAGTCGCTCGATCAAAATATGCAAGTGATTGCGAAGACGCCCGCATGGAATGGCGACCGAGACGCCAAAACTCAAGCCAGATATGAATCACAAGCACGACAACAACAATATGATCTCAAACTCAAACGTGCCTATGGCAACAGTAAAATTGCCACCATGAAACGCGATGAATCTTTAAATAGCATCAAAAAACAGATGGCATTTCAGCAAGAACAGCTCAAACAGCAACAAAATGATCGAGTGATGTATAAAAATAAGGAAAATCAATATATAAGAAAAGGGCAAAACATTCCGGTATCGGTGCGCGAACACATGTTACAAAACCAGCAACAGATCCTCGCCAGCAAGGCGATGCTGAAGCAAATGCAAGACAACTATAACAGCACTCAAATCCATTATGCAGATGTGATTGCACGCTTAAAAAAAATGGAATAACCGTTATAATCGGTGGCAAAGTCGACACAACATCACATTATTTAAAGGATAACACTGCATGCGTAGCACCCTTCTGGTTCTTTCGAAAGCGACCATACTCAGTATGAGTTTAATGGTCGCAGCATGCAGTCAAAAAGATGCCGCCGAAAGCTCACAGCAATCAGCCAATACCGCAGCAATTGAGTTAATTGGTGCCGATCTGGTGGCGGTCAAATCCGGTCAAATCGAACAGAAAACGGCATTTATCGGAACCATTCGGGCAGTCAATCAAAGTTCGGTACAGGCACAAGTGACCGCAACCGCCACACAGGTGAATGTGAATGTTGGGCAGTCGGTGACTAAAGGGCAGATATTGGTGCGTCTTGACAATCAGGACAATGCGGCACGGCTTTCCCAAGCACGTGCCAATCTTGCGTCGGCTCGGGCACAAGCAGATTTGGCCAAAAATCTGATGCAACGAAAAAAGCGTCTGCTTGATCAAGGTTTTATTTCACGCGTGGAATACGAACAAAGTGAAGTTGATTACAAGGCACAATTAGAGACGGTGAATGCACAGCGTGCCAATGTCGATATCGCCGAAAAAGCCAATTTAGATGGCACCATTCGCAGCCCGCTTTCCGGGGTGATTACCAAGCGTCAAGTAGAACCAGGTCAAACCGTTGCGGCGGGCAGTACGCTGTTTGAAATTGTCGATCCAGCTCAGTTAGAAATTCAAGGAAAATTGCCGATCGAACAACAATCCGCATTGGCAGTAGGGAAAAAAATAAGCTTTAACATTCAAGGTGAGCGCACGGTGCAAGAGGCACGTTTAAGCCGAATTTCGCCTGTGGCCGATCAGGTCAGTCGTCAAATCGAATTTTTTGCACAACCGAGCAGCCCGATTCGCTCACTCAGTATTGGTGCATTTGTAGAAGGTTTTATTTATAGCCAGGATCAGATATCGGGGCAGATTATTCCACTCAATAGTATTCAGAGTATGGATCAACAGCCATATGTCTGGGTGGTTCGTCAGCAAAAGCTGCATAAAGTGGCCATTAAACTTTTAGAAAAACGCTTCACTGATGATGTTGCTATCGTTCAGGGATTACAACCGGGAGATCGCGTGAGCCGAATCGCATTTGAAAATAGCGATGACAACAAGGCCGTGCGCATTTCTGGCAATTAACATCAGGATTGAGTCTATGTGGTTAACCCGAATCAGCGTCAAATATCCCGTCTTTACCATTATGATGATGCTCAGTCTGATGGTATTAGGGCTGGCTTCGTGGCAACGAATGGGAGTAGAAGAATTTCCCGATGTCGATTTCCCGTTTGTGGTGGTATATACCAACTACCCCGGCGCCTCTCCTGAAGCCGTTGAATCTGAAATTACCAAAAAACTTGAAGACCAGATCAATACCATTTCGGGCCTAAAACAGATCACCTCGCAATCGAGTGAGGGATTATCCATGATTGTGGCAGAGTTCAATCTGGATGTGGCATCGAGCGTTGCAGCGCAAGATGTGCGCGATAAAATTGCGGTAGCAAAAGCTAATTTTCGTGACGAAATTGAAGACCCGGTGGTCGAACGCTACGACCCAGCCAGCAGCGCGATTATGTCGGTGGTCTTTGAAACCAACTCAATGTCACTTCGTGATTTTAGCTCTTACATCGATCAGCGGATTTTACCGCAGTTACGTACCATTCCGGGCGTCGGTACAGTCAGTCTGCTGGGCGATGCCAAACGCCAAGTACGTATTG
Source organism: Acinetobacter sp. ACZLY 512 (assembly GCF_023614015.1). Classification (NCBI taxonomy): domain Bacteria; kingdom Pseudomonadati; phylum Pseudomonadota; class Gammaproteobacteria; order Moraxellales; family Moraxellaceae; genus Acinetobacter; species Acinetobacter sp. ACZLY 512. The sequence goes on from NZ_JAKIVI010000005.1 coordinate 91,503, forward strand.
TGGTCAATCCGCAAAAAATGCAAAGCTACGCGATTGGGATTGATCAGGTCATCAACACCCTTAAAAATGAAAATGTAGAAATTCCGGGCGGCAGTTTAAAGCAGCCGAATCAGGAACTGGTCATTGAGATTCAGTCCAAAGTGATTCAGCCCTATGGCTTTGGTAATTTGGTGGTCGCCAATAAAAACGGCGTACCGATTTATTTAAAGCAAATTGCTGAGGTTGAAGACACACAGGCCGAGCTGGAAACGGGCGCCTTTCAAAACGGTAAAACTGCTGTTTCGGTAGATATTTTAAGAAGCTCAGATGCAAACGTGATTCAGGTGGTCGACAACACTTACAAAGTGCTCGATAAAATCAAGGCACAGCTTCCCAAAGGCGCAAGTTTGCATGTGGTTGTCGATACGTCAAAAAGTATCCGCGCCTCAATTAAGGACGTTGCACGTACCATCATCGAAGGTGCCTTACTGGCAGTTTTGATTGTATTACTGTTTTTAGGTTCTTTTCGCTCCACCGTTATTACAGGTTTAACACTTCCGATTGCCTTACTGGGTACCCTCACCTTTATCTGGGCATTTGGTTTTAGCATCAACATGATGACCTTACTGGCCTTGTCCTTGTGTATTGGCTTGCTGATTGACGATGCCATTGTGGTTCGGGAAAATATTGTACGCCATGCCGAAATGGGTAAAGACCATGTGACCGCGGCATTAGATGGCACAAAAGAAATTGGGCTGGCCGTACTGGCCACCACACTCACGATTGTGGCCGTGTTTTTACCTGTGGCATTTATGGGTGGTATTATCGGACGTTTCTTTTATCAATTTGGCGTGACGGTCAGCACCGCGGTTCTGATCTCGATGTTTGTCAGTTTTACTCTCGATCCGATGCTCTCTGCACACTGGAAAGAAAAACCGCGTAACCGCCCACCAGGTCGAATCAAACGCTTTTTTAACTGGATTTCTAAAGAACTCGATAAACTTACCCATGTTTATGCGCGTATTCTCAAGCTTGCACTGCGTTTTCGTCTGATCACCCTCCTGATCGCGATTGCTTCTCTGATCGGAGCGCTGGGCTTGTCCAAGCTGATTGGTACCGAATTTGTACCCACGCCCGATAAAGGTGAAGTGCGAATCAAGTTTGAAACGCCTGTCGATGCCTCTTTAGAATATACACAGGCCAAGCTGGATCAGGTCACAAAAATCGTCAATACGTTTGGCTTTGTAAAATCGACCTACGGCGTGATTAATGGCGTCACCGATCGGGGTAAAAACCATGCGACGCTTCGCGTCACGGTGACGCCACGGCAGCAACGTCAGCAAAGCCTGACCGAAATCAACAACATCTTTCGCAAACGCTTACAGTCGGTCGCAGGCATTACCGTGACCTCCGTGGCTTCTGCCGATGAAACGGTTTCGGGCGGACAAAAGCCCATCATGATTTCAATTAAAGGCCCAGATCTGGACGAGTTACAGCGTATCTCAGATCGGTTTATGGTTGAAATGAAGAAAATCAATGGCGTGGTCGATCTGGAAAGTTCACTTAAAGCACCTAAACCAACGTTGTCTATTCAGATCAATCGGGTACTGGCAAGTGATTTAGGGCTTTCGGTCAATCAGATTGCGAGCGCACTGCGCCCCTTAATTGCAGGTGAGAATGTCACCACATGGGAAGATGAGCGCGGTGAAACTTACGATGTGAATTTACGACTGGCTGAAGCCAATCGTGCACGCCCAAGCGATCTGGAAAATCTGTATTTAAGCTCGAATAAAACCGATGCCAACAATCAGCCTGTGTTAATTCCACTGGCATCTGTTGCTTCGTTTGAGCAAACCCTCGGTGCCGCTCAAATTAATCGCCGCGACTTGTCACGTGAAGTACTGGTCGAGGCCAATACCTCAGGACGACCATCGGGAGATATTGGTAAAGATATCCAGCAACTGCAACAGAACTTTAAATTGCCAGCCGGCTATAGCTTCGATACGCAAGGTGCCAATGCCGATATGGCCGAGTCGGCAGGATATGCGCTGACTGCAATTAGCTTGTCGATTATTTTTATTTATATTGTACTCGGCTCGCAGTTCAACAGCTTTATCCATCCGGCGGCCATTATGGCCTCATTGCCACTGTCATTGATTGGTGTGTTTCTTGCGCTGTTTTTATTTAACAGTACCTTAAACCTGTTTTCGATTATCGGAATCATTATGCTGATGGGGCTGGTCACCAAAAATGCGATCTTGCTGATTGATTTCATTAAAAAAGCCATGGAGCGTGGTGAAACTCGTTTTGACGCAATTTTACAGGCAGGCAAGACGCGCTTGCGTCCCATTTTAATGACTACCAGTGCGATGGTGATGGGTATGGTGCCACTTGCATTGGGTTTGGGTGAAGGCGGCGAACAAAGTGCTCCTATGGCGCATGCGGTGATTGGAGGCGTGATCACCTCGACCTTACTCACCTTGGTGGTGGTGCCCGTGATTTTCACCTATTTGGATGATTTGAAAAATTTCTTGTTACGCCAAAGCCGCAAATTAATGTCATAATCTGTTTTTTACGAAATGAGATGAAATCTTCATCTCATTTTTTATTATAATCTGGTGTTTTTATCGTGCTCTGTTTGAGAGCCCATTTTTAGGACTGTTTCCATGCGCGCAAGCCGCTTTTTATTTGCAACGTTAAGAGAAACCCCAAACGATGCCGAAGTAATTTCGCATCAGCTCATGCTTCGAGCCGGGATGATTCGTAAATTGGCTTCAGGTTTATATACTTGGTTGCCGATGGGCGTACGCGTATTAAATAAAGTAGAAGCGATTGTGCGTGAAGAAATGAACCGTTCAGGCGCGCTTGAAGTCTTTATGCCTGTCACTCAACCTGCGGGCTTGTGGGAAGAGTCAGGCCGTTACGTGCAATACGGCCCCGAGCTTTTACGTTTTAACGATCGTCATGATAATCCCTTTGTACTTGGGCCAACTCATGAAGAAGTCATTACCGACTTGGCTCGCACTGAACTGAAAAGTTATAAGCAATTGCCAATGAACTTTTATCAGATTCAGACCAAATTTCGTGACGAGATTCGTCCACGCTTTGGTGTGATGCGTTCACGCGAATTTATCATGAAAGATGCGTACTCGTTTCATGTCGATCAAGCTTCATTGCAAGAAACCTACGACAACATGTACGACACCTACTGCCGTATCTTTACCCGTTTAGGTTTAGATTTCCGCCCTGTGCAGGCCGATACAGGCTCGATTGGCGGTTCAGGTTCGCATGAGTTCCATGTGCTTGCCGATAGCGGTGAAGACGATATCGTATTTTCGAGCGAATCTGATTATGCAGCCAATGTAGAAAAGGCAGAGGCGATTTTGGTGGGTGAGCGTGCCGCTCCTACTCAAGCCTTGAACATTGTAGAAACACCAAATCAGAAAACCATTGCAGATGTTTGTGCCTTCTTAAACGCTGATCCGAAACAATCAGTAAAAGCGTTGTTGGTACAAGGCAATGCCGATGAAAAAGGCGATGTCCCTGTGATCGCGCTATTTTTGCGTGGCGATCACGAACTCAACGAAATCAAGGCAGAGCATCATCCGCTTATTGCAGCACCGCTGACGTTTGCAACTGAGGCACAATTACAACAACTTGGTTTGACCGCAGGTTATGTCGGCCCACAAGGATTGCTTGAAAAAGGCCTGACCGTGATTGTCGATCGCGCAGCGTCAGTCCTGTCAGATTTTATTGCTGGTGCCAACGAAGCCGACAAACATGCCACTGGTGTAAACTGGGAGCGTGATGCAACTTATAACGAGGTTTATGACCTTCGTAATGTCGTGGATGGTGATCCATCTCCAGATGGTCAAGGTGTACTACAAATCAAACGTGGTATTGAAGTCGGGCACATCTTCCAGTTAGGTCAGAAGTATTCTGAAGCGCTGAATTGTACGGTTCTGGGCGATGACGGTAAGCCACTGGTTGTGACCATGGGCTGTTATGGTATTGGTGTCACTCGTGTGGTGGCTTCTGCCATTGAGCAAAATTACGATGAAAAAGGCATTATCTGGCCATCTGCAATTGCGCCTTTTGAGATTGCAATTGTGCCGATGAATGCGCATAAATCACCAAAAACGCTTGAAGCTGCTGAAGCACTTTATGCAGAATTGCAAGCGCAAGGCTATGATGTTTTGCTTGATGATCGTAATGAACGTCCTGGCGTAAAATTCTCTGATCTGGAGTTAACCGGTATTCCACATCGTATTGTAATTGGTGAAAAAGGCTTGGATGCAGGAACTTTTGAATATAAAGGCCGTACCGATGCTGAGTCTGTTAACTTAACCAAAGACGAGCTCATGGCAAAACTTAAATAAGCGACTCAAATTAAAAAAGCAGGTTTGATACCTGCTTTTTTATCAAAAAATCTTGAATATTGATTAAAGTGAATTTCCACAAATATCTTTTGTTCCAGCAGGAAAACCACTTGATAACTGACTACGATCAAAAATATATTCTTGTGATAACACTTTACCTAAATTCGATGAATTTGCAGCAAAAGGAGGGAAACCACCAGACATAAAAAATCCAATCTGGTTTAACTTATCATTGATATTTGCAACATATCCCTGATTAATACCATTTATAATTAAGCCTATCTGATTTATATTTTGATTAAAATAAAAACCAAGCTTTTGATTTAATCTATCATATTGATAAGATCCATTAAAAACAACTGAATCAACATGATTAACTGTTTTTATCATATTAACAATTAATTTTCTTTTGTTATTTTCGTGGAAACTATTGTTAGGATAATAAACAATTATTCTATAGTCTGAGTAATTACTTTTTAAAAGAATACTGTAAATTAATAAAACCGCTTCATTATCAGGTAAGTCATAAGGTATGACTTCTGATTTTAACTCAAAACTATAAATACCTGATTCGGGTAAGCTTTTATAAATAAAATTATTATTTAAACCGCCATCTAAAGTTCTTAATGCCCCATATTCCTTAGCTTCATTACTACTTAATGTCGTAAATTTATACTGTTTACCGCTTACAACTGGATATGTATTTACATTAAAATCATAACTACACTCTGCTGCAAAACTATTTTGAATAATAGCGAGTAAAAATAGACTCAATGCCATTTTTATTTTCATATTGCTTTCCTTTCTTTATTAAAATTAACCCAATATTTAATTTTTTTTAAACCGATATTATTTGAAATTTATCCAAAAGCATAAATATTAAAAAATTTTCTCAAGCAACCCATTTATGTTATTCAAAAATTATACAAAGACCCCTCCCGTATGTTAACAAAACTTCAAATTTCCATAACAGTTACTAATCGGCATTTGACCCAAATCGACAGGCGCCAAATTCACCGGTGTTCCTAAAAGAGCGCCAGAAACAGCACCAAGTGCATTTAAATAGACATCTTGAGTAATATTCAAATTATTAAATTGAGTTTGTGGAATCGATATCCACCAACCTTTCTGTGCTGCATTATTACTCCATGTTTGGTCACTGACATTTTGCCAACGTATATCTTTACTTTGTGAAGAAATATAAGCATTACTGGTCGCGATCAAATTCCCATTTGAATCCGTGTCAGCCACCAGTAACTGGTGTACTGTTCTATAGGGAATATCGTTCATATTCACATTGGTTAATTTTAAACCAAGCAAAGATGCTGAAGCCTGAGCCGTCAGTTTGGTCAAACTAAAAGTTGAATTTCGGTTATTGATTAATGTTGTACTATAATCATCTACTTTTGCCGTTCCATTTAATTGCCCTGTTAAACCTAATACAGCATTACATCGATCTCCAGATGAATTTACACCAAATGGACATGCATGCACATTCGTTAAATTTGCATTGGTTACACGTACACCAATATCTCCGCTTAATGAGTTGATTCCAGTATCATCAGCAAGCGTATTTAAGTCACCATTTGAGCCAATATTCATAATCCCCAGCGCCGAAAGTGCCCCTAAACGAAATCCTGTAATGGTTCGTGTGGCAGCAGAGTCTGGATTTTGAATCGCAAACTCAATAAACGGATTGGTGAGTTTAAAGTCTGTCCCTACTCCGGCCCCTTGCGCGGTTGAGCTGGTGATTCCGGTCAGCGCGATATTATCAATATCAATATCACATCCAGTTCCTTTTACACCACCACAGCCCAATTGCAATTTCTTAATGTTGGCATTGAGTTCAAGTTGAGCTTCTAATCCCAATCGATAAAATCCCATGTTTCCGTTGGGGTTAGATCCGCCAGGTGCAACATAGTTTAAATTAAGCAATGCCTGTCCGGTGACTTCAGACATTTGCTGATCATCTAAAGAGGTCAAACGATCTGCAAATGCAGCCTGCGTCAAACATAGTCCCGCGGCTGTCAGTAAAATGGCTTTTAGCTGTTTCATCATGATCTTCCTTGATTACCGTGGTGTAATCCCAATACTGCTACGAATGGTTCCACCCGTAATCACCATTTGTCCAAGTTGCTGACCTGTGGAGGCAGCCGTCGGATAAAAATTAAGATTGGCTTTGAGCACCTGTGATGGTGTTTGAGATGGATTGAGATTCACTTGATTGGCCACCACAAACGTATCTTTGGTGAGTTTCAGATTCGTATTTAGATTTAAATTTCCCGAGATTTTATCTAGACCCAGCGCCGCATTCGTACTTGGATCGACAATATGGATGTAATTGCGATTTTCGTTACTGGCTGAAGCCAGTAAATTCACATTTCCTTTCAAGGTCAGATCTGAGGCGGCGCCCGGAATCAGCATTAACGATGCAGTTCCATCCAGACGTAATCCAATTGCAAAAAGCACATCTGAGTTTTGGGTGAAATTATTTGAAGGCACAAAGCAAGCGACCGATGTACTGGTATTACATGCGGCAATATTATAACGGCTACCCGGCAATTGCCCTAAAGCCAGTTCGGCATTTAAGGCAATAATAAGTTTCGTTAAATCAAGCGCGATACCATTTTGCTCAAAGCCAATACTTCCGTTGGTATCTAGAAACAAATCAATATTGCGTAAACCAGCATAGTAGTTAACTTCTTCGCCACTGTTCGCATTTTTAGCACCATCAATCAACATCACCGATGTGGTTTTACTACCATCAGTATTACGCCCTTGAGTAGATAAAGCTAAACCAAAACCAATGCCTTGCTTATCTTTATTTGTGCCATAAGTAGTGCCATAGATGCCTAAGTTTGCATTTAAGTTATAAATGGGCAAACCTAAGCCCCATGTCGCGGTTTGATTATTGATTTGATTGGCACTGTCATTGCTATTGTCGGCAATAAAGCGCGCACTGCGCGCGATGGCTTGAAACTCCATACCCCGAATGGCCAAACTTAAGATATTGGGATTCGATGTGACACTCGACTCATACAGATTATGCCGATAAATCCCGGCCTGCCGACCCAACAGCGCCGCTATGGTGGAACTAATCTGAAATTCCATCGATTGGGTTTTCACGGCATTGATATATAAATCACCAAAGTTGATTTGTGCCAAATTCTGATTCAGTGCCAGATTGCTCGAATCTGCGGCAATCCCCTGACGGATCTGTAACGGCGTGAGGTTCCCAAATTCGATGGCATAGCTGTTTTTTCCGGTGCCCCCGAGCTCAAGCCGTGTGCCCTGTGTGGTGACTTGTCCGTTGCTGTCTTTCACATCTGGCGTGAAACTGGCTTTCATGGCCACATGCACGCCAGTCGATCCGGTCATATCTGAGCTGGCAGTTGCAGCACCAATTTGTGCCCCACCTAAAGTTGGTCGTGCCGCATTGACAGAAATCTCTGCATCACGCAGTGCACCCGATGCCCCCAAACGTAAAATTGGTTTGACTGTGCTGTCATCATTTTGCGCGGCATACGCTGCTGGGTCTGCGCCTACATTGGCTTTATAACGCAAGTCGACGTTGAAACCCGGTTTGGTTTTGCCTGCATTGTCCAAATCGGCTACACGGTCTAGCGTGATCTGATTGGTTGAACCTGTTGTGCCTTGCGCGTTGGTTGAAAGCACAAAGCCTTTGACAGGATCGAGATACATATAACCCGAGCCTTTAAAATTAAAATTAAAATCTTTTAAAACCAATTGGTTCACCGCTGCGCTATTTTTTAAACTATAAAAAATATTGGCATTTTGCAGACCAAATTCCAGATAACCCAGCTCTTGCGCATTGAACAGCCCATTCGCGGTTTGTAGTAAAAATTTAGTGCCGTCCCGATCTTTAATCGTCAGCGCCCCCAAGCTTTGACTGCTGGCATCGGAGCAATTGGCTGTATTGGCAACATCGGAGCAAACTTTGATATCGGCAATATGTATTTGCGATGGATTGAGCGCAGCTTCGAGGCGAATTCCGGCTTTATTGGTGGAGGTTGTACCTACATCGAATTTGATGGTACCGCCCACAGCCTGACTGCCCAGTTGTGTAATCGCCAAATTATTTAAAGACAAATTTAAGTTGCCAGAACTGCCATCTGCAAACGTGGTATTGTCTTTCCAGTTAATCTGGTTGGCTGTGACTTTATCGGTTTGAAGTTGCACGGTCAGGCCATCTTTACCCGATACCTCTCTGAGGTTTTGATCTGAGAGTGCTTCCATTGCAACGGTATATTGTGCAGTTAAAATACTCAGCATCAGCACAGTTAAACGCGTTTTATTTTTATTCATTTATCTGTCCCTTTAACACCGTGAGGTCGCTGAACCGTTACAGCTAAACACCTTAACCGAACCTGACAATGCCAGATTCGCATTGATGTTCACCCCCACAAAACCACGCTCCAATCCTTGGTCAAAACCAGTATAAGTAGACGGCACAAAGGTACTTAAATACCCTTTTTGGCTGTCTGCTGTTCCTGTATCGGTTTCAATCGAAAGTGCCTCAAAACCCAGATTACGAATCTGGATCGGATATTCATCTAAAAAAGTCAGTTTGAGCGCAGAGCGATATTGATTGGTATTCACCGTCACCGTTGTGCCATCGAGCTGAAACTTATCGATCGCCAAAGTGCCCTGAATTTTTTTAAAGACCAGCCAATATAAATTGCCGTTTTGATCCTGACGATTATTAAATGCCAAGGCTAAACGACAATACTGATTTGCGCCATTGGCGCAGGCATAGGTATTAGACAAACCGCTACCTGACGGAACGGCCTGATTGAGTGACAAAGATAGGCTTAAATCGGCCCCACCTTGGCCCTGAACCTGACTTAGCTCCTGATTGCTCAATGCTTTTAAACCTGATGGATCGGCATATACCATGCTGCTGATCATTAGTACGCCCATTAAACCGAGACGATGAATTTTCATGCTGATACGCTCCTTCAAAGTCCGGTGGTCGAAATTTTAAAATGCTGAATCATCAGGCCATCAATTGCTGCCGAACCTAAATTCACCGCATTGCCAGATGGATCTTTAAAAGTGACCCCTACAGCCGAGCTGGTATTCACCGCATTTAGTAAGTTGCCGCTTCCGATTCCGACTGTTCCAATACTGATACTACTGTGTGTAGCGGTTGTGCCTTGATAATTCACCCCAGCAATGGTGGAGGCCGTGCCACAGCTTTGCACGTTACAGGTCGAACCCTTATAAGCTGAGTTGGTACCCGAGTAATCGGTATAAATTTGCTGATAAATACTGGCCACGTTTGGAATACGGGTCAGCTCCAAAGAAAAATTGGTGCCGTCGGTATTAAAAATAAGCGGCTGATAAACATTACCCAAAACCAGATTGATATTTGGGCTATAAATGTATAAGCCCTCTTGGGCATTAAAACTTGGTGCGCCGCCGCCAGTAATGGCCGGTGTATTTAAGCAAGTTCCGGTACTGGTACAGCTACTGGTATCTGTAGTGGCTTCAGCCGAGCTGATTCTCAGCACACGACTCGCATCTGCTGTGGTACGCGTACCCGCATTGTAATCGGTATTTAAACGAATCAACGCCGCCAAACCGAGTGTTTGATTATATGAAGCTGGCAACCCTGATGCCTGCGCATTGCCTAAAGTTTGAAACAGCTTAAAGTTCGAGCCATTTAAATTTAGACCATTGAGCACCATTTGCACACGTAAGCGCTGTTCAAGTCCACCTAAAGTGGTTGGTGCGCCAGTTACAGGGTTCACGGTGGTGCTGGTGGTCGAGTTACGCGAAAAGATATCGCCCCATAAGCCCAATTTGGCAGGGTCTGTGCCGACTGTGCCATCTGCCCGCAGTAAAGGAGCCTCAAGGCTTAAGTAACTTAAATTTTGTAGATTCCCTGCAAAATCAAAAGTATTGACAGGTAATACATTTAAAACCCACGGGTTAGATTCAGTACCGAGATTGAGTCCAGTATTGCTAAAGCGTGAGTTGACATCGCTGTCGCTTTTAGAGAGTGCCAAACCGTAAAGATACAGATCGGCTTTTTTTGCACCTGCGGCAGTGGCCGTTGCAGACAATGGGCCGACAGGAATCACACGAATCAGACCGGTATCAAAACTTCGATCTGCCACACGGGCTTTATTTTGTGCTGTACTTAAATTGTCTTCTGCCTTTTGAAACACCATTTTGACGTTTTCGGGCAAGATCGCAATCCCTTCACCAGTTTGCTGACTCAAGCTTTCATCTGACAATGCTTCCAAGGCAAAAGCTGAATGAGCGAGGCCTAAGCCTAGACTCAAAAGTAGCACTGCGAGTTGAACGTTGACTGTAGAATGTCCTGTCGTCATCATGACCATCCTGTTATACGATGCTCCGCACCATATTTTATTTTTCTTGATTTTATCTGCTGTGAAAAGCGTCCCGCCTGCCACACGGGCTAGCAATTTTGCCAACCCTGACTCACTTTCTATTATGCGTATTGTTTAAACAAATGCAAAAAAAAACATGTAAAAAAAAACATTTCCGACAAGCGTAAGCTAATACGGCTTTTTACGCTTCAATTTACAACACCATAAACGTTGCGGCTTGCGAACACCGAACACGCTTTAAAATTTTAAAAATGCAGAATAACTCAGTGGTATGGAGAAACTCACCAAAATCAGTGATGCAGTGCGTTGTAGGTTCGATGGATTAAACCAGCGTGTCCGATTTTTTGCCAGCAACGCCCCAACGACAATCCAGAAAGTTGCAATCGGGATAATCAGCATGAGAAATACGGCCATGTGTAAACCGTACAAATGCATATTGGACCACGCAGCCTGTGGGAAAATGGCAGAGGCAAACAATAAACCTTTCGGATTTAAAATGGTGGCACAAAGGAGTTCGGTAAAACGAATCGTAGGTTGAGACAAATTTTGCTGATGATCGGCTGTACGCCACAGCTTGATGGCCAAGTACAAAATGTAAAATGCACTAAGCAACTTCAAAATGGTCGGCAGTAAAGCAAAATGCTGGGAAATTAAACCAATCAGTAATCCCCAAAACGAGATCGAAATAATATATCCCGTGACTTCAGCAGGAATCAGCTTTAAAGATGCACGCACCCCCACCTGAATACCAGACGATGCCAGCAATGTATTGGTTGGGCCTGGTGTTAGCAAAATGGCAGCAACCAGTCCCACAAAAAACCATGAAATCATCCGATGACCTCACCCTGTATCAAACCAGACGAAAAACACTATAGCACCAGCCAACAAACATATACTGAAACTGCTCAGATTGATATTGGCCGCTCATGGATATTTTCAATACTTTACAGGGGTTTATAAGCTATAAATCAATAAGACGCAGCAGTCACTTTAAAAGTGTATATAATTATGACTTGTGTGATCTATCTCAATCTTTTTATTCAATTTTGCTATCTTGCGCCACAATTTGACACTTCGCTGCAAAAGGCGTACCGTTATGTCTCGACACTTGGTTGTTTGTATTGCAATCAATTCTCTCTTTTTCAAAGCTTTAAGTTTTATCTAAGTTTTCCTCAGCACTATAGGTCATGTCCTGATGCACCGGATGATCGCGACAATGCGGCATACCGTGGTATTGCGTATTGAATGATATTATGTCTATGGCAAAGCAGTTCTTCCAATCTTGGCTTCCTTCATCTGAAAAGGTCGCTAATCTGAAATTGATGCGATTTTTTGGTAAACGATCGCTCAATCCTTTGCTGTGGTATATCAATCGAAAATCGATTACCCGTGCTGTATTTATAGGGACATTCTTTGGCCTGCTGCCTATTCCGTTTCACAGCTTGTTTATTGTTGCTGCTGTCCTGATGTTTGAAGTGAATCTTCCGATTGGGCTGGTTTTGGCATGGTTAAGTAATCCACTTACGTTAGTACCGATTCTGTATATCGGCTTCTGGATTGGCACAAAAATTTATCATGTGCAGATGATCAATAAAGAAATGCTGCTCGGTGTCTTACATCAAATTTCGAACTGGGTGAGAAACTTCGGACACGCACATATTGATTTAAGCCTCGCCAAAATTTTACTTTCCGGGCTGATCATTGAAGCCTTAGTGGTTGCCATTGTTTTATCGGCGGTGACCAATTTATTTTGGCGTTGGAGTGTGATTCATCACTGGAAAAACAGACCAAACAAAAAGCCGAACTAAAGTTCGGCCTTGTTGTGAGCTCGGCTTATTTTGCTTTTAAGCCTTTCATGTATTCTTCGGCCACATGCAAAACGTATTCCTGACACGCCTCACCTGTACCGCCATCATACTTGCCGTTGTTGGTAATGTTGTTTGACACCACGCGAATACCGATAAATGGCACATTAAACTGACTGGCAATTTGCGCAACCGATGCCGCTTCCATTTCCTCTACCGACGTACCGTAACGGGTATTAAAGAATTTGATGCGATCTAGTTCGTTATTCCAAACATCGGCAGAACCAATGGTTCCTTCAACCACCTTACCTTTGTTATAGCTCGATTTCACGCGCTGTGCAGCGGCAAGTAAACCGGCATCGGCTTGAAATTTACGAATTGCAATTGGCTCTGGGTCGGATTCATCTTTTGGTAGTACATCAAATGCTTCATTCCATTTGAGTGCATCCGATCCACCACCGACAGGCTGGTGCGGTGTTTTAAATGCACCAATATTGGTGGTGTATTGACCCAGCACAATATCGTAAACATTCAGTTTTGGATCGTGACCGCCTGATGTTCCTTGGTTGATAATCGCAACAGGCTGGAAGCGTTCAATGGCAATCGCTGTTGCTGCTGCAGAGTTACTCATGCCCATACGCGTTTTTGAAATAATGACTGGATAGCCATGATAGGTGCCTTTCCAGAATTTCCAGCCACCGATGGTTTCTACACTGACATCACTGAGTTTAGATGCCATTTGCTCAGACTCAACGGGTAAGGCACCCTGAATAATGATTGGTTTCAATGCTGACTTCACTTCAACTGAGGGAGTAGATGCAACATAATGGCTGCTACACGCGGTCAAAAACAAACCTGAGCAAAGACCAAGTGCAGTAAACAACGCTTTAAACTTCATTCGTTATCCTTAAATCCAAAAACAAGTAATTAGCAAATTTTATGCCAATCGTTCAAAAAAACTAACCAATAAAAGTTAAATAATCAGATAGATAGCATGATTATATAGAAAATCTAATAAAAATCATAATAAATAGGCTATATCTCGTGCAGATCTAGTGAACCCGTTTTCAAATTAAAAGATACGCTTGTCATCACGCGCACGTTGCGGCAAATCTGCTACGCGCGACCAAAGCGCCTGTGCAATCAGTTCATAACTTTCAGCAGCAGCATCTTGCGCAACCACACTCGGTTGGCCCTTATCGGCATTTTCACGAATTTGCCCATTAAGAGGCAGGCGCCCAAGCAGTGGAATCTGATACTGTTCAGACAACTGATCGCCCCCACCCGTACCAAAAATCTGCTCTTCAAAACCACAATTTGAACAGATATGGGTCGACATGTTTTCAATCACACCCAATACAGGAATACCCACCCGGTTAAATAGCTCAATACCTTTAGTGGCATCAAGCAATGCGACATTTTGAGGAGTGGTTACAATCACAGCACCCGAAACCGGAATGCGCTGTGCAAGCGTCAGTTGAATATCGCCTGTGCCCGGTGGCATATCGATCACCAGCACATCCAAATCTGGCCAGAGCGTCTGGTTGAAGAGCTGCATCAGTGCACCTGTGGCTTTTGGTCCACGCCATGCCACAGGAGTGTTATGGTCGCCAGTCAAATGTCCAATAGAAAGCACTGCTAGCCCATGTGCTTCAAGTGGCACAAAACTTTCATTTTCAATCATTGGGGTTTGACCCGCATTGCCCAACATGGTCGGAATACTTGGCCCATAGATATCGGCATCTAATACGCCCACCTTTAAACCCTGTTTGTGTAATGCCAAGGCCAAATTGACCGTGGTGGTCGATTTCCCCACACCGCCTTTACCAGAAGACACCAAAATCACATGTTGAATACGCGGGTGAGCAGCAACCTCACTTTGTAGCGGGGCTTTCTTTTGAATTGGTGGATTGTTCGGATCAGGTGTTGGTGATGCAGAGGCATCGACGACAGGAGGTAAAGTTGCGGCAACTTCTTGCGTACGCGGTGCGGTTTTTTGCTGAATTACATGCAAATTTAACTCTTCAATCCCTGCACCTTGTAACGCACCTGCAAGTTCGTCATGAATTTGCTGTAAATGATCGGCTTCTTCAGGATAGGTTTTGATCGTCAGTTGCAAGACACGACCCTGCACGTTTACTTGCGTAATACGGTCTTTAAGTTCGAATGAGTGCCCTGTAAGACGATAGGTTTGAAGTATGGCTTGAATGTCTTCTTCTTTCACCTCTTGTGCGGGTGAAAATACAGATTTAAGCGATGAAAGCCACGACATTCGTAATACTCCACAGAAATAATGCGTCTAGTAGAGCGTAGTTTAACAGTATTTTTATAAAAGCTCGTTCACTACACCATATTAATGTTGCATTTTCTCTACATCAATCATATGCAGTGAACGTACTTGAGTTAGCCAATTTTTAAGGGCAAGACTTATTTATCGTTACCTTTAAATTTGTTTAAAGTATCGGTAGCTGTTTTTTTCAATTCGTCGAGTTTAGCCGATGCTTGTGTTTTAAGTTCATCGAGTTTCACCGATGCTTCATGCTTGAGCTCTTGTGCCTTTAACTTGGCTTCTTCAAGCTTATGGCCTGCTTCGGTTTTCAGATGATCGAACTTGTCTTGCGCATCGCCTTTGGCATCATCCCATTTGGTTTTGGCTTCATCGACCTTGTCATCAAATGCAGCTTTTTTATCTGAATGATCACGCTCTGCATCTTTTTTAAAGTCATCTACAGCTTTTTCACCATTGAGCTTAGCCTCTTGAGCTTTATGCTTGAGGTCATCTAGCGCTTTTTCGCCTTCTAGCTTGGCCTCTTTAGCTTTATGTTTGAGTTCATCGCCTAGGTCAGCCGCTTTATTTTTTAAATCATCTAATTTGTTTTCGCTGGTCATGTCGCAATCCTCTTTGTCTTAGATATTTGAGTAAAATCTGTGATATGGAATCTTGATGGGAGCTTTGATCTATCTTCTTTTATACATTGCTTATGCAGCGAAAGGTTTAAAAACTGCAATTTGCAACAAAGATGATACACATTGTAGCGAAGTGTTTTATCTTAAATTTCAATATACTAATTCCTTTTCATTGACTTTTTTGACCAACAGCACACAGGCTTTGTAATTGAGCAATTCTTAATTTACCCACTCAATTGAAAATTGACTGTAGAACTTCTCAAGCTCGCATGACATAGAGCTGCATGTTGTCAAATGTTAGGGATAATTCAACTTCGTTGTTGTGCCACCTTACAGATCAACTTTTGAAAAAATGCACCAAATGGTCAACTTTTCATAGCGAGGAAGCTATATCTTGCTTTCACGATGTAATCGATTGAATCATTGCGACGTTGATTAAAAAAACTAAACGATACACAGCAGATATGCTGAGTCTCAATAAAATTTTTAGACTTTTTAATGATGAAAAATAAAATTAAAAACATGAATTATTTAATAATAAATCTAAAATTTATTCTTTAAAAATCATCTTACAGCACCTTTAATTACAAAGTTTAACAACTTTGCATCAAAATAACATAAAATCGCGTCCACCAAGATTACGCAATTCACGGTCAGTGTAGCCGAGCCCATGCCAGTAGAGTGGCATATTCATTGCTTAGGTCTTTTGCGTTCGTTTTTTCTAAAGAATCTTTTGTTTAGACATAGTGCGATATGTCTAAAAATTTATGATGTTGGAGTAGTTCTAATAATGTCTCTTAAATCGTTAAGCACTGTATTTTTAGCTGCAGCAACATTGCTGGGTGTACAACAGGCCAATGCTGGTGTGAATGCTACACTTTGGGGTATTTATAGCAATGATGTCAAATTTTCGCCAAAAACAGTAGAAAATGCCTATCTTGAGCTTGAGTATTATGGTCAGACTGGTCCAATCGATTGGTATGGCTATTTCGATGCGCCAAAATATTTTGGTGGTAACGACAACATTAAAGGGGTTTGGGACAAAGACGGTTCTAAACTCTTTGCTGAAAACCAGCCAAAAGTTTCGTTCAATCGTTTAACCGGTAAAGATCTCTCTGTTGGGCCATTTAAAGACTGGTTCTTTGCAACTGACTGGATCGTAGACGCTGGTGGTCACTCGAATAACACCCAAAATACCTTGTACTATGGTTTGGGTACCTCAATTGACACCCACACCAAACTTGGTATGAATGTAAACGTGTTTGCAAAACAGCAATGGGAAAACTACGGCGCGCCAAACTCATATACTTCAGATGATGGCGGACGTTTACAGGTTCAGTTTTTCTATCCGCTTTATTCATTTAATAATGGCGCATCACTCAACTATTTCACCTTTACCAACTATGACTTTGGTTCGAAACTTGGCGATAAAGACCCGAACCGCACCAATGAAGCTTTGGTTTCAACGCATGTTTTTTCTTATAACATGAAGCATCTGCGTTTATTCACTGCTGCGCGTTACTTCCACAATGGCGGTCAGTTTAAAGACGGCGCGGTTGCCAACTGGGGTAATGGCGACTTTGTACAAAACAGTACCGGCTGGGGTTACTACGTCGCTGCGGGTTATCAGTTCTAAGTCATTCACCTCTCGATTGATCTCCCTCAAGCCTGCTCGCAGGCTTGAGTTATTTTAAGCACTTCATCTAAGTGCTCTTTTTTAATTTTCCCTTCTCTGTCAAGCCATGCCTTGCTTTGTTTTCTCGGGTTCATCAGTTAGAATCATCGGTCTTATGAATACGAATGAGAGAATCCAATCCGTGCGTAAAATTTTAGTCACCAACGCCCTCCCTTATGCCAATGGACCCATCCATATGGGCCACTTACTCGGTTATATCCAAGCAGATATTTGGGTTCGTGCCATGCGTGCAATGGGCCATGATGTGACCTACGTATGTGCGGATGATGCTCATGGTACGGCAATCATGTTACGTGCCGAAGCCAATGGAATCTCGCCAGAACAGCAAATTGCCAATGTACAAAAAGAACATATCCGCGATTTTGACGGGTTTGGTGTACATTTCGATCATTACGACTCGACGCACAGCACTGAAAACAAAGCACGTTCTGAAGATATTTACCTTAAAAACCGTGAAGCAGGCAATATTGCCGTTCGCCCGATCACTCAGCTTTTCGATCCTGAAAAACAAATGTTTTTGTCAGATCGTTTTATTAAAGGCACTTGCCCAAAATGTAAAGCAGAAGACCAATATGGTGATGCGTGTGAAGTATGTGGCACCACTTACAATGCCACCGAATTACTTAATCCGCGTTCAACCTTGAGCGGCGCAACACCCGTTGAAAAATCGTCAGATCATTACTTCTTTAAGTTACCTAACTTTGGTGAATACTTGCAAAAATGGACACGTGACGAAGGCCGTTTGCCAGTATCGATTGCCAACAAACTAGATGAATGGTTTGAAGCAGGTTTAGCCGACTGGGATATTTCACGCGATGCGCCGTATTTTGGTTTTGAAATTCCAGGTGCACCTAACAAGTATTTTTATGTGTGGGTCGATGCGCCAATTGGCTATATGTCGAGCTTTGAAAACTACATCAAAGCCAAGCGCCCAGAGCTCAACTTTGATGATTACTGGAAAAAAGACAGCCAAAACGAAGTCTATCACTTCATTGGCAAAGACATTGTTTACTTCCATGCGCTGTTCTGGCCGGCAATGCTTGAAGGTGCCAACTACCGTACTCCAAGT
The DNA here is from genome assembly GCF_023614015.1 of Acinetobacter sp. ACZLY 512. Lineage (NCBI taxonomy): Bacteria > Pseudomonadati > Pseudomonadota > Gammaproteobacteria > Moraxellales > Moraxellaceae > Acinetobacter > Acinetobacter sp. ACZLY 512. The sequence goes on from NZ_JAKIVI010000005.1 coordinate 109,718, forward strand.
GGTTTATTCGTTAATGGTTTCCTGACGGTCAATGGTCAGAAAATGTCGAAATCACGCGGTACCTTTATTAAAGCAGAAACCTATTTACAGCACCTGAATCCAGAATACCTACGCTACTACTTTGCATCGAAACTTTCGGACAAAGTGGAAGATTCAGATTTGAATCTGGATGATTTTGTACAAAAAGTAAATTCTGATTTGGTCGGTAAAGTGGTCAACATTGCTAGCCGCTGTGCCAAATTTATCAATAGCAGCTTTAACAATACCCTATCTGAAAACTGTGCAGAACCAGAACTGGTACAAAGCTTTATCGATGCAGGCGACTCTATTGCACAAGCCTACGAGGCGCGTGAGTTTAGCGCTGCAATTCGTGAAATTATGGCGCTGGCCGACAAAGCCAACCAATATATCGATGAGAAAAAACCGTGGGCGCTTGCGAAGCAAGAGGGTCAAGAACAACAAGTTCATGACGTTTGCTCAGTCGGGATTAACTTATTCCGTCAGCTTGCGATTTACCTGTCTCCTGTGCTGCCAACACTTGCGGCGCAAGTTCAGGCTTTCTTACAACTTGAAAGCTTTGATTTTGCATCACGTCAGCAAATCTTGCTTGCACACGAAATTGCACAGTTCCAACCACTCATGCAACGTGTAGATCCGAAAGCTGTGGCTGCGATGGTCGATGCATCTAAAGACTCGTTGGCTGCTACAGCAGAAGCACCAAAAGCGGAAAAGAAAAAAGAGAAGAAAGTCGAGAAGAAATCTGAACCAAAAGTAGGTGAAGCTGCTCTTAATACCAGCACTATCGGTATTGAAGACTTTATGAAAGTTGACCTTCGTGTAGCACTTGTGCAAGACGCTGCGACAGTTGAAGGCTCAGACAAGCTGCTTCAATTGACTTTAAATGTCGGCGAAGCTGAACCGCGCAATGTCTTTAGCGGGATTCGTGAGTTTTATCAGCCTGAAGAGTTAAAAGGCAAACTGGTGGTGATGGTGGCGAACCTTGCACCACGTAAGATGCGTTTTGGTATTTCTAACGGTATGGTTTTAGCTGCGGGTAATGGCGACGGTGTTTGGGTAATTTCACCAGACAGCGGTGCAAAACCGGGCGATAAAGTGTCTTAATTTTACCAAACAAAAAAAGCTGGAGTTTTCCAGCTTTTTTTATTTGCATTAGATTTTATTTACGCTTTGGCATTGGTCTGAATCATTTGTTTCACAGCACGAAATAAATCCGAATCTGGCTCAGCCAGTGTGTTCACAATATCAAAATGATTATGTCCTTTATCTTTCAAATACGCCACTTGAGAATAACCTTGCGTTATGCAAGTCTCATAAAAATTCAAAGTCTGATTTTTAAAACCTTGTGTCTCAAGTTCACCAACTGACAATAACAAAGGCGCTGCTGTTGAAGGATGAGGAAGATCATGAATAGGACTAAGTCGATCGGCTTGTTCAATATTGAGTTTTAACCATTGATTTTGGTCGATATCGCAAAGTGGTTTTAAGTCAAACAATCCACTCAAAGCCACCACGCCTTTAATAACATTCTTAGGGACATCAAAATGCTGCTGCCATTGATCATTCCAAAGCATAGCCACCAAATGCCCACCCGCTGAACTGCCACAGACATAAATCTGTTCAGCATCGATTCCATACCGATGCGCATTTTTGTATAGCCAAGCTATTGCAGAACGTATTTCTTTCACGATCTCAAATAAAGTAAATGTTGGGCATAAGTTATATTCGATTGTCACCACAGAAATACCATGTTTGACCATATTTTCTGCCATGGAACAAGCATCATCTTTAGACTGAGCCCGCCAGTATCCACCATGAATATAAACAAATACTGGAGCTGGTTGTGAAACACTTGGAAAAATATCCAGTTTCTCCTGCTTAGAAACTCCATATGCAATATCGTATAGTCCTACAACACGTTGTTTGGCCTGCTCGGCCAATTGACGATAGATCTGCATACAGTTTTCAAAATCAGCGACTGAGTTTCTGGCATTATATTGTCGATTACGCTCTTCAATATCTGAGAAATATAAGTCCATATATTTTTCTCCTTTAAGTCACAATTTCAGCTTTATTGTTATGTCGATCACTTTGAAGATTAAGTCCCAAAAAAGCAATAAAGGTAGGTACAGACAAGATCAACAGAATTTCGCCCAATGAAAAACTAAATTGGAAAATTAGCGATCCTGTAAAGGCCCCAAAAATTGCTCCTAATCGTCCGATTCCATGCATCCACGATACACCAACTGCTCTACACTCAGTTGGATATGAAATCGTTGCCAGAGGTAGTAAAGCTGCCTGAGCACCCGCCAACATAGCACCTGTAAGTAAAATGGTGAGGCTAAGTAAAAATAGATTTGAATGAATAAAACTTGCCGTTATAAACAGAATAAAAGCAATCAAATAGGCACTTTTGATGACTCGATGTGGATTTATCTTATCCATATACCAGCCAATAATCGCAGCCCCAATTGCTCCGCCAATTGGAAAAACGGAAGCAATTAGACTAAATTGTTCTGTACTTAAACCCGATGTTTTTAAAATGGTCGGCATCCAACTTGTGAACAGATAAAATACCAGCAGACTCATAAAACATGACAGCCAAAGGCATACGGAAATCTTTAAGTGACGACGAAATAAAAACTGAACAGGACGAATCGATTGTGAGGAAGTCGTATCGACAACATTTGCGAGGCGTGTTAGATCAATTACAGATCCCTGAATTTTTTCTAAAATTTTCTGTGCTGCTATTAATTGATTGTGTTTAATTAAAAAGCGAACTGATTCAGGTAATTTAAAAAACAGGACCATTAGCAGTAAAAGTGGCAAGATACCACAAACTACCATAATCATTCTCCACCCTATCGTTTCAAGAAATACACTTGAAATGAGTCCACCACTTGAAATACCCAATAAAAAACCGCAACCCGGGATGCTGGTTAGAAAAACTTTGCGATTTGCAGGCATATACTCAGATACAAGCGTACTGATATTTGGCATGACCGCACCTAAACCCAAGCCTGTCATTAAACGGTAGATCATCAGTTGAGTGGTATCGGTTGCAAATCCTGATAAAACAGAAAATAACGCAAATAAAAATGTGCTGACTAAAATCGTACCCTTACGACCAAATCGGTCTGATATCGGTCCGGAAATTATTGCACCGATAGACATTCCAACCAAAGCGGCACTTAAAACTGGAGCAAGTGCTGGTTTACTAATGCCCCAGTCGTCTAGTAATGCAGGGGCAATAAATCCAATAATTCCTGTATCTAATCCATCACAGAAAAAAATTAAAAAACTCAAAATCAATACCTGCTTTTGCAAGCGTGATAATCTATTTTGATTAATGATGTCATCCACATGTATCGTCTTCATTCGTTCCTTCACCTTGTTATCGATTTTGATCACGACTTGATTAAATCTATTTCTAAGCGAAAGCTCTATCCGAATTGTCCAATTCTTTATCCAATCAGATGAAAACTGAACCTCAGTGCTACATCAAAATTCCAAATCGGGATTTAGATTCAATTTCCTACGAAGTACAGCTATGTGCTTGTTGAAAATTAAATGCAAAATAGTATTGGTCATGCTAAAACAAAGTTACGTATATCTACTTTTATAAGAATGCTCATGACATTATTAAGATCAACAGTTATAGCGACCAGCCTTGTTTTGGGTACAATTTCCACACTACAGGCTGCAAGTTTGTCTATGCCGACTCCACAAAAACAAGTCGCAGGCTATTACCAATATCAAGCAGGCAATGTTCAAATCACCGCCCTGCTCGACGGTACAAATTTTATGTCACCTACGCTGTTTAAAGATATTCCACAGCAACAAGTACATGACATTTTAAAGAAATACTATGCCGATCAAGAGAAAGGCGTTCAAACCTCAGTCAATGCATTTTTGGTCAATACTGGAAAATCGCTGGTACTGGTCGATAGTGGTGCCGCCAGTTGCTTAGGAAATAATTTAGGTTCTGTTTTAACCAATTTAAAAGCAGCGGGATACCAGCCTGAACAGGTCGATACCATTTTGCTGACTCATTTACATCCCGATCATGTTTGCGGTATCAGTAAAAACGGCACTGCCAATTTTCCAAATGCCATCGTATATGCTTCACAAGATGAAGCCAATTATTGGTTAGATGCAAAGCAGGCCAGCAAAGTGCCAGAAGCCAAACGTGCAGGCTACTTGGGTACTGTCGAAAAAATCAAAGCAGCGCTGGCACCGTATCAAGCGAAACAACGCTTTAAGACCTATAAGCTTGGCGACGAAATCCAAGGCTTTAAGGTGATCAGTACCGCAGGTCACACACCGGGACACTTTAGCTATGCCCTTAAAACTGATAGCGAAACCGTGGTATTTATTGGCGATATTGTTCACTCGCATACGGTGCAGTTTGATCGACCAAAAACAGCCATTGAATATGACATCAACCCACAACAAGCTGTTCAAACACGCTTAAAAAAATTTGCAGATTTTGCCAAAAATGGACAAACCATCGCCGCACCACATTTACCCTTTCCGGGAATTGGGCATGTGTATTCGGCAGATGGAAAAAGCTATCAATGGATTCCTGTGCACTTTAAAGATTAACCTATAAACGAGTTGGGTTATATCAATTTCGTTATTTCAAAATTTATGAAATTACGAAGTGCGGATGCGTGGCATGCATGTTGCAAAATTTCTTGAAACTCTATCAAGAACCGAAGCACCTGATATGAACACGAATCCGACAGCATCATCGCCAGAGCACGAGCATCTCGGACTGGCTAAAAATCTGACTTATGGCTTCCAGCATGTACTCACGATGTACGGTGGGCTCATTGCAGCCCCGCTGGTTGTTGGTCTTGGTATTGGGTTATCTCAAGCCGATATTGGCCTGCTCATTACAGCCTCAATTTTAGTGGCTGGCTTAGCCACTTTGCTTCAAACCCTTGGCGTGAAGTGGTTTGGCTCTAAACTGCCAATCGTGCAAGGCACCTCGTTTGCTGCCGTTGCAAGTATGATCGCAATTGGTGCAAATGGAGGGAGCTTTCAGTCCATTCTTGGTGCAATTATCGTCAGTTCAATTTTTGGTGTGGTGATTGCACCATTTTTTTCCAAAATTGTTCGTTTCTTTCCACCGATTGTGACGGGTTCGATTATCACCATTATTGGAGTTTCACTATTACCTGTCGCGATTCGCTGGATCATGGGCGGTAATCCTAAAGCGCCTAACTGGGGTTCGCTTGAAAATCTGGGGCTCGCAGGCATCACACTGGTGTTTTTACTCCTGATTACCAAATTCGGTTCTGCCGCAATACGTCGTTTGGCGGTACTTTTGGCGATTGTTTTTGGTGCTGTCGTGGCATTTACATTAGGACTGGCAGATTTTTCCAAAGTCAGTCAGGGCGCTTGGGTGGCATTACCGAATATTCTGGGCTTTGGTATGCCTGTATTTGAATGGCCAGCAATTTTATCGATGTGTATTGTAACGCTGGTCATTTTGACCGAAACCACGGCGAGCTTGCTGGCAATTGGTGAAATTGTCGAAACCAAAGTAGACAATACCCGTATTGCCGATGGCCTACGTGCAGATATGCTCTCCTCTGCGATTGCACCATTTTTTGGGGCATTTATGCAGTGTGCATTTGTTCAAAATGTCGGTCTGGTTGCCATTACTGGCGTGAAAAGCCGCTTTGTGGTGGCAAGTGCTGGGGCAATTTTAGTGGTACTTGGCTTACTGCCGGTATTTGGTCGCTTGGTGGCGTCTATTCCAATGCCGGTTCTGGGCGGTGCGGGTTTGGTACTGTTTGGTAGTGTTGCCGTCAGTGGTATTCGTACACTGTCTAAAGTCGATTATCAGGTTCAATCCAATATGATTATCGTGGCTGTATCACTCGGTGCTGGCCTCATTCCACTCATCAGTCCTGAATTTTTCCATGCCATGCCAAACGCAATTCAAACCTTATTTCACTCTGGTATTAGTATCACGTGTTTGGCTGCGGTATTACTTAATCTCTTTTTTAATCACTTGCATTTCGGTAAAAAAACAGCCTCGGATGAACTCGGCAAAACCACTGCTACTGCACCTCATTCCTCATAATTCTGAATCAAGATCCGTTCAAAAGCCAGTCTATTCCTAGACTGGCTTTTGTTTGGAGTGACATTTACAACTGACGCCATAAATGCAGGCAGCTTTTTGAATTACATTGATGTTTTTTCTTTATAAAAGAAGAAGTAACTGGCATAGCAAGCTGCAATAAACAAGATACAGCACACAAATCCAACTTGCATTGAAGGATCGGCCACCATACTGATACAGGTAATGGTACAAAATACCCCGCCCAATATCGGCGTAAGTGGGAAGAGCGGCGCCGCAAATTTTAGATCTTTAGCGGTTTTACCGGATTTGATCCATTGTCTACGAAAGTTAAACTGGCACACACAAATTGAAATCCACACCACCACCATGGTAAATGCCGCCACGCCTAGCAGATTTTTAAAAATGGTTTCGGGTGCAAAATGTTCAGAAAGCAGACCCGGAATGGCACCAAACATAGTGACCGTAATAGCTACAATCGGTGTACCTGAAGCAGTGAGCTTTTTGAAAACTTTAGGAAGCTGATTTTTGGCCGACAATGACCACATCATACGAGATGCCGCAAACAAGCCAGAATTGGCTGCCGAAAGTAAGGCGGTAATAATCACAAAACGAATAATATCTTCGGCATAAGGGATGCCGATGTAGTTAAATACCGTCACAAATGGACTGTTGCTGACACTATTTGAATTTAGCCCTGCCATTTCATACGGTAGCAATGCACAAATCACAATAATTGTGCCAACAAAGAAAATTAATAACCGCCAAATCGCCGCATTGATGGCTTTAGGTACGGTTTGAGCTGGATTTTCAGCCTCACCTGCTGCCACACCAATCAATTCGGTGCCCGAAAAGGCAAAATTGACAATGAGCATTGTGGCAAAGATGGGGAAAACACCATTAGGAAACCAGCCATGTTCGGTTAATTTACTAAATAGCGGCGCAGATTCATGCCCATGATAAGAAATCACCCCAAAAATGGCGGCAAGTCCTAAACCAATAAAGCAGATAATGGTGAGCACCTTCACCAAGGACAGCCAAAATTCCGATTCTGCAAACAATCGAGTAGAGCTGACATTCAGTGTAAAGATCGACCCTGCAAAAATCAGGGTCCATGTCCACATTGAAACTGAAGGAAACCACTCCTGCATCAGTAAAGCCGCCGCAGTAAATTCGGTTCCCAGTGTGGCGGTCCATGTCAGCCAGTAAAGCCATGTAATCATGTAGCCTGTTCCCGGGCCAATGTACGTTCTGGCATATTCACCAAACGAACCCGACACCGGCATATGCACCGCAAGCTCCCCCAAACAGAGCATGACCATGTAGGCAATCACGCCACCGAGCAAATACGATAAAATAGCTCCCACCGGCCCTGCCTGTGAAATCACATCGCCCGAACCTAAAAAAAGCCCCGTTCCAATGGCACCACCCAATGAAATCATGACCAGATGACGTTTGGTCATAGCACGCTTTAAGGGCTTTCCTGTATCGTGATCTCGGGCGATCGCACTGGTTTGTGCGCTACTTCGATCTTGATAGCCTGATTGCTCGTTCAGGAATCCGCCTGCCTGCAATGTCTTTTCATTGTCATTACTCATCCACATTCACTCCAACTATTTTTTTGACAACATGTCCTTGCTGTATATACCGCCCACCGGGCATTTCATCCGCGTTCTGGGTTTCAACGTCCGTTTAATGAATCTCCATCTTCATACTCCATGAATGTCTATTCCTGACTGATTGACCTCTGACGAGTTATTTTTTGTGCTGTGTGGTTTCCTCTAACACCAGTCCGGCACGTAAGCCTTTTTTTACCTGAGGGTTTGGAAATAAAATCCAGACATGCTCGTGTTCAACGATTTGATTTTCGCCTGACTGTATCGCCAGCACCTCGCCCTTTTGAAAAGTCGAAAAGTTGGGTGCATCTGCCGCAAGTTGAAGCTGAAAATCATCACTGTGTTTGATGATCGAAGTCACCACCTTAAATTCGCGTATTGCAGGCTTATGTCGCACAGGTAAAACCGTGTCGCTTAAAATGGCACGCAGCACCTGATCAATTGGATCAAACTCAGATAAATCATTGTGTCCAAGCGGTTTGGCTTTACCTAGTTCGAGCGTGGTACTGGCTGCTTGAAAATGCGTTGCAGTAAATTGGGTAAAGGTTTTGCCAAAACTATTGTGATAAACCAGTGCATCCAGATCGGCTGCATCCAACTGTGCAAGCAATGCTGCATCATAGGGATGGCTTTGATATGGAAACAAAGCAAAGAGAGGCAATCGCGAGGCACGGATCGCAGTGTGCAAATCGTAATGATAAGCCTTGGCCTGCACATCTGAAGTGTGAAAAAAATGCGATGTGATGTGCTCAAGCTCAGCTGCACGGCGAGTTTCTACATCTACTGCAAGTGCCTCATGAGCGCCACAAAACATCCGGTTCATATCATTTTCAAGATAACGTACGCCTTGACGGATCGCCTCCGGGTTCCCCAAAACAAACAACACCCGATGCTTGAGCATCAGTTTTGCAGCAAATAAATCTTTGAGTATGTTGTCGATCAATTCAATTGGGGCCGTTTCATTACCGTGAATTCCGGCAGAAAGCAAAATGGTTTTTTCATAACCCGAAACAGGCGTACACTGCAGCAATCCCTCGCCTAACCACTGCCAGTGAAATCCTGCTGATTCACCTGTGTCTTGTTCAGGCTCACGTTGCGTGAGTGTCAATGCCAATAGATCAACCATATGCTTTCATCCTTTAAAGTCTGCCGTGCCATGTGTTAGCGCTGGAAGTGATACACCGAACCTAATCCTAAAATTTGAGTCAGCTCGTCTAAAGCCGTTCTGCTCTCGATTAATAGCTGTGGATCGGCCAGATCATCCTGCGCCAGTCGATCCCGATAATGACGCTCAACCCACTGATTTAACGTGCTAAACAATGCATCATTCATCATGATGTTCGGATTAACCGCTGCCAATTCGGCATCATTTAGCGCCACGCGCAAACGCAAACACGCAGGTCCACCGCCATTACGCATGCTTTCTCTCAAATCAAAGACTTTGATTTGATCGATTGGTGTTCCCATTTGCAGCAAATCTGTCAGATAAGCCCACACCGACGCATTTTGACGCGACTCCTCTGGCACCACCAGTGTCATTGCACCATCTGGACGGGTTAAAATCTGGCTGTTAAACAGATAGGTCGAGACCGCATCTTGGACCGATACACGTTGCTCAGGTACTTCAATCGCAACAAAGTCTTGCCCAATGGCAGCCATCTTTTCACGAATTTCTGCAAGCGCATGTGACTGATTTAAAAACGCCTGCTGATGATGAAACAGCACCTGCTGATTACTCACAGCGATCACATCGTTGTGAAATACCCCCTGATCGATCACCTCAGGATTTTGCTGTACAAACACTGTCCGGTCGGCATGCAAACCATGTAGGCGTGCAATTGCTTCGCTGGCTTCACGGGTTTGACGTGCCGGAAACTTTTTGGGTGCAACGGTACCGCCGAGTTGCTGCTGACCGTATACAAATACCTGAATACCTGCCTGATCATAGGCACCGCCCAAACGATTATGGTTGGCAGCACCCTCATCACCAAACAAGGCCGCTTCAGGTAATGCTTCATGATGCGCGAAATATACATCATGATTGAACATTGCTTGTAGGATTCGGCTGGTTGTCTGGTGCTCAATTGAACGATGGAACTTATTATTTAGGTTTGCGGCGGTAAAATGTACACGTCCATCTGCACTGTCGGCCGATGGCGAAACGGTACATGAGTTGGCTGTCCACATCGAAGAGGCCGAGCTAAGCGCAGACAATAACGCTGGTGCGGCGCGCATTGCTGCTGCAATGACGTCGCTATCGCTTCCACTAAAGCCTAATCGGCGAAGCGTAGGCACATGCGGGCGTTCTTGGGGCGCAAACACACCTTGCTTAAGGCCCAAGTCGGCCAAGGCTTTCATTTTGAGTAAGCCTTGCTGCGCCGCCAGCTTCGGATTAGACAGATTGTTGCGGTTGTTGGTCGATGCGACATTGCCAAATGACAATCCTGCATAATGATGGGTTGGGCCCACCAATCCATCAAAATTAATTTCATAACCCGACATGTTTTCTTCCTTTTAGGTGTTATGCAGTCCGTACTAGAGCACAATGCCCGGTGATAATTTCTCTGGTAATGTGAGCTGTTCACTTTCTAGCGATGCCATTGGCCATGCACTATAATCCGCCGCATAAAATGCGCTGGCACGATGGTTGCCCGAAGCCCCCACACCACCAAACGGTGCTGCACTTGAAGCGCCCGTTAACGGCTTATTCCAGTTCACAATACCGGCCCGCGCTTCAATCAGTACGCGCTCAAACAGTTCGCGAGAAGGTGAAACCAAACCTACCGCCAAGCCAAATCGTGTGGCATTGACAAGACTCAAGGCCTCATCAAACTGCTCATAACGATAAATACAGGTGAGCGGGCCAAAATATTCTTCATCTGGTATATCTGAAACCTGCGTGACGTCTAAAATACCCGCCGTTAATAGCGAACTGTGTTCATCTGGTCGGGTCATTTCAAGCAGTGGCTTGGCACCTAGCGCAATCAGTTTGGCTTGCGCTTTGAGCATCATGTCGGCAGCGGCAGATGAAATCACGCCACCCATAAACGGTTGTGGCTGTGCATCCCACGGCCCAATCACCAACTGCTTGGCCACCTGCACAAATCTGGCAATAAAGGCATCGCCTTGTGGTCCAGATTTGACCAAAATACGGCGCGCACAGGTGCAACGTTGCCCAGCAGAAACAAATGCAGACTGAATCGCCAGATTGACGACGGCATCCAGATCGACAGCGTCATCAATAATCAAGGCATTATTGCCGCCCATCTCAAGCGCCAGAATTTTTTCAGGTGCACCTGCCAGTTGCTTATGTAGCTGATAGCCTGTTGATGCACTACCGGTAAATAACAGCCCATCAATTTGCGTTGCTGCGGCAAGCGCCTCACCCGTGCTTCGTCCGCCTTGCACCAAATTAAGTACGCCCTGAGGCAAACCCGCTTCGTACCAAAGCTTAACCGTCTCTTCGGCAGTCCAAGGCGTGAGTTCACTTGGCTTAAACACAAGAGTGTTACCTGCAATTAAAGCTGGTACAATATGCCCATTGGGTAAATGGCCCGGAAAATTATAGGGACCAAATACCGCCAAAACACCATGTGGCTTATGGCGTAACGATGCAACACCGTCCGGCATTTGAGTTTGGGTAAATCCGGTGCGTTGATGATATGCACGAACTGAAATAGCCACTTTTGCAATCATCGACTGGACTTCGGTGAGCGTTTCCCAGCGCGGTTTACTGGTCTCACGGCTAATCACCTCTGCCAGATGCTGTTTATTTTGCTCAAGTAATGCTGCAAAACGTTCAATTATTTCAATGCGGGCTTCTAGACCTAAACGTGCCCATGCTGGAAAGGCCTCACGTGCCGCCAGACATGCTGTTTCAACCTCTTGGGCAGTTGCTTCATATCCGCGCCAGATTAACTCGTTACTGATCGGGTCAGTTTTGGTCATCACTGCACCAGATCCTTGTCGCCATGTTCCATTGATGGCAAGTGCGCCTGTTGTCATTGTTGATTCTCCATTTGATCTAATACTAAAACACGAACCTGATCCTGCTCGGTCACGTGAAGAGCTGCTGCCTGTTCTGGGGTCAGACAAATACTGTGCTCATCGGTTAGTGCGACCTTAAGCAGTAAAACCCGATAATGGTGATAATCGTCGTTGGCGACCAAATAGCATCGCTCTGAAACCGAAACGTGATCTGAAATCACAACGCTTACGTAGCGGCTGTCTTTCACTGCACGTAAATCTGAAGTATTCGCTTCAAGCGTTGGCCCTGCATCAAAAATATCAACATAACCTTGATACTGTAGACCTTCGGTCATCAACACCTTTGCTGCGGGTAAGGTATGCGGATGCACCTGAGCAATCACGTGACGTGCTGCTTCGGGTAATAACGCCACATAAACCGGAAAGCGTGGCATCAACTCAGCAATAAAGACTTTTTGCCCCACCCCACTTAAATAGTCTGCTGTGGCAAAATCCATATGAAAAAAATGCGATCCCAAGGCATCCCAAAACGGAGAGTGTCCATTTTGATCGGAATAACCGCGCATCTCTGCAATCAGTTTTTCTTTAAACAGTGAGCGAAATGCGGCAATAAACAAGAACCGAACCTTGGAAAGAAATTTGCCATTTTGATTTTTACGATAATCTGGATCGAGAAATAAGGTACACAGCTCACTACAGCCGGTATAATCATTGCTCATAAACAACGTGTCGAGCGCGGTATATACATTAAGCTCTTTTGAAGCATGTACCTGTTTGGCAACGCGAAAATTATAAAACGGCTCATTGAGGCCAACCGCGACCTCAATTGCGCTTACCCCAACAATTTTTCCAAGCGCAGTATCTTCAAGTACAAATAAATAGCTGGCCTCGTAGGCTTCAGCTAAACCATCGAGTGTCCGCGTGGTACGGTCAATGCGAGCCGCCAGAATTTCTTTATTTTGTGGCAGTGAGGTCAGGCCAATACCTGACTCTCCTGCCCGCCCTGCCAACCGAAAAATATCATCTAAGTCTCGGTGTGCAGCATGTCTCACAATCATCATGATCAGATTCGCTTTTGACTTAAAGACGAGCTAATGCGCGTGCAAAACGATTTAAACCTTCATCGATATCTTCAAATGGAATAATCAGCGACGGCGCAAATCGAACCACGTCCATACCCGCCACCAAAGCCAACAGACCTTCTTCGCCCGCTAAGGTCACGATATTTTTGGCTTTGCCTGCATATTCGTCTTTGAGTACACAGCCTAAAAGCAGACCTTCACCACGGATCTGTTTAAAGAGTCCCAACTTTTCATTGATGGTGTTAAGCCCAGCAACAAAATGTTGATGACGGTCTTTGACGCCTTGCAGTACCTCAGGCGTGTTGACAAACCCATAGACTGCACTGGCCACCGCAGCGCCCAAAGGATTACCGCCATAGGTTGTGCCATGATCACCGACCACAAACATATTGGCAAAATGATCGGTGGTGAGCATCGCGCCAATTGGGAATCCACCTCCCAATGCTTTTGCCGTGGTCAGGATATCAGGCGTAACACCTGTATTCATGTAGGCATAAAGCGAGCCAGTACGTCCAACACCAGTTTGTACTTCATCAAAAATTAAGACCGCGCCAAACTGATCGCATAGCTCACGTAGCCCCTGCAAAAATTCACGTGTTGCTGGCACTACACCGCCCTCACCTTGGATAGGTTCAACAATCACCGCACAGGTATGTTCATTAATCAGCGCTTTGGCAGCGTCTAAGTCATTAAAAGCTGTGTGCTGAATACCTTCTGGAAGTGGCGCGAAATCTTGCGAATATTTTGGCTGACCGCCTGCGGTCACGGTAAATAAGGTACGACCATGAAAGGCATTTTTAAAAGCCACAATCTGGTTTTTATGCGCCTGACCGCTCATCATGCCGACTTTACGTGCCAGCTTTAGTGCCGCTTCGTTGGCCTCTGCACCTGAGTTGCAAAAGAAGACCTTATCGGCAAAGGTACTTTCGACCAATTGACGTGCCAAATTTAGCACTGGTTCGTTGGTATAACCGTTGCCCACATGCCAAAGTTTTTGAGCCTGTTCGGTCAGTGCGTTCACCGCAACAGGATGCGCATGCCCCAGTGCATTAACCGCAATACCACCTGCAAAATCGATATATTCTTTTTCGTTTTGATCCCAAAGACGCGAGCCTTCACCACGAACCAAAATGAAATTTGCAGGGGCAAATACTGGCACCATCCAGTCATTAAAATTACTACGGGTGATTGCGAGATTACTCATTATGTTCACTTCCTGTTTTTTAGTCGGGCTTGGCCTGATGCTCAAGCCCCGAGTCATCACGATGTATTGCGCTATTTAGCCTGGGAAAATGCCACGTTCCTTACGTGCTTTTAAAATACGCTCGCAGGCCAAAATGTAAGCTGCTGTACGCAGGCTGCACCCTTTTTGAGTAGCAGTATTCCAAACATCGGCTGTGGCCTGAATCATGAGCTTGTCCAGACGCTGATTAATTTCGTCTTCACTCCAGAAGTAGCTCGACAAGTCTTGTACCCATTCGAAATAACTCACGGTCACACCGCCAGCATTACAGATAACATCGGGTACCACGGTGATCCCACGGCGAACAAATACATCATCTGCTTCTGGATACGTTGGGCCGTTAGCACCTTCAAGCACCAGTTTGGCTTTGAGCTGCTCTGCACGCTCTACTGTAATCTGACCTTCTAATGCGGCAGGAATCAGAATATCCATATCCACTGTCCAGAAAGCTTCATCATCAATTACAGTCGCGCCGGCAAACCCCATTACGCCGCCGTGTTCAGTCACATGCTTTTGTAACTCTTTCACGTTTAAACCTTCGGCATTGTAAATGGTGCCCGTATGGTCTTGTACACACACAATTTTGGCCTGTGCATGGCTAAATAAATATGCGGCTTCATTGCCAACATTACCAAAGCCCTGCACCGCAACCTTACTGCCTGCAATTGGCAATTGAATTCGCTCAGCAACCTGCATTCCGGTTATAAACACACCACGCCCTGTCGCACGGACACGACCCAGTGATCCACCTAAATGCACCGGCTTGCCTGTCACCACACCGGTTACGGTATGACCTTTGATGCTCGAATAGGTGTCCATCATCCAGCCCATAATGTCGGCATTGGTGCCGACATCCGGTGCAGGAATATCAATTTGAGGCCCAATAATTGGACTAATTTCACTGGTAAAACGGCGTGTCAGGCGTTCAAGCTCACGTGGTGACAGCTCTTTCGGGTTGACTCGAATGCCACCTTTGGCACCACCAAAAGGCAAATTCACCACCGCAGTTTTAATGGTCATCCACGCAGAAAGCGCCATCACTTCATTCAGTTCGACATCTTGGTGATAGCGAATCCCGCCTTTACCTGGCCCACGCGATAAATTGTGTTGAACACGATATCCTTCAAAATGGCGAATCGAGCCGTCATCCATCACAATTGGAACATCGACAATCAAAGTCCGCTTTGGACTTTTTAAGGTGTTAACAAAATTGCTTAAATCCGCATCCAAATATGGTGCCACGCGATCGATTTGCGTGAGATAGGTTTGCCATGCACCATTGGTTTGATCTGCATATGATAAAGACATCACGGTTTCCTTAATTGACTTTGTTCCTGTTGGCTCACGTATCGTCATCTAGGTCATCGAAGATAACGTAGCCACGCCTCTTTAAATCATCTATACAGCTTTTGACTGCGTCTCAGATGATCTGGCGTTTTGTGTATGCACTATTATTCACAATCAAATTGACACAGAAAATTTGTCTTAATGACTAAAATGAATTATTTTTTATCAAATTGATTATAGTCATTAGCAAAATGAATAATATTGACCAAATGATTTTAGGCTTACTTAAAGACAATGCCCGAATGTCGATTACCGAACTGGCGGCCAAAACACGCGTCTCGAGAGCTACGGTACAAAAGCGAATTGAATACATGGAAACCACCGGAATTATTGCGGGCTATACGGTGCGTTTTCGTCCAGATGTTGAAAATAATATTATTCGGGCGTGGGCCAATATCATGGTGGAAGGCACCAAGGCACAGTCGGTGATTCGTGAATTACGCCTAGAAACAGCGGTTGAACGCCTGCACACCACCAATGGTAAATGGGATCTTTTGGTCGAATTAAAATCTGATTCACTGGAAAGCTTTGATAAAGCGCTGGAAAGAATTCGAAATATTTCAGGAATTTACAACAGTGAAACCAGTATTTTGCTTTCGACGTATAAAACTTGAGTCAATGAGCAAAAACTGGATAGCATGGTATATGTGCGTTTAAGTCGCCAATATTAACTGGTCAGAAGTCACCATAAGTTTAAACTTATGGTGCTTTCATAATTGATCAGTTTAATGTTAAAAAGGCTTTCAATCCTGCATAACTGAAAGCCCGATAGTCTTATTCACGTTGCACAGCGCTTTGATTTAGAGCAAGTTCTTGAGATAGTTTATAGTCTTTTTCATAGACGGGCATACCCGCTATGCTCATGGCACGCTCAGCTTTTGGCGGGCGCATATTGTCTTTCATATTACAGGCTGTGAGTCCAAAGAGCAGCACAGCACCTACAACGACAGCGGATAATTTTTCCATTATATCCTCCATTGTCTTTGTTATTTTATTCAGATTAGCATGTTTAAAACAAAGTGGAATGTTTTATCTATTTCAATTTATAACCAACATATTTTTGAATCGTAATTGATACAAAAAAAGCGCGAATCTATCGCGCTTGATCTCATAAAAATTTAAACTTATTAGCGGCTTGAGAACAACATTTTGAGCCCGAGTAGGGTCACAATACCGCCAGTCACACGGTCGATCAGGGTTTTGGCCTTGATGTATAGTGTACGTGGTTTTTCCGAAGACAATAACAATGCAACTAGAGAATACCAGCCGGCATCGATGACAAAACAAATCACAGGCAAAGCAACGTAATAATAACTAGGGATGTCTTTTGGCAATAAAGCAGTAAAAACACTGGCCAGCACCACCGCAATTTTTGGATTACTTAACTGCGTTAATAAACCATAACGATAGGCACTTGAATAGGTCATTTTAGAGACTACAGCACTTTGTGTATCCATTGGCTGTTTGGCATGCTTTAAAATTTTGTATGCCATCCAAAGTAGATATAACCCGCCCCCGATTTTCAATACCAGATAGGCAGATGGAACTGCCAACAAAACCGCCTGTAGGCCAATCACGGCCAAAAATCCAAAAATTGCTGCGCCCGTCCCCGTGCCTAAGGCCGTAAATAATCCATGCTTACGCGATTTTGCAATTGAGTTCTGAGCTACATAAATAAAGCTCGGGCCAGGACTCATGGCACCCAACATCAATGCAGCAGCAATCGAAAAAAGTGGTATTAAGCTATCCAAGACCGGAGACTCTATAAAAATCAGGCGCGTATTTTAGCAGATTTATTTGATTTTGCTGAGTACCAAATACACCACAGGGCTGACAAAAGAACCATCATTTTGTATTTGATAGTAATTTTTGATTTGGTCTGTGGTGTGCTGCTGTAAATAGCGAAGCGATTCAACTGCATGTAGAGGCGTTTGCATACGTTCTACCCAGCTTCTGAACTCAAGTGGAAGCTGTTGTTGATCTACAGTCTCAATAGCAAATCCGGCATTTTCGGCAAAATTTATCCACTCGCCTAAGCTGTAATTTCGTACATGACTCGGATCTCGCAAGGTTTCCATGCTTTGAAAAAATGTATCGAGTAAAAGCGATGCATGGCCTAAAATATCAACGAATACTGCTTTGCCATGGGGTTTAAGTACCCGCCAAACTTCATTTAAGGCCTGAGGTACACTTTGCCAGTGATGTGCCGAATAGCGACTGACCACCGCATCAAAACGTTCTGATTCAAACGGAAGCTTTTCTGCCGGCCCTTGCTGTCCATTTACCTGAAATAACTGGCGTTGTTGTGCCTCATGAAGCACGGTTGTGACCATTTCATCGCTTAAATCATAGGCCGTTATTTCATCGACATAGGGTGCAAGCTGATAAGTAACATGCCCACCGCCACAGCCCAAATCCAAAACAGTTTTCAATCTATTCTGCTGGATCAATGCTTGCATTTTTTTAAACTCATCACCTTGTGCATGTACTGCACTACTTAAATAAGCATTTGATTTATTTTGATATTGCTGCTGATTTATGTCATGTCTTGTGGTCATTTCTTTACGCTTCATTAAGAGATAACCTGACTATACGGGGATTAAAACAAAATAAATAATCATGAATTATTTAATTATAGATAACTAAAAGTAATCAATTATTACAAAACTTATTCAAACAAGTGCTGTTAGTACGGACAAAAATGTCCGTAAAATAGTTTCATCCCCTTTCCTTGGTCGTGCCATGAGTAAACACGTGAAACGCGCCGCTCAAAATCGCGAAGATTTGCTCGAGGCCGCAATCGAGATGTTTAAACTGCATGGCATGATGGTGCCGTTGCAGGTCATCATCGATCATGCTCATGTCGGACGCGCTACGTTTTACCGAAATTTTGCAGACCGCAAAGCGCTGATTTATGCCTTGTTGGAACAGGCCTTGCAGGCACTTGAACATCGAGCCAAACCCTATTATGAATCACCCGATGGTTTGATTTTGCTCATTCAAAGTCATGTATTTCACCTTAATCAATTGTCTGTGCTGATGGAATACTGGCGAGTACTGGACTATTCCGACCCCACAGTACAACAGCTGATTACCCAGCATAAAATGATTATCCAGCCCCTAATTGATCGTGCGGTTGCACAGCAGTTATGCCGATCAGATTTTAGTTTTGAAGATTATCGCAGCATTATTACCATGCTATCTTCTTGTTTTCGCGGACACGATCAAAGCGAACAAGTTCGTTTGGCCAGCCGTGTAATCGAATTATTGCTCAATGGCATCAT
This sequence comes from Acinetobacter sp. ACZLY 512, assembly GCF_023614015.1. Classification (NCBI taxonomy): domain Bacteria; kingdom Pseudomonadati; phylum Pseudomonadota; class Gammaproteobacteria; order Moraxellales; family Moraxellaceae; genus Acinetobacter; species Acinetobacter sp. ACZLY 512. The sequence goes on from NZ_JAKIVI010000005.1 coordinate 128,389, forward strand.
CGTCAAACACGAGGTGCAACATGGCTGAGACACCACGTTATCTCGAAACGCCACCGGACTGGACCGATGAAGAACGCCCGGTCATTCCTGGTTCACCGCCCTCAATTGCGCATCCTACACATAAACGGTATTTGTATTTTATTATCGGGACGTTTATTGCGCTGACCGCAGGCTTGAGTAATGGTTTTATCACTGCCAACTTACCACAGCTACAAGGTGAATATGGCCTGACACCTGTCGAATCGGCATGGCTACCAGCGGCCTATGTGATGGCCAATGTCAGCTCCAATCTCATCTTGTTTAAAGCCAGACAACAATATGGGCTGAGACTGTTTACCGAAATCGGTTTGTTGGCGTTTATTGCGGTGATGATTTTGCATATTTTTGTGCAGAACTATCACATGGCTATTTTTGTGCGTTTTATTAGCGGGATGGTGGCAGCGCCGCTAAGTTCGCTTGGCATGTATTACATCATGCAAGGCTTTAGTAATGCACATCGGCTCAAAGGCTTATATATCGGATTTGGCTTTGGGCAACTTGGCGTACCACTGGCGTGGATTATTTCACCCGCTTTGGTGACAGTAAACAACTGGACGGTGCTTTATACCTTTGAACTTGGACTGGCTGTGTGCTGTTATGCCATGGTGGTGTCGCTTAAATTACCGCGTAGTTTGCGAATAGCCGTATTTGAACGCCAAGACATTTATACTTTTTTACTGCTTGCGCCCGGATTTGCCTGTCTTTGCGCTGTTCTCACCCAAGGGCCTTTGTTGTGGTGGTTTGATTCGCCTTGGCTGGCCTATGTACTTATGAGTGGTTTTATACTGCTGGTACTGGGTTTTTATTACGAGCATCATCGTACCAATCCATTATTAATGACTCGCTGGCTGGGCACAGCGGGGGTTTTACGTTTTATTTTTGGTGCTTTTGCACTGCGTTTTTTACTCTCAGAACAAAGTTATGCAGCAGTCAACTTTTTGAAAACTGTCGGAATGGGTCCAGATCAATTTGTGGGCCTGTACACGATTATCTTTTTCGGAATGTTGGCAGGTGTTGTATTTAGTGCAGTGACATTTTCCAGAGAACGTACGATTTTGCATCTGGTTTTGGCTTCATTTTTAATTTTGGTGGCCAGCAAACTCGATGCACATCTCACCAGCGATATTCGCCCCCAAAACTTTTTTCACAGTCAGTTTCTAATTGCCTTTGCCAATGGCTTATTTATCGGGCCGTTGCTGCTGGTTGGCTTTGGGCGCGCCTTAAAAGAAGGCCCGAGCCATGTAGTCACGTTTATTGTGCTGTTTTCAGCGACACAAAATTTTGGGGGATTGGTTGGATCTTCATTTTATAACACCTATCAAAAGCATCAGACACAAATTTATCAGATGGACATTAATCGAAATCTGACACAAACCGATCCCATTGTGGCACAGCGCCTGAGTCAGTATCAGGCTAAATTTACCCCCTCGATTACCGACCCAACGCTTGATCAGCTTCAGGCCGTCAAAACGCTGTCACAAACCGCAAATCGTGAAGCGCAGGTGCGTGCTTACAATGATGTGATTAATTTTAATAGTATTGTGGCTATCGTGCTGTTTTTATGGGGCGTGTGTAATATTTTATGGGGCAAATACTTGGCTTACCGAGAGCGAATCGCGGCTCAACGTTCATCTTCATTTTGAATTCCGAGACTATTTATGAGTGACGAGCAAAAACCAAATTCATCTGATTCATCTGCATCGGGCGAGTCTCATCCACCGCCCGCTAATGCCGAACAGAATTCGGGGGCTTCGCCTTCTCCGCTGAAACAAGTCCCCAGCGTAGGAAAGCTGATTCCAACCAAAAAATCGACTTTGATTCTCATGTTTTTCGTTTTACTGGTTGGGATTGGTTTGATCATGTGGGCATGGCAAATTGGGCCGTTTCAAACCGCTTTACAACAGACCGATAACAGTTATGTGAAGGGTAAAACCACCGTATTGTCTTCTCAAATCAATGGCTACATTAAAACGGTACTGGTTAAAGATTTTGATACGGTCAAAAAAGGTCAGCCCCTGATTTATATCGATGCGACCACGTACGCCCAAAAAGTGACACAGGCACAATCGGCTGTCGAACAGGCACAAAACAATCTGGCCAACCAGACTCAAACCATTGCCCAGCGGCAGGCCGATATTGTAGCAGCTCAGGCTCAGGTCGATCAGGCTCAGGCCCAGTATCAACTGTCTGTCGATCAGTTAAAACGCTATCAACAACTTGGCGACAGCGGCGCAGTCTCACGCTCTGAACGCGATCAAGTTGCGGCAACTGCAAAGAATGATCTGGCTGCACTCAAAAAAGCACAAGCCAACGTCAAAGTCGCCGAAGAAGCATTAAAAACAGCACAAGTGGCCCAAGTGGGTTTACAGGCTCAAGTCACCAATGCTCAGGCACAGCTAGATCAAGCCAAAACCACTCAAAACTATAGCATCATTAGCGCACCAATGAATGGTCAGTTAGGTGAAGTCACGCCACGTGTTGGACAATATGTTGCAGCAGGCTCTCAGTTGTTGTATCTGATTCCACAACAAACTTGGGTAATTGCCAACTTTAAAGAAACACAGATCGCGAAAATGCGGATTGGCCAAAAGGCAACCTTTACTGTCGATGCACTCGATCATCAAAAATTTACGGGGCATGTCGAACAGATTTCACCGGCTGCCGGCTCAGAGTTTAGTGTACTCAAAGCAGATAATGCCACAGGTAACTTTACCAAAGTGGTTCAGCGCATTTCGGTAAGGATTGCCATCGATCCGAATCAGGATGGCCTTGCCCGTTTACGCCCCGGCATGTCGGTCATTACATCGGTTGATACCTCAACACCATGAGGATCAACCACGTTGGTGATTTCACCCTATTTCTGGGTTAAACTCGCTTGCCCAACAATAAAATAAAACCAAAGGCCTGATTTGAATAACATTGCTTTTTTTGATTTTGACGGCACCATTACCTCGACCGATTCTTATACCCCTTTTATTTTTCAAACCATTCCGGCATCCAGAATGAAGAAAGGAAAGTTTTTACTTGCTCCTTACATTCTGGGTTATCGCTTAAATTTGATTCGCGGTACGGTACTACGCTCAAAAATTTTCAAGCTGGGCTTTGCAGGGCTTGATGCAAACGAACTTCAGCAAAAAGGACTCAGCTTTAGCCAAAGCTATTTGCCACAGATTATCCGTCCACAGGCATTAGAGCGTATTCAGTGGCATTTGGCACAAGGTGATCGTGTCGTGGTGGTGTCTGCATCTATGGATGTCTATCTAAAACCGTGGTGTGCACAATATGGCCTTGATCTGCTTTGCAGTGAAGTCGATGCCATCGATGGCAAGATTACGGGAATTTATAAAAACGGCGACTGTAGCCGTGAAGTCAAAAAGCAACGTATCTTGGACAATTATGATTTAAGCCTTTATGCTGCGATTTATGCTTATGGTGATACCATTGAAGATCATGAGATGCTGTCATTGGCCACACATGCCTTTTATCGCTGGCAACCCGTCCACCCCAATTCACTTTAATTTATGTTTGATGCTTTGGCCCAACAGATTCCCTATCACACGCTCATTGACACCGCTGCTGTACGGCTCGATGTAAAACGGCTTGATCTGATCCATCCACAAATCTCGGGCAACAAATTTTATAAGCTCAAGTACAATCTGATCGAAGCTCAGAAACGTGGCTGTGCGCGTATTTTGACCTTTGGCGGGGCATTTTCCAATCATATTGCCGCCACAGCCTACGCTGCGCATCGCTTTAATTTTCAGAGTATCGGCATCATACGGGGGGAAGAGCTTGCTGATCGTCCACTCAATCCTACGTTAAGCACTGCACAGGCTTTGGGTATGCAGCTTGAGTTTATCTCACGTGCGCAATATCGTCAGAAGGATCAGCCGGAATTTATTCAGGCCTTGATGCAGCACTATCCAAATACCTATATTGTGCCTGAAGGCGGCACCAATGCACTGGCAATTCAAGGCAGTAAAGAAATATTAAGCAATTTCGATCGAGAACAGTACGATTTAATTTGTTGCGCTGTCGGAACAGGCGGTACATTGAGTGGATTAATTGAATCAAGTGCTGAATCTCAGCAGCTTCTGGGGTTTTCAGCATTAAAAGGTACTTTTTTATCTGAACAGATTCGCGGGTTGACTCAAAAGACCAACTGGAAAATTACAGATGATTATTGTTTTGGTGGATATGCCAAAAGCTCGCCACGTTTATTAAACTTTATGGCGAGTTTTGAAGAACGTTATCAGATTCCACTCGAACCGATTTATACCGCCAAAATGTTATACGGCTTGTTTGATCTGATTGAACAACAGGCCTTTGCTCAAGGTATACGCATACTGGCCTTGCACACAGGGGGGCTACAAGGGCGTTTATCTGCAAAGTAGCGAACATAGGCATCTAGTTCTGACATCTGCATCAGAATCTTTTATAATCGCCCCCTTTGTTTTGGCTAGGTAGTTTCAAATGTCGTTTCAGTATGATGTGATCGTTCTGGGTGCAGGCGCATCAGGCCTGATGCTGGCCTCACATGCGGCCAAGCGTGGTCGTTCGGTGCTGATTCTTGAAAAAGCCAATAAAGTCGGCAAAAAAATTCTGATGTCGGGCGGTGGCAAATGTAACTTTACCAACTTATATGTCGAACCCGAGCATTTTATTTCTCATAATCCCCATTTTGTCATTTCTGCACTGAGCCGCTATACCAACTGGGATTTTATTGGCTTGGTGTGTGATTACGGCATTGCCTACGAAGAACGCAAACACGGACAGCTCTTTACCTTAAAAGGTGCAAAAGAGATTTTAAATATGCTGCTTTCGGAGTGTGAGAAAGCGGGCGGTGTCGAGATTCAAACCGACAGTGAAGTCAAGGCTGTAACCAAGCAAGAAAATGGTCGCTTTCAGGTTCGTACCCCACACGCCAGTTATACGGCAGAGTCTGTAGTGGTAGCCTCTGGGGGGCTTTCGATTCCGACACTAGGCGGTTCGGGCTTTGGATACGAGCTCGCCAAGCAATTTGGTCATCACGTTTATCCAACCCGAGCAGGATTGGTGCCCTTTACCTTTTCAGATCAATTTAAAGAGGTCACAACACGTTTAAGTGGTAATGCACTGGATGTGACGCTCTCTAACACTCAAAATAGCTTTAATGAAGCGCTATTGTTTACACATCGCGGATTAAGCGGGCCCAGCGCATTACAACTCTCTAACTACTGGAACAGTGGCGAAGCATTTCAAATCGATTTCTTTCCAAGTCATGAGTTACTGGCGTATTTCAAAGCGAAAAAACAGCAACAGCCGAAAGTCTTGTTACGCACCTTACTGAGCGAACTGGCCGCCAAAAGCATTGTGCTGGAACTACAACAATTAATCTGGCCAGCACATGCTGAAACCGCAATCGGACAACTCAGTGATGCCTTGCTTGAAGAGATTTGCAAACAGTTGCATGCATTCGCTGTCAAACCATCTGGAACCGAAGGCTACCGAACAGCGGAAGTCACTTTAGGTGGTGTCGATACCACTGAAGTTTCATCGAAAACCATGCAAAGCAAACGCGAGCCAGGCCTGTTTTTTGTTGGAGAAGTGCTTGATGTTACCGGTCATTTGGGCGGTTATAACTTCCAGTGGGCTTGGGCCTCTGCAGTTGCGGCAGCAGAATTTGTCTAGCGCTCAGTTGAGGTTTGATCTTCTGAGGAAGTTGTCGATGGTTTGATTTCAATCGATTCATTAGGCGATTTATTCGGGCGTGGTTGTTTTGACGCACTCGATTTAGAAAAAATAAACTTATAGGCACTGGCCAAAAATCCAACCGTAATACCGGCAATCACAATAGGCGCTAAAAAACGATTTGGTTGCTTTTGCATACGATTCTCCTGTCGTTTGATAGTGAAATAAAATACATAAAAGATTAGCCACTCAAACTAGAGTGGCTAATCTTATTGAAAAAATCAAAGTTTATTTAGGTTGGTCGTCGGATTGTCCCGGTAAAGAGATATCGTCACCCTCACCTTTTGAACCATAAGGATTGTTCAGTGGCGTATTGTTCGGATCCACCTCAAAGTTGGTTGGTACGCTATGATCTGAATGTGACGTCACATCTGGCGACGCAAAAGTGGTCTTTTCACGCGCGGTTTGTGCAACAGGATTTGGATCATTACCCTCTGCCTTGACTTTATCGATTAAATCCGTCAGTACACGTTCTGCAGGCTGACGGCCACCTAAACCAAAAGCCAATGCAAAAGCGACGGCTACAGCACCGAGTGTGAGTCCAAAGGCCAGATTGACAATTGAATCGGCAATGCCCATAGCACGAAGTCCCATGGCCAAAACCAGTCCCATAATCAATACACGAACCAAATTACCCAACCAGCGCGAACTGTTGTATTCGCCACGCTGTACCACATTGGCCACAATATTGGCTAACCAGAAACCGATCACCAAAATTACGGCACCAAGCAAGATATTTGCGCCAAAGGCAATAAACATCGCGATCAGATTACTGATCTGCTCAAATCCAAGTCGGTTTGCAGCTTCAGATACGGCAAACAACATGGTAAAAAAGACAATCAGCACAGCAACTACATGTGAAACTTTGGTGCTACCCAAGAAGCGCTGTAAATCAAACTTGGCCGGAATGTCATCAACACCTGTACCCGCCAGAATATCCTGTACCAAATTGGCAATAAAACGCGACACCACATAGGCAATAATCAGGATTAAACCTGCTGCAATGATGTTTGGAATGGCATACATGATTTCGTTCAGCATTGAGGTTGCAGGCTGAGAAATCGTTTCAATTCCAAGGGCTTCAAACGCTACAATTAACGCCGTGATCATGACCAGCGCGAAAACAAAAGACCCGAGTACACGGCCCAAATTGCTTTGCTTAAACAGACCAATTTTCTGTGCCTGTTGCTGAAGTCCGATACTGTTGACCAGTCCCTCGACAATACCGCGTACAATTTTTGCCAAGATGTAACCTACAAATACGATCACACCAGCAATGAAAATATTCGGTAAATAGCCAACGGCATCATTGAGCATGTTTTGTACAGGTAGCAAAAGCCCTGTCAATCCAAGAATAGACAGCACGATTGGTAAAAAGAGCAACAAAATCAGCCAGTAAACAATATCGGCGATATTTTCACTCAACGGGCGCACACCTACTTCAGAACTGAGTTTTTCATCGAGTTGCGTTCTTGCAAGTACATTGGAAAAACCAGCACGAACCAAACGTGCAATAATCCAACCCACCAAGGCCACAACCGCAGCAGCAATCAAGTTAGGAACAAATACCAGCACTTGTGTGATCATGGCACTAAACGGACCACTCACGCTGTAGATGTTGAGGACATTGAGTGCAGCAATCAGTGCAATCGTCAGTACAAACCAAAACACAAATTTTGAGACGATGCGTTCGAAGTCTGGCGTTTTTCCAGTTGCAGAGGACAAACGATGGTTGGTGCCCAAGGCACTAAGTAATTTTTTAACTCCAGCGGCGATCACCAGTGCCAAAATCCAACCAATAATAAACACCACAACGGCTGCTACAATCGGTTGGAAAATGTCCCAGTAATACATCAGATCATAATGAGCACGATTCGGCTCATTTCCAAAGAAATTATTCATGTTGTAGGTATCCTCTTTTTATCTTTTATTGGCTTAGCAATTTATGATTTAACGATAGAGTGAACATCAAAATATCTCTGATTATAAAAATATTGTGATATTTATCACTTTATTTTGTGTGCATTTTTTATTCAATTGTTCTCATAAGAATTACAACAAAATCACTGCAAAACATTGCAAGAAAGGCTCTTGTTCAATCATGAAAAGAGCCTCTCTTACTCAGAATAATGACGAATTCGCTATGACTGCTTAGAATCTGGCGTTGGATTATTCGGCGTAGCAGGCTGCGCATTCGGATTTGGATGATCTGGCGGTGCATCTGCTGCATCTGGCTGATGATCAGCCACCATATAGGCAATTAATGCCACTAGGAAAATCCCCACAACTATAAGAATATAAACAGGCAGCTTACGTTTACGTTCAGTTTCTTCTGGTGATGAAGCATGTGAAGATGGTTTGCTATAATCGTGTTTCATATTTTCACCCTCTTATTTTTTATATCCTTTACCATCATAACAAGCACTTATGTAGCGTTGTGTGAAAAAGCATTGTAGCAACGTGTTCTTTGTTTCATCGTTGTACTAAAAAATAGGCTATACTATGCGATCGATTTTTTTGTTTAAACAGTTATGTCGTACCGTCAGCAAAATGTAACGCTTGATCTTGACACTGACGTCACCCACCAGTGTACATTGCATCACACGCGCGATGAACACCTTATTGGTATAATTGAATTTAGCAAACCGAGCTTTTCGATAAAATGGGGAGATCTGGAATATTTTCGTCGCAGAACTGAAGAATTTTCTGTGATGCCGTTTCCCGATTGCATCAATGCCATGATCATTGATATTCGTAATGTCAACGCTTTTTTAGACAACGAAGTACCGATTATTCCATGGCGCCTGCTTGAAGAAGAATGTCCGATTCGTCTGATCGTGCCTCACGAACGTCTTGCGCATTATATCGGGGTATTTGAACCCACCTGGATCAATACCGATCTAGACAGTGCAATTAGCGAACTGCGCGAGTTTATGGATATGTTTGTGCACTGAGTGCGCAAACCGCTATACTTAATGTATGGCATGCTGTATTTCACTGATTACCAGTAGTTTTCCACGGCAATATTCCCTTCTCCGCGTCGGTTCATGGTCAAGCCACGGCGCTTCAAGGCTTCTTTGGTGTCGTCTACCATCTGTGGATTACCACAGAGCATTACATGGCTGCTTGTAGCATTTAATTGCTGACCGACGGCAGCTTCTAGCTCACCGTTTTCAATCAGGATCGGCAGTCGATCATGTAACTGGGCATGTGGATCACGGGTGATGATTGGCACAAATTTAAAGCCGTTATGTCCCTCGCCAAAACTTGAGGCAATTTCTTCAATCCGCTTCACGTACGCCAGTTCAGAAGCCGTTCTTACGCTATAAACCAAGTAAATCTGCTGATAATTTTCCCACGTGGCAAAATCTTGCAACATCGAAATAAATGGAGCTAAACCTGTTCCAGTTGCCAAAAGCCATAAATCTTGTGGCAGCGGCAGTTGATAGCGTGCCAAGGTTAAAAAACCATATGGGATTTTTTCTAGATACAGTTCGTCACCCACCTGCAAATGTTGCAAGTTTGAGGTAAAAGCGCCATCTGGTACTACAATTGAAAAAAACTCGAGTGTTTCATCGTATGGCGAGGACACAATCGAATAAGCACGCACCACCAGATCATCTTTTACTTTTAAGCCAATTCGTGCAAACTGCCCTGCTGCGAACTTAAAATGCGCAGGACGTGTTAGGGTAAAACTAAACAAGGTTGGGGTCCAACGATGTACCGACAACACTTTTTCTACGCTAAATTTTTCAATTGACATAATTTCAACGTGGCACGAAATGGTGTGCTCATGTTAGCATGACACGTCAATTTTTTAATACTTTTTAAAGAGTAAGGCTTCATTCCATGCGCATGACATTACGTCAGTTGGCTGTTTTTGTGGCAGTCGCTCAAGAGGGAACGGTCACCAAGGCCAGTGATGCAGTCCGACTCACCCAAAGTGCAGCCAGTATGGCGCTGGCCGATCTGGAAGATGGTCTGGGCGCACCATTGTTTGATCGTTTGGGCAAACGCCTGCAGCTGAATGATCTTGGCCGCTTCTTATTGCCTCAAGCACTTGAAATTTTAGGGCGCTGTGAAGCATTTGAACAAGCGGCCAAAGGTGAATTACAAAGTATTGATCTGCGTTTGGGTTCGACCCTGACCATCAGTGATTACCTGATTCCCGATCTAATGGCAGACTTTTTACAGATCCATCCGCAAGCGCATTTGCAGCTACAAGTAGGCAATACTCGTCAAATGATTGAAGCCGTCAATCAATTCCAGCTTGATCTGGCACTGATTGAAGGTTCGTGTCATTTACCACAGCTACAGTGTATTCACTGGCTCAACGATGAACTTGCCGTATGCTGCTCGCCAGAGCATCCGCTGGCTCAGCTCAATCGTACACTCACCCCAGAAGACTTTTTAAACGTGGAGTGGATTTTGCGCGAAGAAGGATCTGGTACGCGTGAAGTGTTTGATAATGCGATCTTGCAAGATGTACCTGATGCCAATATTCGTCTGACACTCGGACATAACGAAGCCATTTTAAAAATTGTCGCCGGTGGTCTGGGTATGTCGTGTATTTCCAAACTGGCAATACAACCGCTCATTGAAAAAGGTCAGTTGGTGATTCTAAAAACACCATTTTGGGAGCTTACCCGCCCGCTGCATCTTTTAGTACATCGTCAAAAGTATCAGGGGCCTGGGCTGAAGGCATTTATGAATTTTTGTGAAAATCGAGTCAATGATATTTAAATCATTCTTATCATCAAGAAATAAAAAAAGCCACGAGAACGTGGCTTTTTTTATTAATCTTTTTGGACACTACCAAAAATCTTATCTCCGGCATCGCCTAAGCCCGGTACAATGTAGCCGTGCTCATTGAGTCCGTCATCAATTGAAGCGGTATAAATCTCAACTTCTGGATGTTTGTCCTGAACCTTTTTAATTCCTTCAGGCGCGGCCACCAACACCATCACACGGATATCTTTACAACCGCTGGCTTTAAGCACATCAATCGCCGCAATCAAAGAGCTACCGGTCGCCAACATCGGATCGATAATCATGGCAATACGGTTAGCAACATCAGGTACCAGTTTTTTGTAATAGGTACGTGCTTCAAGCGTTTGTTCATCACGCTCTAGCCCTAATACACTCACTTTGGCACTTGGAATCAGATTGAGTACGCCATCGAGCATACCAATGCCTGCACGCAAAATTGGCACGATGGTGATTTTCTTGCCTGCAATACGCTGTGTTGCAACTTTACCTGCCCAGCCATCAATTTCATGATCAACCAACAGTAAGTCCTGTGTTGCTTCATAGGTCAGCAACATCGTGACTTCTTGCGCTAATTCACGAAAATTTTTAGTACTAATATCCGCACGACGCAACAAACCAAGTTTATGACGGATTAAAGGATGGCGGATTTCTTTAATGGGCACGAGAGACACCTAAAACTACACTAAACTCCGGGTATTATAGTGGGTTTTAAGCATGAAATATAAAAAAAGCCTCCAAAAATGGAGGCTCTTTTTGTTAAAAACCCATCATTACTGATGATTTGCTAACACAAAGTGCAATGGTGAAAGAATTTCACCCTCAAGTGCCAGCTTGATGATTGGATCTGGATAGATACCAATGATCAACACCAATGCAGCCGCAGCAAGCACCATGATTCCACCAACTTTTTGCCCCCAGTGCTTATCGGCATCGATACGAGGAACGTCTGGCGGTGTCATATACATGACGATCATGACACGCAAGTAGTAGTACAAACCAATACCACTACCTACAATAATCATGGCAGCCAAGAACCAATGCTGGGTCGTAACGGCAGCCATAACGACCAAGAACTTCCCGATAAAACCAGCAGTCAATGGAATACCAGCCAAAGATAGCATCATGACGGTTAAGGTGGCAGTCAATACCGGACGACGCCAGAACAAACCACGATAATCGGCCAAGCTCTCTGCTTCATCGATATTGTTATACGGGCTTGACATCAATGCCACGGCACCGAACGCACCAATCGTGGTGAGTACATAAGTAATGATATAAACCGTTACACTGCCTAAGCTTGCATAGGTCATACTTACCAAAGCAATCAGTAAATAACCAAAATGTGCAATCGAAGAATATGCAAGTACACGTTTTAAGTTAACTTGACGTACAGCCAGCAAGTTACCAATCACAATCGACAATACCGCCAAAATGGTAATGATCGTCACGATGGAGTCGATTAGAATCGCGCCAGAAGTCAGCATATAGCGAACAAACAGACCCACTGTCGCTACTTTGGCAGCCGTCGCAAGGAACGTTACCAATGGTGCTGGTGCACCTGAGTAGACATCTGGTGTCCACTTGTGAAAAGGTGCAAGTGACAGCTTGAATGCAACAGCAAAAATGATCAGGCCAAGACCCAAGATCACCATTGGCTGTTTGATCGCTTCAAACAATGCTTGTACTGAATCGTAAAATGCCAGTGAACCCGTATAGGCATAAATGTAAGCCATACCCATCAATAACATGGCAGATGCAGTCGCAGACAGTACCAAATACTTGATACCCGCCTCCAATGAACGGCTACGCTGATAGGTGTAGGCCAGCAAGCCGTACATCGGAATTGACATTAACTCAAGACTGATAAAGAACGACGCATAATGCGCGCTCGCCACCATGAGCATGGCACCCGACACTGAAATAAGCAGCAATAAATACAGCTCTTCACGATTGTCTTTGTAGCTTTCAATATACGCATGCGACAAGGTACAGCACGCCAATGAGGCAACAACAATCAAAAGTTGATAGAGCAATGTAAATGGATCAACCATAAACATGCCCATGATGTTAGACGGAACAAATTGTCCGCCAAACATAGTCAAAAGAATATAAGCCGCTGTTAAATTTAAGCCTACGACTGAGGTGGTCGCGATGAGATTATGATTACGTTTGATCGAAATCAGAATCATCACCACCACTGCAGTGAGAACCACAATCAGGACAGGAGCTAAAGGCATGAGCTGAGAAAACGACATTGTGAAGTTCATGGCTTATTGGATCTCCACATTACTAAGTTGGGCTACTGCCTCTTGAGTAACGTCAACGACTTGTTGTACAGGCACATAACTGTTGCTTAACCACTGCATAGATGAATGCGAGATGTCTAGGAAAGTTTGCGGATACATCCCCAACCAGACTAGGCCAACCAAACAAATCATCAAGATCCCTACTTCGCGAGCAGACAAATCTTTAAGCGGGCTATTGTAATGCTGTGCTTGTTCCGGATTCGGCTCACCAAACAATGCGCGGTGAATCAAGATCAAACCGTATAGACCCGCAAACACCAAACTTACAGCTGCAATAATGGTAAAGGTCGGATATTTGTTGAATGAACCCATCAAGATCAGGAATTCACCAATAAAGTTACCTAGACCCGGAATACCAACCAATGCCGCAACAAAGAACATTAAGAAAAATGGCAAGTAACGGAACTGACCGCGAATACCACCCATTAAGCGCATATCGCGAGTGTGCAGACGCTCATAGATTTGACCACACATGATGAACAGTGCAGCAGACGACAAACCGTGTGCCAGCATCATGATCATCAAACCTTGATAAGTCAGAATGTTTCCGGCATAAATCGCGAGCAGTACAAAGCCCATGTGCGAAATTGAGGTATACGCCAATAAACGCTTCATATCGGTTTGCTGGTAAGCACACCAAGCGCCGTAGAAAATACCGATCAAACCAAAGATAATCGCAATATCTGCAAACTGTGCAGATGCTGCCGGAAAAAACGGAATCACAAAACGAAGCAAACCGTAGGCCGCTGTTTTAATCAAGATCCCTGCAAGGTCAACCGAACCTGCCGTAGGTGCCTGTGCATGTGCATCTGGCAACCAACCATGTAACGGGAAAACAGGCAGCTTGACTGCAAAACCAATAAAGAAGCAGAGCATAAATGCATATGCCACACCTGCTGGTAGGTTATTGGCCACGGCAAGCAAGTAGTTGTAATCAAATCCGATCATTCCGGTCATCATGTAACCGTAAACCACCAGACCCAAAATACCAATCAGCATGATCAAACCGCAGATCTGGGTATACAGGAAGAATTTCGTTGCTGCATATACACGCGAGCGTCCATTCGAACCCTTATGTCCCCATAGTGCAATCAAGAAATAGATTGGAACCAGCATCATCTCCCAGAAGAAGAAGAACAGGAACATATCGATGGCTAGGAACACCCCGATCACACCGCCCAATGACCACAGTAAGTTCAGGTGGAAAAAGCCAACGTTTTTCTGGATTTCACCCCAAGAACAACCGACTGCAAGAACACCCAGCAATGCGGTTAAACCCACCATAAGCAGCGATAAACCATCCACTGCCAAATGAATGCTGATACCGAGGGTTTTAATCCAAGGAAGATAAAACTCAGATGACCATGTTGGTGTTTTTTCGCCGAGCTCGTAATGATAAGTACCATGCTGCCACAGTGCGATGGTCAATCCCAAAGTGATTAACATGCCAATCAAGGCAATCCAGCGTGGAAGTTGCTGGTCGAGTTTATCGACCAACCAACACACAAAACCAGCAATGAACGGAATCAGAATCAGCGCGGGTAAAATTAAATTGTTTTCCATTTTATTTCCCCACAACCTGAAGAATAATCAGGATCATCAATAACACCACTACACCGAGTGACATGCTTGATGCGTATTCACGCAACGAACCCGTTTGACGTGAGCTGGTGAAGCTGTTACCACCACGTACCAACGCTGGAAGCAAGAGCCACAAGCCATCAATCGGATCACGACCTAAAATTTTCGCGATGAGTAAATACGGTTTAACAAATACGATGTCATAAAGTGCATCGAAACCAAATGCCGTGCGGCAAATATGCGCCAAACCTAAACCCAGACCAGTTGCAGCAAATGATTTCACTGCATTGTAAGCAAAGGCAAACAATACAATTCCAACAACCAGACCTGCAATTGCAACACCACTTGCCAAGTGCTCAGCATGTGATACCGCAGCTTCCATTGATTCAGGAATCATAAAGGCTGGAATTTTTGCTGCCGTCAAGATATTGAGTACCGGCCCTTGAAGGAAATAACCTACACCTGTTGAAAACACTGCCAAAATAGCCAATGGTCCCCAGTAGGTCACACCATGAATGGCATGTGCTTCGGTTTTTTCTTCGCCAAAGAACACCACCCAAATGAGGCGGAAGGTATAAATTGAGGTCAGGAATGCACCTGCTACACCCACCCAATACAACGTTGAGTAAAGTGGAAGATTTGCAATGGTCGACTGTGCATACACGGCACCCAAAATTGCATCTTTTGAGAAGAAGCCAATCGTTACGATCGGTAGTGCAGCTAATGCACCGCCACCAATCACGAAACACCAGAACACAAATGGAATCTTCTTACGAAGCCCACCCATTTTGAAAATGTTTTGTTCATGATGACATGCCAGAATTACAGCACCAGACGATAGGAACAATAATGCTTTGAAGAATGCATGTGCGAGCATATGGAACAATCCGGCTTGGTACGCTTCTGCACCCACAGCCATAAACATATAACCGAGCTGACTCATGGTTGAGTAAGCCAAGATACGTTTGATATCGGTTTGTACCAGTGCTGCAAAACCTGCTACGAGCAGCGTTACTGCACCAGTAATTGAAATAAACTGCATCACTGCAGGTGCCATTTCAATCACTGAATGCATACGGCTAGTGAGGTATACCCCTGCGGTCACCATGGTTGCTGCGTGGATCAATGCCGAAACAGGTGTAGGACCTGCCATCGCATCTGCCAACCACGTTTGTAGTGGAATCTGTGCTGATTTACCCGCTGCACCCAAAAACAGCATCAATGCGGTCCAGATTGAAAGCGATGAACTCTGTGTCATCACCGATGCTGCATTTTCCACAATGTATTGCGTATTGAGCGTACCAAACTGTTGGTAAAGCAAGAAGAGTGCAATCAGCAAGAAGACGTCACCCACACGAGTCACGGTAAATGCTTTGATGGCTGCCCATCCGTTGGCTGGATTTGAATAATAAAAACCAATCAACAAATAAGAACACAGACCAACGCCTTCCCAACCCAAGAACAATAACGCAAGGTTATCGCCTAAAACCAGCACCAACATGCTGGCAACAAACAGGTTAAAATACGAGAAGAAACGCGCATAACCATCTTCGCCACGCATGTACCATGATGCAAAGATATGAATTAAAAAACCCACACCCGTGATCATGCCCATCATGAGCAAGGACAAACCATCAAGATGCAGTGTAATGCCTGGCGCAAAACCACCGACATTAAACCATGTCCATAAATGCTGAACAAAAACAGGTTGACCACTGCTGGTAAATGCGAGTCCCGCCAAAAGCGCGAATAATGCAGATAAACCGACTGAACCAACACCAATGATCGCGGCTACATTTTCAGAAAGTTTGTCGCGACCTGCCGCCAATAAAACAAAGCCGATCAGCGGAAAAAGAATCGTTAAATATAAAGTACTCATCCGCGCATCTCACTTGCAGCATCCACATCCAGATGGTGGAAGCGATGGTAAAACTGAAGGACGATCGCAAGACCGATACATGCCTCTGCAGCAGCAAGTGTCAAAATCAGAATAAACATGATTTGACCGTCAGGCTGTGCCCAAACGCTTCCTGCCAAAACAAATGCCAATGCAGCGGCATTCATCATAATTTCAAGGCTCATCAACATGAACAGTAAGTTACGTCGCACCATTACGCCGTAAAAACCCAGCGCAAAAAGAATGGTCGCGACAATCAATCCATGCTCTAAAGGAATGTTACCCATTATTCTTGTTCCCCTGTTGCACTCGGCTCGCGTTTACCTAAGTGGAAGGCTGCAACCAAAGCTGCAAGCAATAACATCGCGGCAATTTCTACCAATAATAGATAGTGGGTAAAGAGGACTTGACCAACGGCTTTTGGACCAATCACTTCACGGCCCAGCATGAGACCTTGTGTGGTGTATTCGCCGCCGAGCATCCAGATCAATGTCAGTCCGAGCAAAAAGCTCATGAGCGCAGGAATCGCCCACGCATCTGAACTTAACCATTTACGTTCTTGTTCAACGGTGTTGTGCCCAAGGTTGAGCATCATCACCACAAAAACGAACAACACCATAATGGCACCGGCATAAACAATGATTTCAAGTGCACCAGCAAATGGCGCACCCACGATCATGAAAATCCCCGCAACTGCAAGTAATGAAACAATCAGACTTAACAACGCATGTACTGGATTCGAGTTCGTTACCACTCGAATCGTCGAGATAATGGCCACAAGAGCCATC
Organism: Acinetobacter sp. ACZLY 512; assembly: GCF_023614015.1. Taxonomy (NCBI): domain Bacteria; kingdom Pseudomonadati; phylum Pseudomonadota; class Gammaproteobacteria; order Moraxellales; family Moraxellaceae; genus Acinetobacter; species Acinetobacter sp. ACZLY 512. The sequence continues at coordinate 145,500 of NZ_JAKIVI010000005.1, forward strand.
AAATAAAATGGCCACATCATGGTAATAAGCTCCGTACATCAACTGGTGCACTTTCTTTTTGTGCCTGACCTTTTTCTTTACCATCAATTGCCATACCTGCAACGCGATAGAAGTTATAATCAGGATATTTACCCGGACCAGAAATCAGTAAGTTTTCTTTTTCATATACCAGGTCTTGACGTACATATTCGGCTAACTCGAAATCTGGCGTCATCTGAATAGCAGTCGTTGGACACGCTTCTTCACACATTCCGCAAAAAATACAACGCGAAAAGTTGATACGGAAAAATTCAGGATACCAGCGACCGTCTTCTTTCTCTGCTTTTTGCAAGGAAATACAACCCACCGGACATGCCACCGCACAGAGGTTACACGCTACGCAGCGCTCTTCTCCGTCTGGATCACGTGTCAAAACAATACGACCACGAAAGCGAGGTGGTACAATTTCCTCTGCTGGTACTTCTGGATACAGAATTGTGTCACGTTTACGCGTAATGTGAGTGAAGACCATCCACAATGTACGAACGATTGACCCAACTCCAGCTAGAACTTTATACATTTTGTACTCCCTGCTGTCTTAGGCCTGATTCATTAGAATCACAGCACCAGTCACCATAAGGTTGACCAACGCCAGCGGCAAACAAACTTTCCAACCAAAATTCATGACTTGGTCATAACGTGGACGCATCAATGCACCACGTGCCAAAACAAACATCATCACAAAAAATGCTGTTTTTACAATGAACCAGAATGCTGGTGGAATAAACGATACTTCAAGATTGAACGGTGCTAACCAGCCGCCAAAGAACAACGTCACGATCAGTGCAGAAATCAGCACAATGTTGACGTACTCAGCAACGAAGAACATCCCCCATTTCATGCCGCCATATTCGACGTGATAACCTTCTGCCAGCTCTTGTTCGGCTTCAGGTTGGTCAAATGGATGACGGTGAGTTACGGCAACGCCTGCCACAACAAAAATCATGAAACCAAGGAATTGTGGAACAATGAACCACATATCACGTTGAGCTTCGACAATTTCACGCAGATTAAATGAACCCGCAATTGCCACCACGCCCATGAGCGAGATCCCGAGAAACACTTCATAGGAAATGGTCTGAGCCGCTGAACGAAGTCCCCCAAGGAGCGAGTATTTGTTATTCGATGCCCAACCACCAAACAACACGGCATACACTGCAATTCCGGCCATCGCCATAAAGAACAACAGTCCAATGCTCATGTCCGCCACACCCAATGTCGGGCTGACTGGAATCACGATAAAAGACAGCACCGCTGTCGCCATAGCAACCGCTGGTGCAAGACGAAACGTCAGTTTGTCTGCAAACTTTGGTGTCCAGTCTTCTTTAAACATGATTTTAAGCATGTCGGCTACAATCTGGAACATCCCGCCCGGACCTACACGGTTCGGACCATAACGGTCTTGCCACCATGCCAGCAAACGACGCTCGATAAACGACATCAATGCTGCAATTAAAACAACCACTAACAAGATCACAATCGCCTGCACAACGGCATATGCGATTGGCCAATTTTCTGCCCAGAGTGGAGTTTGGCGCATGATTTCTTGATTCATGAATTACACTCCCACCGCAACAGAAACAGGTTCAGCAAGCGAAATCGTCGGTGCCAAACCTACTGGATAACCAATATATCCTGCTGGTAAATACTCAATCACCTGAACGGGTAAGCTCACTGTCGTCTCACCTGCCTGTACTTTGAGTGACGCACCGTCTTTTAGATTTAAACGTGCCGCATCTTGTTCACCTACTGCAAAAGCAGCTTCTGGAATACGCGATTCCATCGCAGGTGTCTTGATGGTGAATTCACCAGAGGCAAAAATATGATGCATTGGTACCAAACGGAAGCTTTCAGGATGTGACATCACCGCTGATGGTGCCACATAACTACGTGCCGGACGTTTTGGTAAACGATCAAACAGACGCACACCTGAGTCACCACCTTTCAAATGTCCACCGACTTCGTCTTGATACTTGTTCCAAGATTGCGGTGAGTTCCAACCCGGCGCCCATGCAAATGGAACCAATGATGCCGCTTTTTGAGGGCCTACATAGCCTTCCATCGAGAACGTTAATGCTGAGTCGACATCGACAGGTTGCTTTGGCTCATGAACCGAAATCGGAGCACGTAGTGCTGTACGACCTGAATAACGACGTGGTTCACGGGCAATTTTCAGACCATGTACACGATAGCCTGCATCTGGTGCCACATCTTGAATCGCATCGAGTACAGGTACATTTTTCACAACAGAGTCAATGACATCGTCTAGCACAGTCCAGATAATTGACTTACCTTTTAAACCTGTTTCGATGGCATGTAACCAGCGCCAAGATTCTTTAATGGCATATTCCGGTTTGTAGTAGCTTGGATCATAGACCTGATAGAAACGCTGTGCACGTCCCTCTTGGCTCACTACGGTTCCATCGCCCTCTGCAAAGCTTGCAGCAGACAGTACCACATCGGCCTGTTTCACCGTATCTGTTTCACTATGATCAAGCACAACAACAGATTGTGCTTTTTCAAATGCAGCATTGACACGTGTTGCAGGTAAACGGCGATATAAATCGTTTTCAAGCACGACCATCACGTCATAGTCTTGTGCAAAAGCCTGCTCAAGGCTTAAACCACCCAAAAGCGCTAGACCCATTGAATTGACTTCAGGAACGGTTAGGGATAATCCTGCCGCTGGGCCAAGGTTTTGTGCAACTTGCGCTGCTGCTTCGATAATTGCCGGATCTTGCAGACTTGTGCCCGAGATGATCAATGGCTTTTTCGCTGCTTTTAATGCATCCGCAATGCTTTGTGCAAATGCTTTGGCATCATCGTCTAGTCCAGTCAGTGTTTCGCCTTGAACTGCTGCTGCCACTGCAAAACCTAAACGCGCAATATCATTTGGTGATGCAACAACCTCACCCGTTGCCACATCGGCTAAACGTGTTTGGGTGGCTGCCAGAATGTAAATTGGCGATTTGGCATCTTGACCGATACGTTGTACAGGCTCTGCCAACCATTCTGGTGTACGACGATCTGCCGCCATTTGTTTGGCTTTGTTTTTGGCAGCCTGACGAACCGACAATGCCATACGCGGTGCAGTTTGAGTCAGATCTTCACCTAAAATCAAAACTGCATCGTAGCTTTCGATTTCACGCATGTTCGGGTTGTAAATTCCCTGTGTTTGCATGATAGATGCAGCAAGCTCAACCAAGTTTTGTTCTTTTTGCGAGATACCAGTCGAGAAGTTATCCTGACCAACCAGCTCACGTAGTGCAAAGTTTGATTCAAGGCTAGCGCGCGGAGAACCCACACCCAATACTTTTTTGCCTTGTAAGGTACTGATTACTTGATCAAGTGCTTGATCAACCGACACAGTGGTAACAGATGTGCCCGAACGGAACTGCGGCTGACGCGGACGATCTTCACGGTTCACGTATCCACCACCAAAGCGACCTTTATCGCAAAGGAAGTATTGGTTTACTTCACCGTTGAAGCGATTTTCAATACGACGTAATTCGCCGTAACGCTCGCCCGGAGAGATGTTACAGCCCGATGAACAGCCATGACATACGCTTGGTGCGTACTGCATATCCCATTTACGGTTATAACGTGCTGAATGCGTCTTATCGGTGAATACACCTGTTGGACACACTTCGGTGAGGTTACCCGAAAATTCAGATTCCAGCGTTCCAGATTCTGGACGACCAAAGTACACACGTGCTGCATTGGCGTAGACACCAAAATCGGTTCCGCCTGCGTAGTCGTTGTAGTAGCGTACACAACGGTAGCACGCGATACAGCGGTTCATTTCATGTGCAATAAACGAACCCAACTCTTGGTTATAGTGAGTACGTTTTGTGAAACGATAGCGACGACGGTCATGACCGGTCATCACCGTCATATCTTGCAAATGACAGTGACCGCCTTCTTCACACACAGGACAGTCGTGCGGATGGTTGGTCATCAAAAACTCAACCACCGACTCGCGAAACTCAACTGCTTCTTTATCTTCAATTGAGATATAGGTATTGTCTGTTGCAGGTGTCATGCATGACATCACCAGACGCCCACGGGTGTCTTCAGGATTTGCATATTGGGTCACCGCACACTGGCGGCATGAGCCCACAGAACCTAAAGAGGGATGCCAACAAAAATATGGAATATCAAGGCCGAGGGACAAACATGCTTGTAGCAGGTTTTCAGATCCATCAACTTCGTATGATTTTCCATCGACATGAATTGTAGCCATAGTCGAATTCCTTAAGCTTGTGCAACGTTGCTGGCTTGAACAACAGGGCTATTGGCCACTTTTGCTTCAAACTCGCTACGGAAATATTTAAGCGCGCCCATGAGTGGCTCCATCGCACCAGGTGCGTGTGCACAGAATGTTTTACCAATCCATAACTTACGGGTGAGCTCTTGAAGGTGCTGGATATCTTCCATCTTGCCTTCACCATTTTCGAGTGCTTTCAACGCTTTTACAGCCCAAGGGAGACCGTCACGACACGGTGTACACCAGCCACACGACTCACGCGCAAAAAACTCTTCCAAGTTACGTGTTGCAGCAACCATACACTGTGTCTCGTCGACCACCATCAACAAACAGGTGCCCAAACGTGAGCCTGCTTTCATGATAGTTTCTGAGTCCATTGGTAAATCGATGTGTTCTGCCGCCAAGAAGTCAGTCGAGGCACCACCCGGCAACCACGCTTTGAGCTTAAGCCCATCACGCATACCGCCAGCATGCTCTTCAATCACTTCACGCGCCGTTGTACCAAATGGCAATTCCCAAAGCCCTGGGAATTTCACTTTGCCAGATGCCCCATAAATTTTGGTGCCAGGATCTTTCGATTTGCCTGCAGACAGACCGATGTACCACTCTGGGCCACGCAACATGATGGCAGGTAAGTTATTGTAGGTTTCAACGTTATTGACAATCGTTGGACGACCCCATGCACCCGCAACTTGCGGGAATGGCGGTTTAGTACGCGGATTGGCACGACGACCTTCAAGCGAGTTGATCAGTGCGGTTTCTTCGCCACAGATATAACGTCCTGCGCCAGTATGTACATACAGCTCGAAGTTCCAGCCTGTATCTAGAATGTTTTCGCCCAAGTAGCCTTTGGCACGCACTTGTTCGAGTGCTTCATTGAGATACTGAGCCGCTTCGATGTATTCGCCACGAATAAAGATATAGCCTTGTGTTGCTTCAAGCGTATAACCTGCGATGAGCATCCCTTCGATCAACTGATGTGGAAGCTGTTCCATCAACAGACGGTCTTTAAAGGTACCTGGTTCCATCTCGTCGGCATTACAAATCAGGTAGCGCGGGCCACCATCGTTTGGCGCCATCAGCGACCATTTAATGCCCGCCGGGAAACCTGCACCACCACGGCCTTTTACTGTGGCTGCTTTTACCACTTCAAGTACTTCAGCAGGTTTCATGCCCAATGCTTTTTTAAAGCCAGCATAACCGTCTAGTGCTTCGTACTCATCGGCATTTCGTACATGTTCCTGTTTACTCAAACGCCAAGTCAGTGGATGAGTTTCAGGGTTACCATCGCCATAAATCGGTTTTGGTTCAGTATTCATACATACTTCTCCAATAACTGCTTGACCGAAGACACATCCACCAAACCATGGGTATCTTCATCGATCATTAAAGTTGGACCTTTATCGCAATTTCCTAAGCAGCAAATTGGCAATAAAGTAAAACGGCCATCTGGAGTAGTTTGTCCGTACTGGATTCCCAACTCACGCTGAAATGCTTCTGCCAGCGTTTCTGCACCCATTAAGAAACAGGCAATTGAGTCACACAGCAAAATTACATGGCGGCCGACTGGTTGGCGGTAAATACGGTTATAAAAGGTAGCAACACCTTCTAAGTCCGCCACACTAATGCTAAGCAATTGTGCAATTGCATTCATTTGTGCATCGTCAACCCAGCCATTACGGCGCTGTACGCACTTAAGAGCATCCAAAGAGGCCGCACGCGGATATGGATAATGATGAATGTGATGTTCAATTTCATGAATCTCATCAGCAGTCAAAATCCCTTCCACATTCACGCGAGGTTTTTTATCAGTCAAAATCATCATAATCGTTTATCCTTAGCGATCCACGTCGGCCATAACCACATCGATGGTCGCCAAATAAATGATCAAGTCGGACACCAAGCTGCCATTAATTACTGACGGCATTTGCTGCAAGTGCGTGAAGGTTGGTGTACGGATACGCGTACGGTAGCTCATGGTGGCTTTGTCTGAGGTGAGATAATAGGTACTCGCCCCTTTTACCACTTCCGTCATGAACGATGCTTCACCCGCAGGCATAACCGGACCCCATGACACACTTAAGAAGTGATTAATCAAGGTTTCGATGTCTTGCAGAGTCTTGTCTTTTGGTGGTGGAACAGCCAATGGATGATCGGCTTTGTACGGACCAGACGGCATGTTGTCTAGACATTGCTGAATGATTTTCAATGACTCAGTGATTTCACGGAAATGCACCATGACACGCGCGTAAGCATCACCTTCGTACTCGACTGGCACATCAAAATCAAAGTTTTCATAGCCACTGTACGGACGGTATTTACGCACGTCGAAGTCGATACCTGTTGCACGTAAACCTGTCCCCGTCACGCCCCAAGCCAATGCTGATTTTGCATCATATTGCGCAACATTACGGGTACGGCCAATAAATACCGAGTTTTTCAGCGCTGCTGTATGGTATTCATTTAGACGCTTTGGCATCCACTCAAGAAGTTCCTTCACCAGCTTATGCCAGTTGTTTGGAAGATCGTGTGCAGTACCGCCGATACGGAACCAAGCCGGGTGCATACGATAACCCGTGATGGCTTCGACGATGTCATACACTTTTTGACGGTCGGCAAACATATAGAATACTGGTGTCATACCACCAGCATCCTGAATGGCTGTACCACAGAACAACAAGTGGTTGTTGATACGGAACAATTCGTTCAACATGACACGAATGACTTGGGCACGCTCTGGCACTTTAATACCGGCAAGCTGCTCAACTGCCATCACATACGGCATGTTTTGCGCACAACCACCCAAGTAATCTACACGGTCGGTATAAGGAATGAACGAGTGCCATGTTTGACGCTCTGCCATTTTTTCCACACCGCGGTGGTGGTAACCGATATCCGGTACGCAGTCTTTAACTTCTTCACCATCAAGCTGCAAGACCACACGGAATGCACCGTGCGCAGACGGATGGTTTGGACCCAAGTTCAAGAACATAAAGTCTTCGTCGGCATTACCGCGCTTTAGACCCCAGTCTTCAGGAACAAAACGCAAATGCTCTTGTTCGAAGTCTTGCTTGGCTTTGTCCTGCATGTACGGCGTGTATTCGGTAGCACGTGCAGAATATTCTTTACGAAGCGGATGGCCTTCCCAATAGGTTGGTAGCAAAATACGACGGAGCATTGGATGCCCTTCGAAATTGATGCCAAACATATCGTAGGCTTCACGTTCGTACCAGTTGGCGTTTGGCCAGATATTGGTCGCTGTTGCAATATTGAGATCGCTCTCATTTAAAGCAACCTTGATTCGGATGTCACTGTTACGTTCTAAAGACAGCAAGTGATAGAAAACAGTGAAATCTGAAGCAGGCAAACCGTCACGGTGTACACGTAAACGCTCATCCATTGCAGACAAATCGAATAACATGACATAAGGACGGTCTACCTTACGTAGAAACATCAAAACTTCTTGTACGCGTGAGCGTTCAACCCAGACAGTTGGAAACTCTTCACAAGTTGTTTGCACATAGAAGTTCTCACCAAATTTGGTCTTGAGCTCTTCTACAATTGCAAATGCTGGGCGTGAATCAACAGCGGTTGATTCTGGCATAGCAATGTCAGTTTCAGCCATTGGTTTGGCTTCCTATTTAATACAAATTCTTTTAGGTTTTTTTGATCATCCTGCGCCCTGATGAGCGCAAATTATCAAAAATTTACTCAATTTCATCCATGGAGCGTAAGTTTTTAACCGCAATCCGCTCTGCATTTTTACGATCGCGTTCTGGCATCATCTTTGGCTTATAAATCGGCTGAAGATCATCACCAATTACGGCAGACAACGGACGACGCTCAAGTTGAATTTGGTTTTGCAGCAGCATTAGCGCCTGAATTAATGCTTCTGGACGAGGTGGACACCCTGGGATATAAACGTCGACTGGAATGATTTTGTCTACGCCCTGTACCACTGAGTAGATGTCATACATACCACCAGAGTTTGCACATGCACCCATGGAAATGACCCACTTTGGTTCAAGCATTTGTTCGTACAAGCGCTGAATAACAGGCGCCATCTTGACAAAGCACGTACCTGCGACAATCATTAAGTCAGCTTGGCGCGGTGAAGCACGAATAACCTCGGCACCAAAACGTGATAAGTCATGGACACCGGTTAGGGTTGTCGCATATTCAACATAACAACAAGACGTACCAAAGTTGAAAGGCCAAACTGAATTTTTTCGTCCCCAGTTCACTACGTTATGCAATACATCTTCAAGGCGAGTCATAAATACATTTTTATTGACTTCTTCCTGAAGTGGATCACTGACAACTTGGCGTTCTTGTAATGGATATTGATTAGCATCCGGATTCGCACGGGTTAATGTATATTTCATCCCGAGTTACTCCTGTATAGATGACGGTGCTGTCGATGTGTTTGACTTCATTCGACCAGAGGATTGTGCAGGGATATGACCAGTTGGATCGATGACCAACTCTTCAATTGAATTAAATCGCGTGATCTCTGCAATATTCATGTTTGGAGATCCAATCTTCGGTTTAATTCCTGCTGCCTTACGACGATCTGAAGGCGACCACGTCAGGGCACCCGTCGCAAAGACATAAATCAATGCAATCAGAAGATCTACAACAAAAATCAACATCGTGGTAAAGCCCATCCAACCCACTTCACGCACAGACGTTGCCCATGCATAAAGATAAAGTGCTTCAAGATCAAACACGACAAAGAAAATAGCAACCAAATAAAATTTTGCAGACAAACGAATGCGAGCACCACCTGCGCTCACCACACCCGATTCAAACTGTTCCTGCTTTGCGCGTCCCCATGATTTACCCCCTAGGAGTAAGGGAACAGTAAGCATAAAAACGCACAGAAATGTAACGCCGATCACGAAGGCAATAATTGCCCAATCGTATGGAGTAATGGCACTCATGCGGGGATAACTCCTGGCAGGCCTATTATTTAACAAAGAAATATATGTTTCGGTCTTGGAACCGCACCAAACACAAAATTAATCCCGCCAATTGTACCTGATTTCGCTTTTCTCTTTCTAGTTCAAGCCTCTTCGCCTTTAGCATGGTTTTTATACAATTTTGTCACACAATCACGTTCAACCCCAACGTTCACGTAGATTATCGATTTAACTAATCATTAATCAATTTATGATTATTTTTTTCTTTTTTTAACTTTTTTGTCGTTTATGTCTGTCATTTGAGTCATTGGCATGATTTATCACGTTCAATCCTATTTGCACCACAATAGCGCAAGCATAATAAATTTAAATTATGATTATTCATCCTTTTCATAAATTATGGTTAAATGCGCAGCAGAATGAAAATGTAACATTTTATTAAGAGCGTCATCTCATTTTAAGGCTTGATTCTATGGTTCACTACTTTAGAAATACGTTATCACGCTCTACAAAGCAACATTTTATTTTATTTTTTATTATTATTTTTCTCTGCTGTACTTTGGGTATCTTAACCCGCCCCTTAAGCTTTCTTGCTTCTTTCTGGCCTGCCAACTCGATTTTTCTTGGTCTCTTAATCCGTTATCCCACTCTGCGCAATCGTTACGCGCTCACAGGTGGAATACTTGGGTATTTAGTATCAGACAGTATTTTTGGTTCAAGTCTGCCCGAAATCCTTGTTCTGACTTTGGCCAATCTGTGTTATATCGCAGTCACCTTTGGGTTATATCATCGTTTTATTCGCAAATTACAAGACAGCTATCAAGGCTATTTTTATTTGTTTTTATTTAGCTTTTGCGCAATTGGCAGTTTCGCAGGTGCTTTATTTGCAAGCCTATTTGTTCCCATGATCAGCCCGGTATTTATGCATGGTAATTTCTGGATTGAACTGGGCGGCTGGTTTACCGCAGAGATGCAAAATGCCTTGCTGCTATTGCCTATCTTAATTAGCTTGCCATTTCGAAATGAACTTAAGCATTTCTTTCAAACGCCTATCGAATTTCAACATCTGCTACCCGTCATGAGCGTGACCGCTGCGCTTGCTTTCTGCTTTTATGACAATGGACCCGGTTCTGTGCTTTATCCGATTGCGGTATTGATCTGGTGTGCGCTGACCTATCGACACTTTTCAGTCACGATCATTACCTCGATTAGTGCCAGTTTGTTACTGTACCATTTGACCCATAATTACATCGCACTGTATCCGCAAGAATATCTTGAAAACAGCATCTCAATTCGTTTGGGTATGATCATGATGGTCATTGCCCCGCTTACCGTGTCGAATATCAACAGTATTCGGAGCCGGTTGATCGAAGATCTAGAGTATATTGCCTCGCACGATGAACTGACCTTAAGTCTTACCCGTCGTTATTTTTATCAGACCGCACGCACACTATTTACGAAAATATTAGGCAACAGCACCCCAAGCGCACTGCTGATGCTGGACATCGATCACTTTAAATCGGTGAATGATAACTATGGTCATTTTATTGGTGATCAAGCCATTAAACTGTGCGCGCATACCATCAAATCATGCCTAAGGCCCAACGATATTTTGGGCCGCCTAGGAGGAGAAGAGTTTGCTATTCTTTTACCTCAAATTGGAGCACATGAAACCTTCTTACTGGCCGAGTGCATTCGTAAAAAGGTCAGCGAACATCCGATTTACTTATCCAATAACCATCCTATTTATATTCATGTCAGTATTGGCATTAGCTTTTTTCAGCCGAACCACACGGCATCCTTAGAACAAATGCTCAAAGAAGCCGATCAGGCATTGTATCGAGCCAAGCAACATGGACGAAATACTATCTCGAGTTACTCATAACTTGTTTCAATTCAGCTACATGCTTTAATCATCTTTATACACTGACGTGCTGTGTGGATGTGTATGCTGAAAAGACAGAATAAGGAGTAAAAGAATGAGCCTTGAATTTACACATAAACCGAATTATTTCTTTTATGCGCAATTACTTGTTCGCCATATCGAAACCTATGCGCAAAAACACGCCGATGCAGATCACGTTACTTTTGATTTAAAAGAAATTTATCAATTATTTCGTGAAGACTTTGCTTCAACGACCACAAACCTTGAAGGCATTTTAAACATCAGTGATGAATACCGTGTAGAGACATTGGCAGGTGGGGACCAAAAACTAATTAACCATTACAAGATTGATGCTGAAAACAATACACTGAGCGTAGACTTCAACCAAGATGCATTAGCTGCATTAAAACAAGGTAAACCCTTGATTGCACCGGATGCCAGTCTTTATCAGTAAATTTAACATTTAAAAAAAGAAGGCAGCTTATGAGCTGCCTTCTTTCATTTTAAACTGGTTTTTCTTCTTCAACGTTTGATTAAAACGCTTGGCCGGCCAGCGCATGATAAAACGCGCCCCGCCCAAATCTGGACTTTCATCTACTTCAATTGTGCCACCAAACCAGTAGGCAATACGACTGACGATAGAAAGCCCAAGCCCATAACCACCCGAAGCACGGGTTCGACTGTCATCAAGTCGTGCAAATGCCTCAAAAATTCGTACGCGGTCTTCTTCTGCAATGCCCTGCCCGTCATCTTCCACACAGATGTAAGCATTACCGTCGCCTTGAATACCCCCACTGATTCGAACTTTATGATCGCAGTAGCGTACCGCATTACCGACCAAGTTTTGCACCACACGGTGTAAGTAACGTCGCTCTGCATCGACCATAATGGCGGTCGCAGGTGGAATCAGCTCGATTTCTTTTTGGGTTTTGAGTGCTTCGGTTTCGACTGCTACCTGACTCAACAAATCGAGCAGAATAATTTCCTCAAAATCCAGCGATGGCGTACCTTGTTCAAGCTTGGCATAAGTCATGATTTCATCAATCAAGGTATTGAGTGCCTCAATATCACGATCAATCATTTCCATTTGTTGGATACGATAATCGTAATCGTCTTCTTCTGCGAGCATTTCCATACCAAACCGGATTCGCGCCACTGGCGTACGCAGTTCGTGCGAGACAGCTCGCATCAGTTCGCGCTGTGCCTCAATCAACCGCTGAATATGGTCGGACATATTGTTATAACTTGAAGCCAGATTGGCCATTTCATCGCTTCCCTCGATCGGAACACGAAGCGACAAATCTCCTGATTTCATGCGGTTTAAGGCATAACGCACCTGACGGATCTTGCGCTCTAGCGGCAAGATTAAGCCATACACCCCTAAGCTAAGCAGAAACAAGCTAAACAACGTAATACCGGCAGATAATTGAAACGGCATCCAGTTAAACATCGGAACCGGACCGAGCACCAATACATTGAGTGGATTGTTCGGCATAGGTGAAATAATCGAAATGGTCGTACCACGAATGGTGGCATTATCACGATATAGCATAATGCTTTGATTTTGACGAAGACGACCAATCTGCTCTGAATCAAGATTCAGATCTTTCACATTATAAATATTGATCGGATAAGAAAAATGCGTCTGGATTTTTTCGACGTATTGCTTTTCTTGACCTGGATAATAAATCAAGTAATCCAAAATAAAGATCGGCAGCGCTTTCATCTGGCGCTCACCGATTTTATCGACCTTAATATAGAGAAAATGCTGTGGATCGCTCCGCAGTCCGATAATCACATATGCAATAGAGGTTTCGGCATCATACCGAACTACCGATTTTTGTTCTTCTATACGTTTTTTTTCGGTGCGGGATAACTCGATTTTACTGGCATCGACATAATAAATCGGTAATTCCAGTAAATCTGAGGCATCGGAAATCCAGTCCAGCTTTTGCTGTTTGGTCGGCTGACGAGCAATACTCTCACTGATCACAAAGGAAATACCATCGGTCAATGATTCGCGATATTCCTGTGCGCGCTGATAATTAATGATCTGGACAAGCAGATAGCCAAATAGGGCCACCAACATGACCAGCACCACCAAACCCGCATAAATACGTAAAAATATACTGTGCTTAAACACTCGATCAGCCTTAAACAAGAAGTGCTCTTGGTCTCAATAGCAAAGATTATAAGCCATTAGTTTCTTTTACAAACAAATAACCTTTACTACGAACGGTTTTAATTCGTTTCGGATTTTCCGGATCGTCACCAATTTTTGGACGGATTCGAGAAATACGAACATCAATCGAGCGATCCTGACCGTCATATTCGATGCCACGTAAACGCTCGAAAATATCTTCACGCGACAAAATGCGACCAGCATTAGAGGCAAGTAACCACAACAAATCGTATTCGGCGCTGGTAAAATCGACCAATTCACCATTGAGCGTCACTGAGCGTCCGCCATTATCGATGACTAGATCATCAAATTCGATACGCTGTGCAACTTCGTCTTCTACTGTTTTGTCGGTACGACGCAACAAGGCACGGATACGCGCCAACAATACGCGTGGCTGAACAGGTTTTGCGACATAGTCATCGGCACCCATTTCAAGGCCTAACACCTGATCCATATCTTCGGTACGTGCAGTTAACATCAAAATAGGTTGATGATAATGAGGGCGCACTTCGCGACAAACCGTTAAGCCATCGGCACCAGGCAACATCACATCAAGTACGACTAAATCTGGTTGTTCGCCAATAATACGACGAATCGCGCGATTACCGTCTGTTTCGACCCCCACTTCCAATCCATTACGGATCAAATATTCTTGTGTCAGACGTGCAAGACGCTCGTCATCTTCAACAATTAAAATCTTGGGTAACTTTTCTTCTTGGCTCATACTTTTGCCCCTATCATCTATTAAAGTGTCTTGTTCAAAAACCAACAATTACACCGACATAATAGATTGCAATATACACACGTTTACATTGTAAACAAGTCCTCGTTCACCAAACTGATACACGTCCGTTGTATTTTGTTGCATTTTTATTAAGTGTTGAATTTTCAGGTCTTTTTAAATATTTTTCCGCCTCAGATCACAAGTTCACCAGTCGTCGCAAAGACCGTCCAATTATTAAACAAATTATTTCACCGGACCAAAACAACAGCACTGAACGAGTGTTTTTTGAGTTATCCACACAGTTATCTATACGTGTTTTTAACAGCCTTTGTTATGCTATGCACCACAGAATCATGCACATAGAATTTGGAAAAAAAATTAAAGAAAAGTCAAGATTGATATCCTGCCAAAATTCCCGTATCTTGTGCCTATAAACTATATTAACCACTAAGTCTTGTGTTTATCCCTCAAACATCGTGCACAAATTTGCCCGGTTCAAATGGTCCATGAACATAAATACAGATCACAATGGAGCTATGCTGACATGAGCGTAATCACTTCAACTCCTGGACAACTTCAGGTGATTAAACGCAATGGAGAAGTTGCTACCTTTGATGCAGAGAAAATCTCTGTTGCGATTGGAAAGGCATTCTTAGCTGTTGAAGGTCAGCAAAGCGCTGACTCAAGTCGTATTCATGACCGAATCAGTCAATTAACCGAAATGGTGATGAACACATTTAACCGTCGCTTACCTTCTGGCGGTACTATTCATATTGAAGAAATTCAGGATCAGGTTGAACTTGCGCTGATGCGTACTGGCGAACAAAAAGTTGCGCGTGCTTACGTGATTTACCGTGAGCAGCGTAGTACTGCACGCCAGCAAGCAGGCGCCAACCATCACCCAACCTTACAAATCACCGACAATCAAGGTCAGCTTCAACCGCTTGATCTCGATGCACTAAAAGCCACTGTTGAAAAAGCAGCGGAAGGCCTTGAAGGCATTAACATTCAAGCAATTGTCGATGAAACTGTTAAAAACCTGTACAACGGTGTCAAAATTAGCGACATCGCCACCACCATGATGATGGCAACACGTACACGTATTGAACAAGAGCCAAACTATACCTACGTGACTGCGCGTTTATTACGTAACGAACTTGTGGCAAAAGGCCTTGAGTTTTTGGGTTTACCAGAAGACACCCTAGAAAGCGATGCGCTTGAAACTTTCCTGAAAAAAGGGATTGAGCTTGAGCTACTAGACCCAGAACTCTTAAAGTTTGACTTGGCGCAAGTGGCGGCAGCGATTAAACCTGAGCGCTCAAACCAGTTTACATACTTGGGCTTACAAACGCTTTACGATCGCTACTTCATTCATTCAGATGGCGTGCGTTACGAATTGCCACAATTGTTCTTCATGCGTGTCTCGATGGGTCTGGCGCTCAACGAAGAAAACCGTGAAGCACGTGCAATCGAGTTTTATAACCTGCTTTCAAGCTTTGACTACATGGCGTCTACTCCGACCCTGTTCAATGCCGGCACACTACGCCCACAATTGTCGAGCTGTTACCTCACCACCATTGGTGATGACCTTTACAACATTTATGGCGCGATCCGCGACAATGCGATGCTGTCTAAATGGGCGGGCGGCTTAGGTAATGACTGGACACCAGTACGCGCACTCAACTCATACATTAAAGGCACCAATGGTAAGTCTCAAGGTGTTGTACCGTTTTTGAAAGTCGCGAACGATACGGCTGTTGCGGTTAACCAAGGTGGTAAGCGTAAAGGTGCAGTCTGTGCATACCTAGAAACGTGGCACCTCGACATCGAAGAATTCCTAGAGCTTCGTAAGAACACAGGTGATGACCGCCGTCGTACACACGACATGAACACGGCCAACTGGGTACCAGACCTGTTTATGCAACGTGTGTTTGAAGATGCAGAATGGACGTTGTTTACGCCATCTGAAGTACCAGACCTACACGACTTGACTGGCGAAGCATTTGCAGAGCGTTATGCGCACTATGAAGCGATTGCTAAAGAACAAGAGCTGTTGCACAAAAAAGTCCGTGCGCAAGACTTGTGGCGTAAAATGCTGTCGATGCTGTTTGAAACAGGCCATCCGTGGATTACATTTAAAGATGTATGTAACTTACGTTCGCCACAACAACACGCAGGCGTGGTTCACTCGTCAAACTTGTGTACAGAAATTACGCTCAACACTAGCGAAGATGAAATTGCAGTATGTAACTTAGGTTCGATCAACCTTGTTCAGCACGTACAAGGTGGTTCACTTGACCGTGAGAAACTGGCCCGTACCATCAAAACTGCTGTGCGCATGCTCGACAACGTTATCGACATCAACTACTACGCAGTGCCACAAGCGAAAAACTCAAACTTGAAGCACCGCCCTGTAGGCATGGGCATCATGGGCTTCCAAGATGCACTATATGAATTGGGTCTTGCTTACGGTTCTGATGCAGCGGTTGATTTTGCAGATGAATCGATGGAAGTTATCAGCTACTACGCGATTCAAACGTCAAGCGACTTGGCGGTTGAACGTGGTGTGTACTCAACCTTTAAAGGTTCACTCTGGGATCAGGGTATTTTGCCAATCGACTCACTTGATATCGTAGCAAAATCACGTCCAGAGCGTATGTTTGAAGTAGACCGCACCCAACGCCTAGACTGGGATACTCTACGCGCTAAAGTGCAAAAAGACGGTATGCGTAACTCAAATGTGATGGCGATTGCACCAACTGCTACCATCTCGAACATTTGTGGCGTTTCACAGTCGATTGAGCCAACCTTCCAAAACCTGTATGTAAAATCGAACTTGTCGGGTGAATTTACGGTCATCAACCCATACCTTGTACGCGCTTTGAAAGAACGCGGCCTGTGGGACACCGTGATGGTTAACGACCTGAAACACTTTGAAGGTTCGGTACAAAAAATTGCGCGTATTCCTGAAGAATTAAAAGCAATTTTTGCTACAGCATTTGAAGTTGAGCCACGTTGGATTGTTGATGCAGCCTCTCGTCGTCAAAAATGGATCGATCAAGCGCAATCGCTGAACTTGTACATTGCAGGTGCAAACGGTAAGAAACTTGACATTACCTATAAAATGGCATGGTTGCGTGGCCTCAAAACGACGTATTACCTCCGTGCATTAGGTGCCACTTCTGCCGAGAAGTCGACCATTAACACTGGCGCATTAAACGCAGTTAAAGCTACCGCGACTGCAGCACCAGTGGCAGCAGTTGCGCCAGAAGTAAAAGCAGAAACCACTGAAGATGGCTTTACACAAGCTGCTCCAGTGCCAATGGCTTGCTCAATCGATAATCCTGACTGCGAAGCGTGTCAGTAAAACATCCCTTCAGGAACGTTTCGGTTTGAGGCGTTCCTGATTGAACATGAGGACAACACAATGTGGCATCTGACTCACAACTATATGCTTGGTTTGGCGGTGCTCATTGTGGCCTCAATTGTGTTCTACACGCCCTTGGTTTACGCGTTTTTGAAAATTCGTGAACAACAGCGTAATCAAAATAAGTCGTAGGGATATTTGTTCTATTCAGTAATTTTAGAGCAGTTATCGATAAAACTTAATTTTGCTTACACAGAATAAGCGTATAGTAAAGATATCTTCCAAAAGATATCGAAAACGATATTAACAACGAAGAGAGAATTGATATGTCTATCCTGAGTTGGGACGATTTAGAAGATGATTCGCAAAAACCGGCTGCACATGAACACCAGTCTGCGCCCGTCGATACGAAAAAAGCGCCAGCTACGCCGTTGGTATCTGCTACAGAGCCATCATCGCCGAGTGTGGCAAATGTACAATCCACTGGAACCGATTCCGTGCGATCAACAGATCCAACCGATCCGGTGGCTCGAGCATCTGAATCCCTAAAGCATCTGGACATCAGCGCCGGTTTGCAAGAGATCGAAACAGGTGCAGCGCGTGTACAGGTTGACGACAAGGCAATGATCAACTGCCGTGCAGACTTAAACCAGCTTGTGCCGTTTAAATACGAATGGGCTTGGCAGAAGTACCTAGACGGATGTGCCAACCACTGGATGCCACAAGAAGTCAACATGAACCACGACATCGCGCTTTGGAAGTCTGAAAATGGCTTGACTGAAGACGAGCGTGTGATTGTTAAACGTAACTTGGGCTTCTTTTCGACTGCTGACTCTTTGGTCGCGAATAATCTGGTTTTGGCGATTTACCGTTTGATTACCAACCCAGAGTGCCGTCAGTACATCTTACGTCAGGCGTTTGAAGAAGCTATTCACACCCATGCGTACCAGTACTGTATCGAATCATTGGGTATGGATGAAGGCGAAATCTTCAATATGTATCACGAGATTCCAAGTGTGGCGCGTAAAGCGGCATGGGGCCTTAAGTATACACAATCGCTTAGCGATCCTACTTTCCAAACAGGTACACCTGAAACCGATCAGCAGTTACTGCGTAACCTGATTGCGTTTTACTGTGTTCTTGAAGGGATTTTCTTCTA
Organism: Acinetobacter sp. ACZLY 512; assembly: GCF_023614015.1. NCBI lineage: Bacteria > Pseudomonadati > Pseudomonadota > Gammaproteobacteria > Moraxellales > Moraxellaceae > Acinetobacter > Acinetobacter sp. ACZLY 512. The sequence continues at coordinate 164,045 of NZ_JAKIVI010000005.1, forward strand.
CTGTGGCTTTACCCAAATTTTGAGTATGGGCCGCCGTAACAAGATGAACGGTGTATCTGAACAGTTCCAGTACATTTTGCGTGATGAATCGATGCACGTAAACTTCGGTATCGACATGATCAACCAGATCAAGATTGAAAACCCAAGTTTATGGACTGCCGAATTCCAACAAGAAGTGATTCAGATGATCGTGGAAGGTACTTTGCTTGAAATCGAATACGCTCGTGACACGATGCCACGCGGTGTATTGGGCATGAATGCGGCCATGATGGAAGAGTATTTGAAGTTTATCTGTAACCGTCGTTTGGCACAGCTTGGCTTACCAGAGCAATACCCTGGCGTGAACAACCCGTTCCAGTGGATGTCTGAGATGATGGACTTGCGTAAAGAGAAGAACTTCTTTGAAACGCGTGTAACAGATTACCAAACAGGTGGTGCGTTGAGCTGGTAAAGGCTGAATGCGTTGAACGACACAACACCTGTCATGGAACGACATGACAGGTGTCATACACATAGTATTATTTATTAAAATTTTCAAAATAGGGAATATATTCAGCTTCTTCTGGAATTAAAGGCTCATCATCATGCCTTAAAACTATTCTTTCAATATCATTAATACCAACTTCCCAAGCATTTTTAATTACAAGTTCCTTTTTCTTAATTAAATATTTTTCAAACTCTGGATATGGGTAAAATTGACCATTAAAAAATGCACCAAAACTTAAACTATATGAGCCATACTTTTTATATTCCTTTTCAAAATTACTCCAATTCCGATCTGTAGGCGGTGTCATCTCATGAATACGACTACACATAGTAATTAATTTATGTTGATCATTAGCCATAATATTTTCCGCAAGTAAAACCCTATAATTATAAGGTTCTTCTTTAGACACCCCTCTTATTATGGAGAATCTCAGTCTTTCTAAGCTATCAACCTGACCTAAATTCTCATATAAGTCCATGAAGACATCCTCTCCCCCTTCTTTTTTAAAAATTAAAAGAATAACAGGAGGTTTATTTTCAAAACACATGAAAGCTAAACCATGCCATGCTGCCTCATCCCATAATTCAGGTTTAATCAAAGTCGTTACAGCAATTTGATCATGACTTATAGATTCTAAATTTCCAAAATCAGGAGTTTTTTTATGATCTCCCATCTGGATTTTTTTAACTTCATTTTGTATATTTTTAGGATTTTTCTCATCCCATGGTAATTTTCTAATTAGTTCGAATCTAGTTCCTTTATTACCATTAAGGCAATCTACGAAATTTTTATGAGCATCTCTTCCCATAACATTATAAATCGCACCAAAACATGTACTAAAAGCAATTGATCTTGTAATTGATAAGTCATTTTTAAAAGATGATTCTAAAAAATTATCAATATCAGGAATATGATAGACCTTAACCAAACATTCTATTATGAATTGGACAGACCATTCAAAAAATATCTTTTGCCTATTTTGATCTAAATACTCCCATTGAAATGAAGAACAGAAAATATCTACACCCCATCCTTTCGGAGATTTATTAAACTGATGTGTTATGGTGCAATTTTCATCATCGTCCCCGATAATATTCATGCTTAACGAGCTAATTTTTGTAAGAATATTCTCAATTGGATTTGTCGAAAAAAAGTTTTCGATTGTAGTCAAAATAGATTCTGATAATTCAATATAAGGAGAGCGATTTGGGAAATGAACTTTAAACTCACATCCTGCTACTTTTGTTGTATAAACATTGGACTTTCCTAATGTCGGTAAAATTTTGGATGTAGGATGCTCAATATCTGCATCTCTTATCAATATAAGAGTACTTTCATGATCATCAATATCTGAAACTTCAAACTCTTCTTTGAATTTATCTTCATAACCTAAAAGGTAGATTAAGACTCCATATGAAGAGAAAAAATCAAGCTTATCTAGAAAATCAGGTAAATATTCGAATTCTTTAATTTGTTCCAATGAACAATTTAATAATAAATGTACAATACAACCATCAAAAATGATTATTTTATCTTGACTAATATAATTATCATCAATAGCATTTGAACTTAAGAAGGCTAATTCTGCCCAATGTAAGGATTGGGGAATCCTTCCCAACTCCAACTCTTTCCATGCAAGTTGCCAATACACTTTTATAGCTGAGGGTAAAATCAATTGTTCTTTATGAAAATAATTCGCTAGAAGGGATGCTGAAAATAATAAACTTCCTCTACTTGCCCATTTAAGACCAACTTCTGAATATGCTTCAGATAATAATAAATTTGCATAAGCCATTTCATCATATGTTTCTTTTTTATTTAAACCTGCAAAAGCTTTACCTAAAAATTTAATCGCTAGATAAGGCTTATTATCTTTTAACCGCTTTAAACCACGGTTAAGTTGCAATTCCGCTGTTTTGACCTCACTAAGTCTTAAACCTGCTTGCTCAGTGAAATAATCTAAAAGTTCTTCATATTCTTCATATTTATCAAAAATTATATCTAACTGTTTAAATAGATTAAAAAATTTCTCAAAAGGGAAACCTATTAAATTACTTCCTAATTGACAATTTTTCAGAGTTCTTATTAATAATTCTTTGCAATATTCATCATCTTGGAATTTAAAAATTAATTGTAATAAATCTAAGTGAATAGATGCCATCAATGAATTACTTGGACGACTTTCATCTTTTGATATCTCATCCAATACGCTGATGGTATGTTGACAAATATTGTCTATATCTACATTACGCTGTATATCGTCTGAGTAACTATATCTTCCATAGTAAATTGTTAATAAATTTACTAGCTTTTCCCAACTTTCTGAGTTTGTATTACCATTGAGACTTTCAAAGGTTAGTTCTAAGTTATCCTCAAATATTGAATAATCTTCAAACCACCAATGAGCAGCCCAAGCATACTGATAATAAGCTTCTAATTGTTGATTCGATGTGCCGAACTTCTTGGCAACTCGTATAGCCCTATCAAATAGACCCTGAGTATTAATTATAGCTAATTCTAATTCCTTACTCAAAATAGCTACCTCTAGGAAATAATCTACTTGCTCCAATGAAATCTTAGATGGATCCACTGTTTCTTTAATGAGCTTATTAAGTCTATCTAATTCTTTTTGTTTCTGATAATCATCAGCACTTAACTCAATTTCCCGTTTATAAGATGTAGGAATACTTAGTGTAGCAATTGCTAGAAACTCTAACTGATTCTTATAAATTTGATCTAATATCCAACTTAAATCCAAAATACGTATATCTATTGAATATTGCTTATTAAATTCATCTTCTAGTTTGCTTCTTTGATCAGCTTTAATTGATTGATTGGTTATACAAAATATTTTTAAATAGCCTCTATCTGTTTCGATAATTTTTTTAACATCTTTTTTACACTTGGATTTCCAATCTTTTTGGGTGCTTACAGCAAACGCCCAACGCTCCTTGTGAGCTCCCTCATTCACCCCCTCATACCACAATAATTGGTTCTGTGATGATACAGGAAATGTTTGAGTATCTGTTTTTCCATCACCACCAGCAACAGGTCCTGTTTGCTCCAAAAGATTTGGACAAATAATCTTTTCACATATTTTTTTTGCAAATGTTTCAAATTCTAGTTCTTGGCTACGTATATTAAGTGTAGCTAGATAATGCTCTAACTGAATCCGATCCAATGTTCCAGATTCAACTACAATAGAGCTAGAAAACTCTTCTGGTCTTCTATCTCTTAAAAACTCTTTGGCAGAAAACTCTTTTGAATATTGCATCACACACCAAATATTAAAATTTTATTTAATTTATAATAACTTACATAGATTTTAAATCAATTATTGAATAGCCACTAATTTTATAGATACCTTTGAGTTAGATTGGTGACAATTTTTTTGGTCACCAATCAATCCGTTAATAATAAAATAATTGAGCTAAAAAATATTATTGGTTAATTATTACTCGTAACTTTACACCACTAATTTCATCTATATATGCAGCCGTAGCACCAATCACAGTCAATTGATCATCAGAAATCTTCTTTTTGGAAATTGCAGGTTGAACAATAGCAATACCTAGCTGAAAGTCAGCATACCTTGCAATTTTTGCTAAGTTGATTAAGTCCTCGAACTTTCCTTTATCGATTCTAGAAGCTTTACCTTGGCTCAAACGATCTCGTTCTCTTTCCATTAAACGCAAAATTAATCTTTCTTTATCTGCAAACCACTTAACACTTTTTTCTGCTTGCCCTACAACTTGGTATACATCATCAATTCTCGCACCTGGTTTAGCTACTCCATCTTTTTTAGAACAATATTTACAATGGAATAAGTCTATGATTAGTTTATTATCATCAATGTTCTTTATTGCGACGATATCAGCAATTTCACCTGCTCCATCATCATCAAAAACAAAATCATAGTCATTCATAACTTTGTTAATCGTAGAATATTGAATTGAATGCTTTAGCTTACTTTCTGTTTGTGATTCGACGGATATATCAACACCCTGCCAGCACCAGTCTTCTGTATTATTAATGTCATATTTGTAAGCATAATTATCATTAGAGTAATATCTAAAACCACCATCGATTATTGAAGTATCTCTCAAAAAGAGTGTCGGAGGATTTTCCTCAAAGAACTCAGCAATTGAATATAATTGTTCGCCTATTTTAATCTCCAGACTATCTTCTGAATGGAAGACTACTTCTCCACGGCTTTTAACCCTCATGGAGATTTTACTAAGCCCATATTGTGTGCTTAAACAGAACTGAAGCTCTTTCATATCTACATTCTGCTCATCACTAAAAATTAGCTCACAATTTATTAATGACTCTTCCCATTTAGTTGTTTTAACAATTATTTTCGATTCATTTTTTCGAAGAATCTCTATTGGCCATTCAACAGCAAGCACCTGAATATTTGGGAATTCCTCCAACTCTTCAGTTTGCATGGCTGTTTTCATAACATCATTTGTATTAATAGTATCGTCTAGTATTTTAGTACCCACTCCTTTGCACCATGCTACCCATTGGTCTAAAGAATCACTATCCATTGCCCAAATTTTACCTTTATATGAACAGCCAATACTTACAAGCTGACCATTTTCATACCCTTTACCAAAAATATTCGATTTAGTTGCTCTATTTGCCTCTATGTCAGGAATTTGATCATTAATTTCTGTTCCCGTATGCATGGAATAACGTAGCCCCTTCTTTTTTTTATTCAGACCAACGTTTTGGAGCTTTAATCTTTTTAAATGAGCTAACGCTCTAAATATATATTCACCTTTGACCTGTACAGCATCTTCCGCGATTATTTGCATTAATCTCTTAACCAATCCATCTTTCGAAGAGGAATGGATAAAAAGTAAATCTGTATCCTTATCATAGAAAGCAATATATAAATCCCATGATTCATCAAAAAGCTCCTTAGAACTTGTCCAGCCTACAGGTAGATAAGACTTAACAGAAAAAATCAATGTATCTTGTTCGTCATTAATTACTGAATCTACGATCTGAAACTGTTTATTCCCAAACTCACTAAACCGCTCTGGCTTCCATTTAGCAAACTTCATTTTATAAATAGTCGTACTTATACTCGGAGTTAATCCCAAATCTAATAATTTACTAGGTTCAGAAAATTCCTCTCGAAATGCTTGATACTCTTTTTCATTTTTAATTTTTCTAGAGCTAATACTGCTAATTACTGTATTCCAGTCTGAATCTTCTTTATAAAGTTCTTCCAAACTTTCATTGACACTAGGATTGGCAATATTTGCAATAAACTTGGCATCACCAACATTCTTAGTCGTTCTTGTAAATCTACCCGTAAATTGAAGCATTACATTGATACTTTTATGGGGATCATGTATGGCTGAAATTTTCAACTGAGGAAGATCGAATCCCTCTCCAAGCATATTTACACATACGATGATCTTATGTTCTCTATTTCTAATTGCTTTAAGAACTTCTGCTTTCTTCTTAGTTTTACTATCTATTAATACAGGTTTAAGATCTGTTTCTTTCGAATATATACTGAAGATATCTTTAGCTCGCTTCATAGATGAAGCTCTAGCCATAACTATGTGATCTAACCCATTTTCTAAATCTTCTCTTAATAACAATATAGCTTGCTTAGCTATCGCCTCATCTGATTTTTCTTCAACAAATTCTCGTACAGGATGAAAAATGATAGGTTTGAAATATCCTTCCTCTTGTGCCCGTTTTAAAGGGTAATTGAATATTATTTTTCCTTCTACCCTTGAACCATCACTTCGGAATGGAGTGGCTGTAAATTGAAAGACTGATTTATCTCTAAATTGTGATTTAATCCTTGCCCAAGTTGAAGCCGTTACATGATGAGCCTCGTCAACTATTAAATGTGTACATTCACTAGTAAGCTTATCAAAAAATTCTTTTGAAAATTTTGATAATGAAGCCGCAGATGCTATTAAAACATTAGCATTTAATATTTTGGATAATTCTTCCGTGTTAGTAATCCCATGTTTGATAGTTGAGACTACTGGATTAAGAATATCATTCGTAACTAGACCTAACTCTCTTAATAAACCAAGTTCAACAAACTTAGTTTTGGTCTGCTCTCGTAATGCATCAGATGGAACAATAACAAGAGTTTTTTTAAACTTTCCTGCTACAACAATCGATAGAATTGTTTCAGTTTTTCCTGTACCTGTTGGCATAACGATTGTTGCTGCATTTCTTTCATCAGATCTTTCATAGCCAAGTGCAGCAAAAATTCCACCTAATTGTGGTGGTCTAAGTCCTTTAATTCTGACTGTTTGATTTTCTTCAATAAAAAGAAAATTAGAGTTCAACCATGATTTAAAAACTGAATCGGGTGAGTGTTCATGATCATTGAATGACAGCTTAGTTACCGTACTTTTTCTTACTTTACACTCTTTCAACTGTCCCATATAAACTCACCTTATATAAAATTATATTTCGTATTTCTTTTACACGCCTTTCTAAAATTTCAACTTTAGATAGATAAGATTGAGGTTTCTTTAAACAACGCGCAAGCTCAACCTGAGTCACATTTTTAGACTCAAGAAGTTCTATAAGTTTCTAAACCAAGTTACGCTAGTTAAAACATCGTATTTAAATATTTTTATCTAAATAACTTTAGTTATTTGAAACAGACCTCTTCCTCTTACAAAATTCAAGAAAGAATAAAATGGCTCCCCAAATAGTTGCAAGATAACTCCATATTTTCGCTTCCTTCGAAGCATAAACTTGCGACTGATACAGTTGTTTTTTTAGAATTTCAGTAGAGGCACTATCGTATTCTTGATTCCATTGATTGGCTACTCTCACAGGATAGAACTTGTTATCTAATCTCTTACCCGACAATATGATTTTCTCATTATGCAATTTTGCTGCTAACGTTTTAAATTGTTGCGAAGAAATTATTTTTAGTTTTACATCAGAACCATAGTCTTCATATGAAGTAATCTGACCATTTATAAATAAACCAGCTCCATATCTAGAATGATTTTGTTCGAATGTTCCTGTAATTTCCATCCAATTTTCTTTAGGAAATCGAGTGTTTAAATCATCTGCTAGATTGATCCGAAAAAAAGTAATCAGAAGTACAGCTAGAAAACCAAATCGGACAATAGCAAGTAACAAACTCTTCAAATCAATTCCAAAAAATTATACTTATTAGGTAATTATAGCCTACCAATTAAGTAAAGAAGTATTGAAACGCATCAATCAAACATCATGCACAATACTTCTTATATTCATTCACATCCCTTCACAGCGTCAAATCTTTCACTGTTATACTGGTGCCATTATTTTTAACCGATTCAATGCCTTTATCACGTGAAGCTTCAGAAGCATAAAACTGGCTGCTGCCTATAATTTGATGATTGGCTGCTTTTAAATTGAAATAAGGTTTACCATTTTTTGCTGTTAAGCGATCATAGCGTGCATCATCTGGGCTATTTTTTTGTACCGATGCAATACCATTTTCTGCCGATGCCTTAGCCTTATAAAGCTCGCTAGTCAAAATAATTTCACCATTGCCTGCTTTAAGCACAAAACGATATTGACCATCATTTGCCTGACTCAGTTCATACCAACCCGCCATATCTCCTTGCCTCGTATTTGTAATTTTGCTTGTTGATTTATTGTTCAATCAATATAAGACACTTCAAGCAACTTGGGTAGATTGTTTTTTATACATTTTATTACGAAGATTTGTCGGTTTTATTAAGAGCAGACATCAAACATTATGATTAAAATTTACGAAAAATCACCTCTCCACTAAAGTAAATACAGTCTTCTACGCGCTGGCGCTGAACAGCACTCAATTGCTCAAGATCATGGTAAGCAAAATCGGAATGCTCATGACTCAAGATAATGTCGGCCGCGGCATCTATATGACAACGAAAAATACTTACATGCGCGTTAATTTCAGCATGCAAATAAACACCCGTGAGTGCTTCAACCTCAATCTCGACACCAAGTTCTTCACGGCATTCGCGCTTTAAACCTTCTAAAATGGTTTCATCAGGGTCGATCCCACCACCCGGTAAGCCCCATGCAAAATCGCCATAAGTGGCTTTGAGCAATAACACTTGACCTGTGCGATTGGTAATCACCGCATGTGCCCCCACGCGGTAAACATCTGAAAATGCCATAGATCCTCACTAAAAAAGGGAGTAAAAAATACTCCCTTTTTAATATTATGCTTTTTTTACAAACTCGGATTTGAGCTTGATTTGTCCAATACCTTCAATTTTACAATCGATATTATGGCCATCGGACGAGCCTGCAACCAAACGAATATTTTTGACTTTGGTCCCCACTTTGACCACAGATGATGACCCTTTAATTTTTAGATCTTTCATTACTGTGACGAGATCGCCATCTGCCAGAATATTTCCATGCGCATCTTTAATGGTTTCATTTTCATCGGATGGTGCACTTTCCCCTTCTTTCCACTCATAGGCACATTCTGGGCAAATCAATAAGTCATTCTCTTGATAGGTATATTCTGACTGACACTTGGGACAATGCGGTAAAGACATAAAAAACTCGAAAAGCTGTATTATGCCGTGAATGCGCTGTTTTTAAAAATCTGGATGCCTTGTTAAAACGGAATTTTGATATCGACCAGTTTCCAAGACCATCCCGAGCGGTGCAATATAAACTGGACTTCTTTATCTTGCTGGGTTTGTAGCGTGACTTCAAAAGCATTCCAAGCTTCGTAATGGCCCGAGTAGCGCATAGCAGGTTGTTCTTCAGCAGTGGTCGCTTTGGGGGCATCCGATTCGGGGTTAGAATGCATATCTTGATTCAAATTTTGCTCAAGGTACGAACGCTCAAAGCGTTCTTTCAGTGCTTTGCCTTGTAACAGCAACATCATACCCTCGGGAGTCAGCGCAACTTCGACCAATCGATCCATTAAGCTTGATGCCACCAAGGCACCTAAAGCATTTGCAGGGCCATTTTGTTGATCTTGCAAATCACCCAAACGAATGTGGATGCGTTCTTTTAAATGTGTCTGAACGCTCGGAAAATCGATATAGCGAGATAGCGTCTGTGCATCATTTTTTTGCACAGCATTCTGGATTTGATAAACCACCCAATACGGCGATGCAACCACATACCCCAGAATAACCAGCACCAGAAGTATAAGAAGATATTTAAGCGTTTTCATTGAGTGTGCCAATATCTCCTTTTACTACATGATACTGGTAAAGTCTTATGACTCAGCATAAAACAGAAGCATAGGTTTGAAATACGAATGAACATCCGACTGCTTAATTATGAAGCTGTTCGTCGTCTTCTTCGTATTCGTACAAGTAGCTCATGCAGCCCCAGCCGTCGTAATCGCCGTTAAATTCCTGCCCGATACGCGTAAACCACTGCTCTAGATCTTCAATATCTTCATATTCTGGAATCATGGTGACATGAATGTTGAGCACCCATAAATCTGAGCCTTCAATATGCTGATCTTCTTGAAAAAAAGACACTTTTTGTTCTTGGTGCAACAAATGTATTGCGCATTTTTCAAGATCGGCCTGCTCTTTAAATACAATCGAAAATTCAAACTCGTGTGGCTCTTTCAGGTCATTGCCATCTTCAACCATCTGCCAGAGCACATTGCCATTGTCGTCGTCTGGAAATAATTCGTAATTTCGGCTCATTCTTTTATCCTTGTTGTGATGGTGCAAAAGTCTGTTTTTAGCTTAGCTTACTTTTATGTCAATTTTAGCGTCGGATACGTTTTATTACTCAATTTTATGTCATGGTATCCAGAGCATATACCAGAATTAAAACGGCACAGTCGAACTCAATTCGAGCGCTAAACCTGTGATCGGATGAATCAAACTAAGACGTGTGGCGTGTAGTGCCATACGACCAAGTGCAAAATTCTGCGGTTGCGGATGGTACAGTTTGTCGCCCAGAATCGGATGACCAATATGCATGAGATGCACACGGAGCTGATGCGAACGCCCAGTGACGGGTTCAAGCCGCATACGGCTTTGCTGAGTAGCAGCACAATATTCCAGACGCGCATATAGGGTTTTGGCAGATTTACCCGTTTCAAAATCAATTTTCTGCTTGGGGCGGTTTGGCCAATCGGTGATGAGTGGTGCTTCGATACAGCCTTGGGCGTCGGGGCATCCTTGTACCAACGCAGTGTATTCTTTTTTGATTCGGCGCAATTGAAAGAGTTTGCTCATAGCCACTTCTGCATCACGATGCTTGGCAAACATGAGTAAGCCCGAGGTGGCCATATCCAGTCGATGTGTCACTCTCGCCTCTGGATACATCGTCAGCACACGTAAATACGCACTGTCTTGATGCTCAGGCAGACGGCCCATCACCGACAATAATCCCGCAGGTTTATCCACCACAATCAGGTCATGATCTTCAAAGATAATATCGAGTGGATGTTGGGGCGGATTATAAATAAAGCCTGAGCGCATAAAGCTGGTGTGTCTTTTACTGGAAACTGGCTGCGCACCATATCAAGCACATTTTTAACTGTCAATTGGGGTGTAAAACTGCTCTTATTTAGAAACAGATGAGACACAAACAATCTGTAAAAGCTGATTTTTTTGATGAAATAGCGCAGAATAGTTAGCATATTTTTATAGAACTCAGGTTAGAAGTTTTATGAGCGATGTCGCTTTTACTGCATTTTCATTGATTGGTGTCGATGCACAAAAATTTTTGCAAGGCCAAGTGTTATTGCATGTCGAACGCTTAGCCGAAAACACCACCCGCTATACCGGAATTTGCGATTTAAAAGGCCGTATTCATTTCGGTCTATGGATCACCAAGTTGAACCCTGAAGAGTTTATTTTGGTCACCACACACGATCAGGGTGAAGAATTTGCCAAGCACATCAAAAAGTACGGTGCATTTTCTAAAATGAAACTGGACACACTTGGCCCGGTTTTCCCTACCATTCAAGACACTACGACCGTATTTTCAAATGCCGAGACAGATGTTGCCGCTTGGCAGCTTGCGGCCATTGAGTCGGGTCAAGCATGGATTTCTCAGGCCACCGAGCATGTGTTTCAACCGCAAGAGTTACGCTTGCATCAGCGCCTTGGTGTGGACTACGACAAAGGCTGTTATTTAGGTCAGGAAGTGGTTGCCCGCCTCTGGTTTAAAGCCAAACCTAAGCGCTGGTTACACTTGGTGGCAGGTCAAGGTGATGTACCTGCCGCAGGTCAGCAACTGCATGCAGATGTTGAGGTGGTCAACAGTATCGGCACAGCCACAGGCTTTACCGCTCTGGTGGTGGCCAAGCCAACAGTATTAGAACAAGCAGCAGTTGAGCTACATGAATTACCTGCACATTTAAGTGGTGACGTTGCACGCCCACAAAGCTAAAGCAAAGCATAAAGGGCTCAAATACCGGCGTCGGTGTTTGAGTCTTTGTTTTTTATACCTTAGCGCTGCATTAATCACATTTTGTAACCAAAACTACGCCATTATTTCGGCATTATGCTTAAAGCATTTTTGTTTGGAATTTTTATGAAACTTTGGCTTCATACATTGGTTTTAAGTTTAGCGGGCATGGGTTTGGCACATGCCGATGTAAACACGGTACAACAAAATTTAAAAAAGAATTATCCAGATATTGCGGTCAGCTCGGTCACCCCGACGCCCGTCAAAGCTATTTACGAAGTATTGACGCAGGGTCAAATTGTTTATACCAGTGACGATGCCCAGTACTTTTTGGTCGGTAACTTGGTTGATCCGAAAAATCAGCGCAACCTCACCGCAGAGCGTATGCAGCAGGCCAATAAAATCAACGTGGCAGATTTGCCTTTAAATCAGGCCATCAAACATGTCAAAGGCAATGGCAAACGGGTGCTGTATGTTTTTAGCGATCCTGATTGTCCATACTGCAAACGCCTTGAAAAAGAGCTGAGTCAAATCGACAATGTGACCATTTATACCTTTCTCTATCCATTAAAAAGCTTGCATCCAAATGCCGAAAAGATTGCAGCTCAAATCTGGTGCTCAAAAAATCCGTATCAGGCATGGCAAGATTACCTAATCCGCGATCAAGCACCGACCGCCTCTGCACAGTGCGCAACGCCTATCCAGAAGAATCTGGCCTTGGGTGAAAAGCTGAATATTTCGGGCACACCGACAATGTTTTTGAAAAACGGCGAACGTCTTGCCGGTGCGATGGATGCCGCAAGTTTGAATACCGTGCTAGATCAGGCCAAATAAGCAGGTTGCTCAGTTTTGGGGTTATTTCGATAATGGATAATCGTAATCACCCCATTTGCTGGTCTGAATTCCCATACCATGTAAACCTTCAATTAGTTTCACCGCAGAACGCACACCATCGATAATCGGAATGCCAATTTCTTGACTCACACGATCGGCCATTTCGGCCATACCACCACAGCCCAGCACAATGGCGCCAATTCCGTCTTGCATTTTGGCCTGCTGACAGCTTTCGAGCAGTTTGATATAGGCATATTCCTTGTCATTTTCTAGGGCGAGAACTGGCAAATCGATACAGCGAATTTTGGCACAGTGCCCTTCAAAGCCATATTGTTGCAATAAATGCTCGGCAATAATTCGGGTACGTGACAAGGTGGTGACAATCGAAAATTTCGTCGAAACCAAAGTCGCCATATGAAACGCCGCTTCGGCAATACCAATTACAGGAGCTTTTGCCAGCTCACGTGCAGCATGTAATGCAGGATCACCGAAACAGGCAATAATGTGCCCATGCACCCCCTGCTCGCGCCCTTCTCGAATTAAATCGAGTACGCCAATGGCCGAAATCGCCTCATCGTAGTGCCCCTCAATGGACGGCACGCCTGTTTTTGGATTTTGCGCAATAATCTGGGTAGAAGCTGCGGCCACTTGCTCAGCGGCGAGACCTATAGAGTGCGTCATTTCTTCACATGTATTCGGATTAATCACTTGAATGCGTGTATTTATTGCTTCATTTTTGCGCACGATGCTCTTCCATTTTGCTCGAGATATTGCCCGATTCTCGCATGTAAATTTTAAAAGACACAAGACATCCTCAATAAAATCATCACTTCCATTATTTTTTGATGATGACATGATGTAATTGGCGTGAATCCTGCATGACTGGTCTGAACAGTTCATCCGCATGATGTAGCACTATGACAGACAATTCAAATTACAGTCCAAAATTGACCAATGAAGATTTGGCACCCGCTAAACAAAACTGGTCGTGGTATAACATTTTTTCATTCTGGATGGCCGACGTACACAGTATGGGTGGCTATATTGTTGCAGCCAGTCTGTTTGCACTCGGACTGGCAAGCTGGCAGGTTTTTCTGGCATTAATTGTGGGTATTGTGATCGTTCAGATCTGCGCCAATTTGGTTGCTAAGCCAAGCCAAGTGTCAGGCGTACCGTATGCCGTCATTTCCCGACAAGCCTTTGGGGTCTATGGTGCCAATATCCCGGCATTGATTCGAGGGTTAATTGCCATTTCTTGGTACGGTATTCAAACTTGGTTGGCATCGAATGCGCTCATGCTCATTTTGCTCAAATTTTTTCCAAGTCTGCAACCCCTCACACTGAATAGCTTTGCTGGCTTAAGTAGCATTGGCTGGATCTGTTTTGGCTTTATGTGGGTATTACAGGCTTTAGTATTTTGGAAAGGCATGAATGCCATTCGGGTATTTATCGACTGGGCAGGCCCGCTGGTATACGTGGTAATGTTTATTTTGGCAGCGTATCTGGTCTATAAAGCAGGCTGGAGCAATATCTCATTTAGTTTAAGCGAAAAAAATCTCACGACTGGTCAGCAAATTACCCAAACATTTGTAGCCATTGCATTGGTGGTTTCTTATTTTTCTGGGCCACTTCTTAATTTTGGGGATTTCGCCCGTTATGGCCAAAACATGCAACAAGTGAAAAAAGGCAATTTCTGGGGTTTGCCATTTAACTTCATTTTCTTCTCTCTGATCACCGTGGTTACTGTCTCGGCGACCTACAGCGTATTTGGCAAAATGGTGACCGATCCGCTGGAAACCGTTGCCATGATTGACAGCACGGTGGCCGTGGTATTGGGCCTGATTACAGTACTTACAGCCACTATTGGCATTAATATTGTGGCGAACTTTGTGTCTGCCGGATTCGATTTTTCTAATATTTTCCCACAAAAACTGAGCTTTCGTGGTGCAGGGATGATTGCCGCCTTAGGCTCGGTACTCATTACTCCATGGAATTTGTTTAACTCACCCGAGCTGATTCATTACACCTTAGATGTGCTGGCCGCATTTATTGGCCCGCTCTTTGGTATCTTGATTGCAGATTTTTATTTTGTAAAAAAACAGCAGGTAATGGTCGATGAGTTATTCAATGACAAGAGCACGGGACAATACTGGTATAAAAAAGGTGTGAATCCAAAAGCAGTTTGTGCGCTGATTCCTGCTGTCGTGATTGGCTTAGTATTTACACTGGTGCCTGCGCTACAACATCTCGCGCCGTTTAACTGGTTTATTGGTGCATTTCTTGGCGCAAGCTTCTACCGTTACTTAAGCCGCGAAGAGGTGAAAGCCATTCAACGGGCTATGATCAAACCTTAATACACGCTGCTTTTCTTCATAAGCTCTCCATTTTTGGGGAGCTTTTTACATGGTCTCCCCAGAACGATACGCCTTGTAGCAAAATCCTGTAAATTGTCTCGATTGAACCATTTACATTCGGCATAAATTACTTAATATGAACTAGATCACAAAACACAAATACTCATCAACGGAATGATATGAGTAAGCATTAGGATTTTGGTACATGAAAAAACAGCTTCTTGCCCTTGTTGTGGCACTATCGACTACAGTGAGTTTTGCAGCAACCGCACCGCAAGCCCAAGGCAGTAATCCTGCACAAAACACCCCGTTTGAAAAAGCAGAACAGCTTTATAATCAAAAAAATTATCCAGCGGCTTATCAGGAAATTGACCGTCTGGCCAAAACTGGTAATGCGCAGGCCATTTATAATTTAGGCTTTATGACCGAACTGGGCCAAGGGACCAGCAAAGATCCGAAAAAAGCCTTACGCTATTATGAAGAAGCATCGAACAAGGGCTATTCAGTTGCCACTTATCGACTGGCCCAGATTTATTCGATTGGTGATTTGGGCGTAGCGAAGGACGCTCAGAAATCACGCCAGTATCTAGAAAAAGCATCGAATGCTGGCTTTGATGAAGCAACGGTGGAGCTGGCGGTATTACTCTTTGCAGAGAATAAACCGGCGTCAGATCAGCTTGCTTTGCAAAAACTCAATCCGCTGATCAAGCAAAATAATTACCGTGCCATGCACCTTAAAGCCATCTACGACATCAGTCAGGGCTTTAAAACCAAAAATGAAGCGACCGTTAAATCGGGCTTGAGTACCATCGAAACACTGGCCAAAAAAGGCTATGTTCCGGCCTTGATGGCGGTGGGCAATATGATGGCCAATGGCAACATTGTGCCGCAAAATCTAGATGAAGCCAAAAAAATCTTTACCGCGCTGGCGCAAGAAAATGTGCCTCAAGCTAAAGAATCTCTGGCAGCAGTAAATAAACTGATTGCCGAAAAAGCCAAAGCGCCAGCGGCAAAAAGTAAAAGCTAACAATGTGTGTCACTTTGCCCGATTGTATCGGGCAAATGTGATTCTACCACCACAAGATAATCAGCATGCTCACCCCTATAAAGCCAATAACTGTACTGAGCATAAGCGGCGTGAGCGCGCGTTCATTGAGTCCGTAGGCTTGCCCGAATATACCAAAGGCGATCGGCATGGGCAAAGCGGCCAAAATGGTTCCGGCATGCAGCATTTCTTCACTGACATTAGGCAAAATACTAAGCAAGCTAAAAATAAGCAGCGGCATGAGTAGCACTTTCATACCGACCAAAAGTGCACTTTGCAGGTTTAAGGCTTTAATTCCCATGCCGACCAAACTGCCACCAATTGCAAATAATGCCAGAGGCGACGCCGTTTTTCCAAGTAACTCCAATGATTGATTCAGAAGTGCCGGAAGTCTCAAATCGAGCAAAATACAGCTCATTCCCAAAATAATTGCAATAATGACTGGGTTTTTGAGTAGGCTTTTTGCCGTTTTGATCACCAATGGAAAAATTGCCTGTTTTTCTTGCATCCCCGCTTCGGCCAAGGCCAATACCAAAGCCAGAATCAACAGATTTTCTAAAATCAGGGTAAGCGAAATATAGATGGCAGCATGCGAACCAATCAGCATGGTCAAAACAGCGGTACCAATAAACCCGGTATTTGACATTGAAGCCCCCATGGCCATCACTGCTGTCGGGGTGAGCGAATAAGTAAAAAAGTAACGATAAAAACAAAAAGCCAAGGCAAAAATTACCAAGGAACCACCGCCATAGGCTAAAAAATAAGACGGATGCCAGATGTCGTTTAAGGTTTTGTTCGATAGCGCAAATAACAAAAATGCAGGTAGGGCGATTTTGATAATAAACGCACTGAGTGCCTTGATTTGCTCAGGCGTAATCAGGCGAATGGAGACGCTGATATAGCCTGCAAGTAATAGCAGAAAAATCGGAACAATGACCTGAACAACCACGACGGGATTCCTTGCGTTAAAAACTAAAAAAAGACGCAATTGAATTGCGTCTTTTCAAATGATTAATGTTGAAACGGTTTAAAAAGCTGCTTAAGACCATGCGGCTGACAACGCAGATACTGTGGTGAGATTTCAATCTCGGCACCTAAGGCTGCCGCTGCATGCCATGGCCAGCGTGGATCGTACTGAATGGCACGGGCAAGTGCTATGGCATCGGCTTCGGCATTTTGTAAAATGGCTTCGGCCTGATCTGGCTCGGTAATCAAGCCCACCGCAATCACTGGAATTGCAACTTTTTGCTTAATTTGCGCTGCAAAAGGAACCTGATAATTGGTGCCTACATTAATCTGTTGCATACGGTGTAAACCACCGCTCGAAACATGAATATATGCTGCGCCTAATTGCTCAAGCGCCTCTGACAAACCGACACTGGATTCGATATCCCAGCTCTCGGTAGACATCCAGTCGGTTGCGGAAATGCGCACACCCACCGGATATCCTTCAGGTACCACCGCCTTGACGGCCTGAAGCACCTCGAGTGTCAGACGGATACGGTTTTCAGATGAACCGCCGTATTCATCATCTCGTAAATTAGACAATGGCGACATAAACTGGTGCAACAGATACCCATGTGCTGCATGCAACTCAATCAAATCAAATCCCGCTTCCACCGCACGATGTGCAGCAGCCACAAAATCGTCTTTGATTTGCTGGATTTGCTCGAGTGAAAGAGCTTGAGGCGGCGCATCGTGCTCACCAAAACCAATACTGCTCGGTGCAACCGTTTGCCAGCCGTGCGGATCGTTTTCAGGGATTTGACCACGCCCTTGCCAAGGCTTGTCTGTCGAGGCTTTACGGCCAGCATGCGCCAACTGAATGGCAAACGGCATCGGCGAAAGTTGTTTGACTTTGCTCAGTAAAGTTTTGATCTGATCACGCTGCTCATCATTCCAAAGCCCCAGATCGGCATAACTGATTCGTCCTTCGGGCTGTACCGCCGTGGCTTCGATAATGCATAAACCGGCGCCCGATAGCGCATAGTTTGCCCATTGCTGCTCGTGCCAATAGGTCACTTCACCCTGATCGGTTGCAGAGTACTGACACATCGGTGCAATCACGATTTTGTTGCTCAGACTCAATCTTTCAAACTGAATTGCTTCAAATAACTTCGCCATTTTAGTGCTTACTCTCTCAGATTAGAACTGTTTGACTACGCGGATGCCCGCACTCCAGTTACGTCCGTCGGCAGGTTCAAAGTAGCGCCCATTACCATCGTTTACAATCACAGAGCCGACATAATCTTTGTCAAGTAAATTGTCCACTCGTCCAAATACATTGACCTTCCATGCTTGCATATTCCACACGTAACCTGCATAGGCTGCCATAACGGTGTAGCTTGGTGCTGTATCAGAATTTTTATCATCGACATAAATTTTGTCGTTGTACTGTGCATCGAGCCCTGCATAGAAGCCCGTTTGAGGCTTCCAAGTGATTCCCAGATAGCCCTGATTTTTTGCAATACCCGGAATTTTATTGCCTGATGTAATGGCAGCAACGCTTCCACGTGCTGGTACATCGGCATCGAAGGTCGCATCGAGATAACCATAACTGGCCGTAGCCACCAGATCACGCCAGAGGGCTTTATTCCACGTCAGCTCAATCCCCTCACGTAAGGTTTTATCGGCATTGCGAAAGGTTGCACGGCCGTTGATACTGCCTGCCGAGACAATATCATCCTTGGTTTTGGTTTGAAATGCAGCCAAAGTAAAATCACCCAGTCTGTTTTGCGATTTTAGCCCTGCTTCATAGGTATCGCTGGTCGATGCATTTAAATCAAAGTTAAATCCACCCAAGCCATCCGGGCGATACGCCATCTCGGTAAAGGTAGGTGTTTCAAAGCCTTTAGCATAACTGACATAAGCCAGTAGTTCAGGCTGAATTTGCCAGCTTAAGGCGGCAGACGGCAATACTTTCGAATATTCCGTTTTGCCACTGTCATCGCCGTTGACACCTACAATATATTGATCATCTGATTTGTAGTGAACGTTGCTATAACGTAGCCCTGTATCGAGGCGCCAAGTCGGTAAAAACTGCCATGAGGCTTGTAAATATGGGTCGATATTCCAGAGCGTATTGTCTTCATCACGGCGTAACTTTCCTTTTACGCCGTAGCTTGGTTGATTATTGACCTTGATATAGTTTTCATAACCTTTACGATCTTCATCCATAAAATCCAGCGCCACACCCGCACTCAGCGTGGTGTGAGGAAGCAATTCTTTTCCGGTCCAGCGAAGGTCTGCACCGTAATAGTTTCGGTCAAAATCAATTACACCACCAGCATGTCGCGGGTTGTTTTGCGCAGACTGAGGAATCGACTGGTATTGTGTGACTTGACGATTCCCCAGATATCCCATCATATACAATTCATTTTGATCGTTGAGGGGTTTGGTCCACGTGAGGCCGGTTTGGGTTTGCTCAATCTCTTTACGCACGTCATAAAGATTATTGGCATCATTAACCTGTTTTGGATTGGCTTTCCACTGCTCACGTGTCAGGCCTTGCGGATCATCGGCATTGATTTTGACATAATTGGTAATCCAGTTAATTTTTGAACCATCATCTAGATTCCAAGTCAGTTTGGCGTTGTTCAATACTTTTCGGGCTGCGCTGTGGTCACGATAACCGTCTGTGTCGAAGTAAGATGAACTGATTACATAACTCGGTTCGTTCGGCGCTTTGGCACCGCCTTGCAAAATAATGCCACTACGGCCTTTATCGTGACTGCCGCCAGAATATCCCAGCTCAATCGAATCTTTGCCCTGACCTTCTTTGGTGGTGGTTAAAATGGTGCCACCTGAAGAATTTCCATATAAAGATGAAAATGGTCCAGTGAGCACTTCAACGTGATCCAAACTGCTTAAGTCGATATTGGAAGTTTGACCCTGACCATCTGGCATAGTGGCCGGAATACCATCAACATATAAACGAATGCCGCGCACACCAAAAGTTGAGCGTGCACCAAAGCCTCGCATTGAGAGCTGCAAATCTTGTGCATAATTTTCACGATTATTAATTTGCAGGCTTGGAATCCCTTTCACCACTTCGGTGAGATTCACTTGTGCAGATTGCTGCTGCGCTGGTGCATCGACACGAAAAATAGATGCGGGTGTTTGCAAATATGTGGTGCCAGTACGGGTAGCTTCAACCTGAATGACTGGGAGTGTCAGCGGGTTGTCTGCGGTATCTTGTGCCCAAACAGAGCCAGTCGCCCCTAAACCTGTTGCTAAAAATATGCAGTGAGAAAGCGTATTGAATCGTAAAAAACGCATTCATTTATCCTTATCTTGAAATCTTTACCCAAAAAGAAAAGTTTTAAAAGCCCAACGAATGTCTGACTATCATATCGATAAAAAACGATTTTATCGATGTCTGATCAGATCTTTATGTAAATACGCCACATTTTGACGTCTATAAAAAATCAGCCTATCTTTAACAGGCTCATAGCATGCGTCCTGCCCTTTACAAGTGACAGGATCGTCCCCATATTAACATCGGTTTGATAAGTTGAGCTGATAATGCCTGAATTACCTGAAGTCGAAACGACAAAAACCAGTTTACTCCCCCTGCTACATCATCGCGTCCAGTCTGTGACAGTACGTGATTCCAGATTACGCTGGGCAGTTCCAGACGATATTTCACGTTTGGTGGGCCAAGAACTTCGTGCGCTCAAGCGTCGTTCGAAATATATCTTGGCTGAGTTTGAAACCGATCAGATGCTCTGGCACTTAGGGATGTCAGGCAGTTTTCGGCTGTGTACGGCTCAAGATGAACTGCGCAAACACGATCACCTGATTTTAACTTTCGATGATGGCACCGAGTTGCGTTATCACGATCCACGGCGTTTTGGCTGTATTTTGTGGCTCAATGATGAGCATCAGAAAAAGCTGATTGATACCCTTGGGCCAGAGCCGCTCAGCGATGCTTTTAACGCAGACTATTTATATGAAAAGCTTCGCACCAAACAAGTCGGCATAAAAATTGCAATCATGGATAATCATGTGGTGGTGGGTGTAGGCAATATCTATGCAACCGAAAGCCTGTTTAATCAGGGCATTCATCCGGCACAGCCAGCCAATACCTTATTGAGTGAGCAAATCGCTGGCTTGGTGGTTGAAATTAAACGTATTTTGAGTCATGCGATTCAACTGGGTGGCTCTACACTACGTGACTACACCAATGCCATGGGTGAAAACGGTTATTTTCAGCAAACGCTGCTGGCCTATGGCCGTGCAGGCGAAATGTGTGTGAACTGTGAGACCACATTAGAAAACATAAAGCTTGGACAACGTGCCAGTGTATTTTGTCCCCAGTGTCAGCCGTTAAAGCTAAACAGTACTGCCCCGAAACGACGCAAGAGAGGTTAATTCATGCAAACAGCAATTGTGCGACATATTTTAGTGAAGGACAAAGATCTTGCAGAGCAACTGAAAAAGAAAATTCAGCAAGGTGCAGACTTTCATCACATTGCCAAGCAATACTCGACCTGTAATTCGGCCAAACGCGGCGGAGAGCTCGGCGAAGTCAAAAAGGGTCAGTTAGTTCCAGTAATAGACAAACTGGTATTTAGCGCCGCCGAACGCATTTTGCATGGCCCAATAAAAAGTCAGTTTGGTTTTCATTTGCTGGAAATCAAATTTAGAACTGATTTTCGTTAAACACTGCAACTCGGCCACGTGGCACATATCCGTCATCGTGGCCTTGTTATAATCTGTCAATGTGCAGATTTACGCGCGTTTTGATTCATCTGATAGGTCCATGCCTCCAGTTTTTCTCCAGTTTCCAATTGAATCTCGACCTGAACACGCTCATATTGAAAGCCCTCAAATTCGTCTAACCTATCCCAATGCTGGTCTAGCTCATCACTGCTAAACAAGAAACCTGCTACCTGAGGTGCGCCCGAATCCAGAACAATCGCAGGCAAGCCTTGATCTGGCCCCCAATCCAAGGTATGAATCACGCCGCGAACATAAGCCTTTTGCCAGACTCCATCTATATTGGCCATAATGTGTGCGTTTTCTCGGTTTGGGCACAAGGTGCCATAAGCAAAAAGTCTGTTCACTGCCAAAATATCCTCTGGATTTCAAATGATGTGCACGAATCGTTATTTTCTCAAATTCATAAGAAAAATTCATGCCAAATAAAATTGGTACATAAAAAACGGCACTGTTTGTGCCGTTTTTCAAACAGGATGTTGAATTTAAGCTTCTGGACGCTTTCTTAACTCGTCACGAATTTCGCGCAGTAACGCAATATCTTCTGGTGTCGGTGCTGGTGCAGCAGGCGCAGCCTCTTGTTTACGGCGCATACGGTTGATGAGTTTCACCATTAAAAATACAACCCATGCCAAAATCAGGAAGTTGATCAAAATGGTAATAAAATTACCATAGGTGAGCACGTTCACCCCCGCTTTTTGCAAGGCATCTAAAGATTGCAGATTTTCAGGATTGTTCCCGAGTACAATAAACTTCTGGGTGAAGTCGACGCCTCCTCCGGTAATCAGTGTGATTAATGGCATTATCACGTCTTTTACCAAAGAATCGACAATCTTACCAAATGCACCACCAATAATGACCCCGACGGCCAGATCAATCATATTGCCCTTAACAGCAAATTCTTTAAATTCTTGAATAATACTCATGAAAAATCTCCAGACAGCACTTTAATGCTGCGTTGTTTTTTAATGACATTCTTAAAATGAATGCAGCTTTTATGTCAGTTATGGATTTTAATTTACTGTTTTTTACTTCAAAAACAAAAGTTATTTCACATTTCAACTACATAAAACGTTTTTAGCACCGCGTTTTAAACATAAAAAAAACTGCCAGACGAGCTGGCAGTTTCTTGCTTGTATCGAGCCGGAGCCGATTACGCGCGGTTACGTTTACGTTCGTTTTCAGTCAAGTAACGCTTACGGATACGAATTGACTTCGGTGTTACTTCAACTAGCTCGTCATCTTCAATGAATTCAAGCGCTTGTTCAAGCGTGTATTCAATTGCAGGTGTAAGTGTCAATGCATCATCTGTACCAGACGCACGTACGTTGGTTAACTGTTTCGCTTTGGTTGGGTTAACCACCATGTCGTCAGAACGTGAGTTGATACCCACGATCATGCCTTCATACACTTCAAGCTGTGGCTTAGCAAACAAACGACCACGGTCTTGCAAGCTGAACAATGCATAGCCCAAGCAAGTTCCCTGAACCATAGAAATCAATACACCGTTTTGACGCTTCGCAACAGTACCTTGTTTCACAGGACCATAATGAGAGAAGCTTGACGTCATGATTCCTGTACCAGAGGTCATGGTCAAGAATTCAGAACGGAAACCAATCAAACCACGTGATGGAACAGTTGCTTCAATACGGATACGGCCTTTACCGTCAACTTCCATATTGGTCATTTCGCCTTTACGATGGCCCATTTGTTCCATCACAGCGCCTTGATGCTGTTCTTCTACGTCAAATGTTACGTTTTCGTAAGGTTCTTGTTTTTCGCCATCAATTTCTTTGATGATTACTTGTGGACGCGATACGCCCAACTCGAAACCTTCACGACGCATGTTTTCAATTAAAACTGAAAGGTGAAGTTCACCACGGCCAGATACTTTGAAACGGTCTGGACTGTCTGTGTCTTCGACACGAAGTGCAACGTTGTGAATCAATTCGCGGTCAAGACGTTCACGAATGTTACGTGAAGTCACGAACTTACCTTCTTTACCAGCAAACGGTGAGTTGTTGACTTGGAAAGTCATCGATACGGTTGGTTCATCAACAGACAATGGTGGAAGCGCTTCAACATTTTTCTGATCACAAATGGTGTCTGAAATGTTGAGTGCATCAATACCGGTAATACATACGATGTCACCTGCAGATGCAGAATCTACATCGACACGCTCAAGACCATGGTAACCCATGATTTTTAAGATACGACCGTTACGTGTGTTGCCTTCTTTATCAATCACAGTAACAGGTGTGTTGGTTTTTACTGAACCGCGCTGAATACGGCCAACACCAATTACACCTACGAAGCTGTTATAGTCGAGTGATGAAATTTGCATTTGGAACGGACCATCAACATCAACTGCTGGTGGTTCAACGATGTCTACAATCGTTTCAAACAACGGGGTCATGTCTTCAGCCAATTCTTCTGGTGAAGGACCTGCAACACCGCGAAGACCAGATGCATAAACAATTGGGAAGTCCAACTGCTCATCAGTTGCACCCAAGTTATCAAACAAGTCAAATACTTGATCGATCACCCAGTCACAACGTGCGCTTGGCTTGTCGACTTTGTTGATAATCACGATTGGCTTCAAACCACGTGCAAACGCTTTTTGAGTTACGAAACGCGTTTGTGGCATTGGGCCTTCTTGAGAGTCAACAAGCAACAATACGCAGTCAACCATCGACATTACACGTTCAACTTCGCCACCGAAGTCGGCGTGTCCCGGGGTGTCTACGATGTTAATACGGTATTCGGTGTCGGTACGTTTGTCGAGCCACTTGATTGCTGTGTTTTTTGCAAGAATGGTAATACCACGCTCGCTCTCAAGCGCATTCGAGTCCATGACACGCTCAATCTCACCCGCGCGATCGCCAAGTGCACCTGATTGTTGAAGAAGTTTATCGACAAGGGTCGTTTTCCCGTGGTCGACGTGTGCAATAATTGCAATATTGCGGAGATTTTTGATATCTGACATGAAAATTCGATAAGCCTAAAACTTGAGGGCAAATTATACAGAAAAATGCTACATAAAAGTAGTGACAGTTTATTGACATAGCCGCGTTTTTTTCGCCTCTTGTCTATTATCTTTTATTATTTCCCTCATCTCGATTAGAATACCGCCACCTTGTCGTAGCTGACCGATGATTTTACATGTCTGATTCTTCCAATTTTCCCTTTAAAAACAACGATCAACTCGACCTTGTGTATAGTTTGAATGATCGGCCTGCACCGTTTGTCTCATTCTTGGCAGCTTTGCAACATTTACTCGCAATTATTGTTCCGATTGTGACACCAGGCTTGCTGATTTGTCTGGCATTGGGGGTTTCACGTGAAGAAACCAACATGATCTTGTCGATGTCATTGGTAATTTCTGGCGTTGCCACATTTTTACAATGTAAAAAAGTCGGCCCTTTAGGGGCTGGTCTTTTGATCGTGCAAGGTACCAGTTTTAACTTTATTGGCCCCATTATTGGGATTGGTAGCGCTATGGTGGCGGCCGGTACGCCTGTCAATCAAGTCATGGCTGCTATTTTTGGTGTGGTGATTGCCGGCTCATTTATTGAAATGGGTGTGTCGCGTATTTTACCTTGGATCAAAACCCTGATTACACCGCTAGTGACTGGTATTGTGGTGTTACTGATCGGACTCACCTTAATCAAAGAAGGCCTCATCAGTATGGGCGGTGGTTATCAGGCCATGCAAGATCAGACCTTTGCCAGCAGCGATAACCTCATTATGTCATGCACAGTGTTGGCAATTATTATTCTTCTCAATCGTATTCAGGTGATCTGGATCAAGAGTTCTGCCATCCTGATTGCTTTAATTGTGGGATATATTCTTGCGGGTTTTATGGGTCATTTAAATTTTTCAGGTTTAAATGAAACACCATTGGTTCAGATTCCCACGCCTATGCATTTTGGGCTAAGCTTTTCATGGAGTCTGTTTATTCCAATGGCGTTTATTTATCTGGTGACTTCACTTGAAGCCATCGGTGACATTACCGCAACCAGTAAAATTTCAAATCAGGCGGTCAATGGCCCACAGTGGATGCAACGAATTAAAGGTGGCGTACTGGTTAATGGCGCCAACTCGCTACTGGCGGGTCTGTTTAATACCTTTCCAAGCTCAGTATTTGCACAAAACAACGGCGTGATTCAGCTCACGGGTGTAGCCAGCCGCTATGTTGGGATTTGGATTGCGGTACTGCTGATTTTACTTGGACTGTTCCCTGCTGTTGCGGGCATTATTCAAGCCGTACCGCAAGCGGTTTTGGGTGGAGCTGTTATGGTCATGTTTGGTGCGGTGGCAGCATCAGGTATTAATATTTTATCTGGTATTCATTTAGATCGACGTGCCCTACTGATTATTGCCATTTCACTGGCACTGGGTTTAGGTGTTGCACAAGTACCGCAAATTCTGGAACACTTACCCGAATTGTTTAAAAATATTTTTAGTTCAGGCGTGGCTACTGGTGGGCTTGCAGCACTGATCCTAAATATTGTTTTGCCTGAACATAAACAATAATTTAGATCGTATTTACATTTTGCCCAGTGAGAACTGGGCTTTGTTCTTCATGAGAGATTAAGATGGATCCACGCAGTGAAGTGGTACTTCGACAGCATCAATATTTTTCTGGCACGGTGCTATTGATCAATCCGCCTGCCGATGGCTTATGCCATGAACTGAATCAGCACGCACAAGCGTCTGTTTGGACGTGGAATTTTGCCGATCATCAATATTTTGAACAGCAATCAATTGTGACCAGTTTTGGTGTACATTTTCCTTCGGTTACACCCGATCAGGTGATTATTTTTGTTCCCAAATCTAAAGAACTACTGCGCTATATTTTGCACGTGGTGGTCAGTCACCTCACTCAAGGCCAGTCTATTTTTTTGGTGGGTGAAAAAAAAGGGGGGGTAGAACGTGCTGCCAAACAGTTACTCGATTATGGCAAGACCATAAAACTGGACAGTGCACGACATTGCCAGCTTTGGCAGACTAAAATAGACAAAACCGAGCAATTGCAGCCTCTTGAACAGTGGGTACAACAGTATACGGTTGAAGTTGCACAAAATAGCCTCACGGTCTGTGCATTACCAGGTGTATTTAGTCAGCGTCAGCTTGATGTCGGAACAGCCGTACTTTTACCTTATCTTGAACAGATAAAATCGGGTAAACTTGCCGACTTCGGATGTGGTGCAGGGGTATTAAGTGCATCTTTAGCGCAGTTAAATCCGCAAAACAAGATTTACGCCATGGATGTGGATGCATTCGCACTATGTTCTACAGAGATGACATTTCGTCTAAATGGACTCAATCCGGATCAGTTACAGCTTTGTGCGGTAACGGGCATTCATGATGCACCATCGGATTTGGATGCTATTGTAAGTAATCCACCTTTTCACCAAGGGATTCATACCGACTATGCCGCCAGTGAAGGCCTGTGTACAACAGCCAAAAAACACTTGAAGGCAAACGGTGAATTGTGGATCGTGGCGAATCGTTTTTTAAATTATCCCGTTTTGATTGAACAAGCCTTTGGCCAATGTCAAATAAAAGCAGATCAACAAGGCTTCAAGGTGCTTTATGCCAAAGCAACTTTAGGAAAGTAAGGAATTTTCATGAGCGAAACGACTCAACCTGATCAGCTCCAGCGTAAGCTAGGTGCTCGTCATTTAAATATGATTGCCATTGGTGGCTCAATTGGCACAGGTTTATTCCTTGCATCCGGCTCGACTATTGCCAATGCGGGACCTGGCGGTGCCCTGCTGGCCTACGTGCTCATCGGCGTCATGATTTACTTTTTGATGACCAGCCTAGGCGAACTGGCAACGCATAATCCAACCTCAGGCGCTTTCTTTACCTATGGTAACCGCTATGTAGAAGAAGGCTTCGGTTTCGCGCTGGGCTGGAACTACTGGTATAACTGGGCCATTACCGTAGCTTTTGAGCTGGTGGCAGTACAGTTGATTATGAAATTCTGGTTCCCTGACATTCCAGGATTTTACTGGAGTGCTATTTTCTTGGTGGTGATTTTTGCCATCAATGCCATGACCGTTAAGGGTTTTGGTGAAAGTGAATTCTGGTTTTCAATGGTCAAAGTGGTCGCAATTATTGCCTTTATCATTATTGGGATGGCCATGATTATTAAAATCATGCTGACACCCAATATAGCCACTTTTGGCAACTGGACATACAAAGACGCGCCTTTCGTGGGCGGCTTGCAAGCGATGATTGGTGTGGCCATGATTGCTGGATTTTCATTTCAGGGAACCGAGATGGTCGGCGTTGCGGCAGGTGAATCTAAAGATCCAAAACGTACTATTCCACTTGCAATCAAACAGATTTTCTGGCGAATTCTACTGTTTTATGTGGTCTGTATTTTTATCATTGGCACATTGGTCAGCTACGACGATCCACGTCTGCTTCAAGCTGCGCATAGCTCAGATATTGCATTATCACCTTTTACCTTACTCTATGAAAAAGCAGGATTTGCCTTTGCTGCAAGTCTAATGAATGCAGTGATTTTAACTGCAATTCTTTCGGCTGGAAATTCGGGTATGTACTCCTCTACCCGCATGCTGTGGGATATGGCCAAAGAAGGCCGTGCGCCAAAATGGTTTGCTCGACTTGACCGTCGTGGCGTGCCAATGAATGCACTTTATGCCACTACAGCCATTGCAGCTTTGTGTTTCCTAACCACATTTATTGGACAACAGGAAGTCTTTAACTGGTTACTCAACATGTCAGGCATGTGTGGCTTCATTGTTTGGCTGGGTATTGCGATTTCACATTATCGTTTCCGTAAAGGCTATGTTGCACAAGGTTATAAACTTGAAGATTTAGCCTATCGAGCCAAATTTTTTCCATTTGCACCGTGGTTTGCCTTTATTTTATGTTCGATTATTATTTTAGGACAAAACTATCAAGCCCTTCTGGGTGGCAAAATCGACTGGATGGGATTACTCTCAACGTATATTAGTATCCCATTGTTTTTGGCAATCTGGTTAGGCTACAAATGGAAATACAAAACTAAATTGGTGACTTACCAAGAGATGAATGTCAAAGCGGATAAAGATCTGTAATGCTAGTCACTTAACAGAGTAGACAACAGCTCGATTATCCGTCACACTGTCAATGAAACCCAGCAATCGCTGGGTTTTTTATCCTTTGTACGAGGTATTAGTCACTTACACAAATCTTTAATTTCCAATAGGAAGCATGATGAAACTCAAAGCTGCATCTAAAATTCAGGCTAGAAATAAAGTCGCACTATCACCACTGCTTCAAAAAGGCGGCCTACATGAAACTGAACAACCGCGCACACAGCATCGCCGGGATCGTAAACAAAGCAAACAATGGCTAAAACACGGGCATTACAACGAATTTTAAGGTGAATACTATGAATTATTTAATTTCAATCAGACAAAAAAAAGCAGCTCCGAAGAGCTGCTTTTTTATTTGATCAAACTCAGATTATTGAGCTTGTTGACCAGGCTGAACAGTTACTGTACGGCTACCAGTGATCGTAGCGAATACACGACGGTTCATCGCACGGCCTTCTTTCGTGCTGTTGTCAGCAATCGGTTGATCCCAAGCAAAACCTTGAGTTGTCAAACGAGCTGGATCGATGTTGTATTCGTTAACAAGTGAAGACTTCACAGAGTTTGCACGAGCCAAAGACAAACGTTCGTTCAACTTACGTGGACCAGTGTTGTCTGTGTGACCATCGATACGAGCAGTTGCATTTGGATATTCAACCAATTTCTCAGCAACTTTCGCGATTTCTGGCTTGTATTGATCTTTGATGTTTGATTTGTTTGTATCAAAGAATACACGAAGTTCCATGTTAAGATCTTCAGTCAACTCTTGTGGTTGAGGTTGAACTGGAGTTGGCTCAACTGGAGCAACTTCTACTACAGGCGCAGCAGGCTTCAAGTGACCGCCAAGAACAACGTTCAAACCAGCAAGTGCTGTGTAGTTCCAGAAGTCTTCATCGATGTTGTAAGTTGCACGCGCTTCAGTACGAAGAGACAATGCATCGTTCAAACGCCAGAACGCACCAACACCTGCATTACCCAAAGTACCTTCTTCAGTTGTACCGCGCGCACCGCGTGGAACACCGTCAAAATCATACTTGTAGTGACCAGCACCTAGTAATACGTATGGCTTGATTTTGCTGTCATAGTTTTTGGTGATCAAATCAGAAGTAACGTAGAAGTTACCGTTGATTTGTTGTTGTTTGTATTCAGCACCTGCTAGAGCACCGTCTACATCACCTTTAACTTGGTTATATTCAGCTTCGAAACCTAACCATGGAGTTAATTCAACACCAAGTGCTGCACCAACAAACAAGTCGTCTTGAAGCTCAGGACCATTCGTTAGGTCACCTTTGTTTCCGCCGTTGTTGTGTTGAGAGTCTTGGAATGTGTAACCAAGTAATAATGGAGTTACTGTAACACCAGCATTAGCAGCAGCTAGTGGAGCAGCAACAAGCATAGTAGCAAGTGCAATACGACTCAATTTCATGGATATCCTCCAGAGATAACAAATTGTTTGTTGTTCAAGCTCAGCCTAAAATTTATTTGGCTTCCTGAGATAAGCTATTTTTGTACCCCAGTTTTATTTTTAAGCTACTCACGTTGAATCATACAAACACTTAAACTGATTTCCAAGTGCTTGATAACTTTAATCAAGTAAATTATTGACAAAATTACTTACAATTTCCGTTGTAATTCGGTAACTTTTTACTCAATTTATTTCTGTGAATAACCAACTCTTCACGCTTTCTTTATTTTAACAGCATTAAAACGCTTAGGTAATAAATATTTCAATTCGTTTATTTTTGCAACACGCTTAAGGTAATCAACTGTTAAAAAAAGAAAAAAACTACAAATGATGGACATTCCTTTACTATGAATAACAATTTTTTAGGTTTTAGTTTAATTGAATTTATCGTTACCCTCACGGTTTTAAGCATTTTAATTGGTGTCGGAGTACCGACTTATCAGCATGTTATGGCGACTCAAGAAGCCAACCATATCCCAAGAACACTCACAATTCACATACAAAAAGCAAAGTCCGATGCGGTGCTGTATCGTCATAACGTTGTGCTTTGCCCGAGTATAGACAAGCAAACCTGTAGCGATGACTGGAGCAAGGGCTTTATTGTATTTTTAGATCAAAACCGTAACCGGCAGCGAGATCTCAATGAAGATCTGCTATCGAGTACAGACTGGAATACCCGTTATGGCATGCTGTCTTGGAAAGGCACTTTGCAATCTAACCATTTGATGTTTCGGGCCGCAAGTGGCTTGCCAATCGGATCAAATGGAAGCTTTTTTTATTGTTCG
Organism: Acinetobacter sp. ACZLY 512; assembly: GCF_023614015.1. Lineage (NCBI taxonomy): Bacteria > Pseudomonadati > Pseudomonadota > Gammaproteobacteria > Moraxellales > Moraxellaceae > Acinetobacter > Acinetobacter sp. ACZLY 512. Next base: position 195,245 of record NZ_JAKIVI010000005.1, read on the forward strand.
CAAAAAGTCAGTCATAAACGTCTGGTGATCAGCCGCATGGGGCACTTTCGTGTCGAAACCCTTGCCGATTGCCCAACATGAGAACTGGACAGTCTAGCTATCCGATGTCTGCACAAGCAGTATCAGCTTAAATTTTGACTATACTGCTGTCACGATCAAATACAACCGCATAATAACGAACTTGGAGTAAATAACATGATAGACGTCGTGATTGTTAATGGTGCACGTACCGCTATGGGCGGTTTTCAAGGTGCTTTATCTTCAGTTTCTGCGCCAGAGTTGGGTGCTGTAACCATTAAAGAAGCGATCCACCGTGCTGGTTTAGCGCCTCACGATGTTGATGAAGTCATTTTAGGCTGCGTACTCCCTGCTGGTCTTAAACAAGGGCCTGCGCGCCAAGCCATGCGTCAAGCAGGTTTACCCGATCAAACGGGTGCTGTGACCATTAACAAACTTTGTGGTTCAGGCATGAAAGCCGTGATGCAGGCCACCGATGCGATCAAAGCGGGAAGCGCTCAAATTGTAGTAGCTGGTGGTATGGAATCAATGAGCAATGCACCTTACATACTCAGTAAAGCTCGCGCTGGTTATCGTATGGGGCACGGCGAAGTAAAAGATCATATGTTTTTAGATGGTTTGGAAGATGCCGAAACTGGCCGGCTCATGGGTTCTTTTGCTCAAGATATGGCCAGCCAGCGTCACTACACACGTCAACAAATGGATGATTTCGCAATTCGTTCGCTTCAACGTGCACAAACCGCTATTCAGGCTGGATATTTTAAGGATGAAATTGTACCTGTCACGGTCACTTCGCGTAAAGGCGATGTTGTGGTCGAACAAGACGAGCAACCCCTGAACGCCAAACTTGATAAGATTCCGAGTTTAAAGCCTGCTTTTGCAAAAGATGGCACCATTACCGCTGCCAATTCGAGCTCAATTTCAGATGGCGCTTCGGCTCTAGTTTTATGCTCACATGAGCTTGCTATGCAGCGCGGGCTTGAACCACTGGCCAAGATTGTTGCGACTGCTTCCAACTCTCAGCACCCTTCAGAGTTTACCATTGCCCCTGTAGGTGCGATTGCAAAAGTTTTAGACAAGGCTGGATGGCAAGCAGATGAAGTCGATTTATGGGAAATTAACGAAGCCTTTGCAATGGTGACCATGTGTGCGATTGATGATTTCAAACTGGACACCGAAAAAGTGAATATCCACGGTGGTGCATGTGCGCTCGGCCATCCTGTAGGCTCTACCGGTTCACGAATTATTCTGACGCTGATTCATGCGCTGAAACGTACCGGAGGACGCAAAGGTATTGCTGCCTTGTGTATTGGCGGTGGTGAAGCGACCGCGGTGGCCATTGAACTGCTCTGAAACACTAAAAATCTATAGATGATGACTCCCGCCTCAGCGGGAGTTTTTTTGTATTTTCCGATAAAAAATACTGTTTTTTGCTGAAAAGAGACTAAATTAAAAACATTATTATCATCGTTTAGGATCACACCGATGCAGCTTAATCACTATCTCAACTTTGCTGGTGAAACCGAAGCCGCGTTTATCTTTTATCAATCGGTATTTGGTGGTCATTTTGCACAACTCACTCGATACGGGGATATCCCCGCCGAAGACGCCCAGTCGCTTTCCGATCTGCAACGTCAACAGATTTTGCATGTCTCTTTACCCATCAATGCCTATACCGTGCTGATGGGATCTGATATCAATGAACAATTCTGTGCAGCAGACTCGCGCGGACTCAGCAAAGGCAATAATCACTATATTTCGATTAATCTGGATCACGATGAGACCGAGGCACGACGTCTTTTTAATTTACTCTCGGCAGGTGGACACATCGAGACGCAACTACAGAAAACCTTTTGGGGTGCCCTTTATGGCGCCTTTACCGATCAGTTCGGGATAAAGTGGATGGTCAATTGCCAGCTTGAATCGGTTTAAATTACTTCATTGGGCTTAATGTGTAGACAGTTTCATAAGAACCAAACCCGAAACAATTAAGACAGCAGCGAGCATTCTCATGGCACTCACTGGCTCGTGCAATAGAAAAATCCCCAATACAAATGAGCCAATCGCACCAATTCCTGTCCAGACGGTATAGGCAGTACCAAGCGGTAGTGTACGCATTGAAATCGAGAGTAAAATAACGCTTAACAGCATAAAAATGATCGTTACAACGCTTGGCACGAGTCGGGTAAAGCCTTCAGAGAGCTTCATCGAGTACGCCCATATCACTTCAAAAAAACCAGCAAGAATCAGAATCAACCAAGCCATGCTTACATCCTTATTGAATAATCAGGTCGGCCTGATAATTTTCCCACTCTGGGGGAGGTCGTTCCTCCTTAATTTAAATACTTTAATATAGGATGGGTCGTTAAAAAAGCAAAAGCCCACATTATTGGTACATAACAAAATCAATTACTGAATCACAAACGAGGTTTTTTTCTGAAACACTTTGCGGGAACGGTTGAGCAAGAACATCACCATGAGCACTGTCATCACAATATCCGGCCAGTTCGAATTAAGTTGAAGGCACAGCAAACCCGCAATCACCACCGCAAGACTAAATACCACTTCATAAAAACTCAGTAATGTTTTCCAGTTTAAATCCAGTTCGGCCGCGTGGGTCTGTATCAATAACCACATATTCACCAGCATGGTAAGGAGCGCCAGTAACCCCACGAGCACCACCATTTGCGACATGGCGGATTGACGCATCACAATCTGTAAGGCCACACCAAACATCAACAGCAGGCTTAAGCCCAATTGCAAATACACGCCTGCGCGGGTGAGTTTGTATAAGCCGACTTGTTTTTCCTGAATCGCAAAGAGCATCATGGCATAGATCATCACATCGCTCAGTAGAATCAACCCGAGCGCCATCAACGCGGTAGAAGAAGCAATCACTCCGGTGAGGAACGTCACGATCAGCATCACCAGATTAATACTAAGCAACCAGCTAATCATCTGATTACGCCGCTGCATATAAGACCAGTCGATTGGCTCAGGGATATAATTGGTCTGGGTTTGCTGAAATACCAATTGAATTCCATTTTGATTTAAATGCGCTTCAATAGGCTGTACGGGGCCATCATGATAAATTGCCAAGTGATGGGTTTGCTGATCAAGCTCGACATAACCCACATGGTCTAAATTATTCAAGCACGTTCTAATTTGCTGCTGAGTCACGGGGGTGAGCTCAGGCAAATAATAAAAACTCATAAACTGACGGTTGAGATCGTCATCGACTGGAATATTCAATAATTCTTGAGACATCACAGTACATGGTGATTGAGTGTGCAGCGAATGCAGCAAAGCATCGGTAATCAGATTGGTTTGATACTGCTGTTTTAAATTCATTTATGCACCATGAGCATTACATCGGTGACCGCTGATACGTTGATCAGCGGCTTATTTCAAAAAACTTACATTAAAACTTAAACGTTACGCCCGCACCATACCACCACGCTCGATCTGAAACGGAAAAAAGTGCTGTGGGATGCTGCTTATAATGATATGCAACATCAATGAATGGCATCACTTTTTTGTTAATTTCATAGCGTGTTTGTAATCCGGTTTTCAGCTCGTTCAAACCGGTTTCAGCAGCTTCTGACGATTGATCCGAGATCACAATATCCGCTTTCAAATACGGTTTTATTACAATCTTCTGCGTCAGCAACACATCTCGTTCGGTTTCGACGCTTAAGCCAGTGTAGCCATGTGCGCCTATAAACAGCGAGAGATCCGTTTCAAAAAAGTATGGTGCCAGTCCATGTAGTGCAATCACGCCATCAAGTGTCTCATCTGCTAATTCCGATGCATCATCACGATACCTTAAGCCCGTTTGAATATCCCAAAAATCAGAGATCATCCGGCTATAGCGCATAGAAATATTACGTGAAGCAGATTCAGATTCTTCTTTCTCAAGTTCTGCCTTGAGATACAGCTTGTTTTCATCTGTTCCCCACCAACTCCGCAGTTCCGATTGTACTGCACCTTTGCCGTGGGTATTTACCATCCACTGAGTATCCACTTGTGTGGCCTGATACCACTGTCCGCCGTGCTGATCGCGATGATGTTGCGCTTCATCGGACTCCTGATATGCAAGATGTGTATCTTTTAGAGTGGTCGTTGGCATTGGCATGATAGCGTGAGAATGGGTATGCATCTGCTCATTTGAAGTTTGTGCAATCGTTCCTGTACTGCCTAACGCCGCGCAGATACACAAGGTCATTTTAGTGATGCGCATGATGAGCTCCTTGTGATGGCGTTGGTACAAGCTCCGCGACAGATGAAGCACTTGATGCTGTATCTGAGTTTTGATCGGTATGCGCAACAATCAGCTTATTCATCATGCCTGCCGACATATGGTAGAGCAAATGACAGTGAATGGCCCACTCGCCCACCTCATCTGCGGTTAAAAGTGCGCTCACAGTTTGCCCTGGAGGAACAATAATGGTGTGCTTGTTGGGAAGATTTTCAGGTGCTTGACCATTTTCAAGTTGTACAAACATGCCATGTAAGTGCATGGGATGCGCCATCATGCTCTCATTGATAAATTTCAGCCGAACACGCTCGCCATATTTGACCTGAAGCGGCTTGGCCTCTGAAAACTTTTGTCCATTCATCGTCCAGATATAACGCTCCATCGTACCGCCTAAATGAATTTCAATTTCTCGATCTGGAGCACGCAGATCTGTCTGTGGCGTGCGAGCACGTAAATCGGCGTAACTGAGGGCTTTCATACCCTTTGGTGTGGCGGCATTCGACCAGCCCTGCACACGAGTATCATCGTTTTGCATCATATGCTGCATGTGTAAATCGTGCTGCTGATCCATGGAGGCCATCGGCATGTGTTGCATGTGTGCATGATCTTCTTGCATCGGCATCGAATCATGTTCAGTGGTATGCATGTCTTGTGCCTGTGCAGGTGTACTCATGTGAGCGTGTCCCATGTCTTGCATGGTCAGTACAGTGCGAGGCCGCGCCACAGGTGCAGGAAAAGCTTTAAGATGAGTGGCATTTTTATTGATGAGTGATGCTAAAGCAAATCCGGTTCGGTCAATCGATTCGGCCTGAATCTGATAGGCATCGTGCTGAGGTTGTACTACGACATCATAGGTTTCGGCAGCACCAATTCTAAATTCATCTACCGATACAGGTTGAACGGGTTGACCATCGGCAGCCACGACCGTCATCTTTAAATTGGGAATCCGTACATCAAAAAATGACATTGCTGCAGCATTGATAAAACGCAACCGAATACGTTCGCCTGGCAGAAATTGGCCGGTCCAGTTTTGGTCTGGTGCTTTGCCATTGACCAGAAAAGTATAACCACTCACATCGGACAAATCCGTTTTCAGCATACGCATCTGATTCCACATTTTGCGATCTTGCCACGTGGCTTTCACGCCTTCATGCTTCACCTGTTGCCACACATCCGACCATGTTTCACGGCGGTTTTGATAATACTCTGCATCTTTCTTCAGATTTTTTAAAATCTGATCGCCACGAGTCGGATGTGAATCTGAAAGCATTACCACATAGTCACGCTGCACAGGAGGCGCTGCATCTTGATGCTGGCTTGGCTTTGGATAAATAATCAATGGTCCATAGAGTCCGTCTTGTTCTTGCCCCTTACTGTGAGCGTGATACCAATAGGTGCCATTTTGACGAACACGGAAACGGTAGACGAAATCACCATTCGGACGAATCCCTTGAAATCCGTTGAATCCCGGCACGCCGTCCATCAAGCCGGGTAATAATAATCCATGCCAATGCAGTGCGGTTTGTTCTTTCTTTAAGTTGTTGTGTACATGGATGACGGCCTCATCGCCTTCGTTAAATTCCAGCAACGGCGCTGGAAACTGCCCATTTACCGTGATTTTACTGACTGATTTTCCATTGAGATTGATGTTGTGTTGATCAATCGTCAGATGATAGGTTTTTACCGCTGCACTGGCCGCGCTGGACAGCACCAGATACATTGCAGCAAACCATAGGGTTGGCAATTTTAATTTCATGACTAACCTCAAAATTTAAAAAACATTAAACGCGTAACGTTAAAGATCTAAATCGAGATTAGGCTCTAGGAGGACGTAAAATATCTGTGAGATAGCCACTCTCAGTATTTGAGCTATAGTCTATGGCTGTACTCGACACCAGCGTGTACGATGTCGGCAAGGCGATTATGGGAATTTCGCCCAACATGACACAACTGATCATCTGACAATGTAATGGTGTACATTTTTGGCAATCTGCAAAGGATTGACTGGAATGATCATTGATACTGGCACAGTCTGATGCGACAGGTTTTTCTGTTGCCTGTGTGGCATGGCTATGTTTCATCACTGATTGATGACAATCAGACATGACACCATGATCATGTGCCGAATGATTTAAATGTTGCAGCGACATGTCTTGGTTTGAAGGTGATGCGTGCTGTAGCGTTGTCGATGCCATGGCAAAGCTGCTCCAACTCATGAAGATCATCATGAGCCACACCAACCAGCGATATCGACGAAAACGCACGTTCAAACCCAGTGCTCCAAAAAAATAGTGATGTCTTTGCTATTACACACCCTTATCTAGCATAGCCAAATTCGTGCACAGGCTCAATCCTCATTTATATCGCTCAGTTTACGATTGTGCGTGTTGCTAGAAGTTTGAGCACTCACTTTAACAACATTTCAACCCAAAAATAAAATGTTATTCAAAACGTTCACTCGTAAAAAAAGCACGCATATTGCGTGCTTTTTAAACCAAAACCGATGCGTAAATAAGCAATTGTTTTATGTTTGATTATTCTATCACCAGTTTATCCATACACTTATGAACACGGTTATCCATATAGTTATAAACAAACTTATCCACAGGACATGTATAAATTAAAGTGTTTACTCTTATACAGACTGAGTGCCCACTTTGGCCAGCTCTAATCGCATTTCATCAATAACCGCTTTATAGTCTGGTTTTCCAAAAATGGCTGAACCCGCAACAAACATATCCGCACCTGCTTCAGCAATCTCTCGAATATTGGCTGGGCCAACACCACCATCAACTTCAAGGCGAATATCACGACCGCTGGCATCAATCAATTTGCGTGCCTGACGTAATTTGTCGAGTGTCATTGGAATGAATTTCTGTCCGCCAAACCCCGGGTTGACACTCATGAGTAAAATTTGATCGACCTTATCCATTACATAATCAAGATAATGCAAAGGCGTTGCTGGGTTAAATACCAACCCAGCTTTAGCACCACCTGCTTTAATCAGTTGCAGTGAGCGATCGATATGATCAGATGCTTCTGGATGGAAAGTAATAATGTCTGCACCTGCTTCAATAAAATCCCCAATCATTCGATCGACTGGCGATACCATCAAATGCACATCAATCGGTGCCTGAATGCCATAACTTTTAAGCGCCTTACATACACCCGCACCAAAGGTCAGATTTGGTACATAATGATTATCCATCACATCAAAATGAACGACATCTGCACCCGCCGCCAAAACACGTTCGACATCTTCACCTAAACGGGCAAAATCGGCAGACAAGATAGAAGGAGCAATCAAATACGGCTTGGACATATACGACCTGGCAAACTGAAGAACAAGAGCAACAGTATAACAAAATCAAGTACAGACTGCCTGTTTATCCTACACAGTTTCAGCGCAAGAGATTGCAAAATTGCAACGCAGCATTCTCGTTTGGCCGGTACTATCCCGCTGTAAAATTTGCTAATGTCAGGATCTATACTTGAGGACAGCACAGTGAAAACACAAACAACACTTGATACACAAGACGGTAAACGTATTGCGAAACGCCTAGTCAATCATTGGAAACACAAATTTGAAGTGGCAGAGTCAGAAACAGAATTTCGAATTATGATGCCGACAGCAACCGTCATTTTAACGCCTTCACATACAGCGCTTGTGGCACGTATTGAAAGTGATCTTGACGATCATAGCCGCCTTGAAGGTGTGGTGATTGAGCACTTGAACCGAATGGCACAACATGAGTTTGATGCAACATGGGATACGCTTTAAAACAAAAAAGTGAAGCATTTCTGCTTCACTTTCAATAGGTTGAATTTATACATTCATCCTTCAAGCTGTACGGCATGAAATTGCAAATGATCTTCAACAAAGCTCTGAATAAAATAATAACCGTGATCATAACCTGCATGTTTTCTTAAGGTGAGAGGCTGCCCCACTATTTGACATGCACGTTGAAATATATCTGGATTTAACTGATCGTAAAACTGATCATCCATGCCCTGATCAATTAGAATATCTTTAAACAAAGCACCTTTGCTTTCAACCAATACACTTGCATCGTGATCTTGCCATACGGCTTGATCTGCCCCCAAATAATGTGAAAATGCTTTTTGGCCCCACGGACATTGTACAGGCGCACAAATTGGTGCAAATGCAGAAACGGATTTGAATTTTTCAGGATACTTAAACGCTAGCGTCAATGCCCCATGCCCGCCCATCGAATGGCCCATGATGCCGATCTGACTTGGATCGACTGGAAATTCTTGTTGCACCAAAGCATATAACTCCTCGGCAATGAAACTTTCCATTTGATAATGGGCTTGCCAAGGCTGCTCAGTGGCATTGACATAAAAACCTGCTCCCTGCCCCAAATCCCAATGATCGCCTTTGGCCACGTCTTCACCTCGCGGCGAGGTATCTGGCATAATCAAAACCAAATCAAGATGTGCAGCCAGACGCTGAGCATGTGCTTTGATTGCAAAGGTTTCTTCGGTACAGGTGAGGCCAGCCAGATAAAACAGCGCCGGACAGCGGTTGCCTTCAAGTGCCGCAGGCGGCAAAAAAATCCCAAATCGAGCAGTCCCGTTTAAATGGGTCGACTCAAATTGATAAATTCGTTGTTCTCCGTCATAACACTTGTTTTTTTGCAGCAGTTCCATGGGTCTTTTCCTCATGTGAAATTACGCTGGCCTGTGGCACAGTTTGTTGTGGGAATAAATGTTGTTCAAGTTGAGGCAGCATCAATTCCATATTTTTACCAATCATCCATTGTGGCTCGGAAGGCTCAAAACCTTGTGCCTGTTCCCATTTTGCGACGGTTTGCTTGGCTTGCAAGAATGCATCTTTCATTGAATGATGATCACGCATGGCCTGATCAAAGAGTGCCCGACCAAAATAGGTATAATCGGCTTCGTTGGTACAACCAAATGATTGTCGGTCGGCAGCCGATGCCGTAATGATCAGTGTATCTGGTGATTGTAATGCGGGGATAAAGCTGCCCGAGAAACACGAAGACACCACAATGACACGCCAGCGAATACCGGACTTGTCGAGGGCTTCACGTAGCCATTTTGGATCGACTTGCCCTAAATCTAGCGGTGCATTTTCAATTTCAAACTGATCTGGCGCGCCATGCGAGGTCATGTACAAAAATAGCACATCACTTTCACGGTTCATTTGTTGACCAATCCGGTTTAACGCCATCGCGATACTGGTTTTCGATGCCAACGGAATCTGGGTTCGGGTATCTGGATTATTGACCAGCATCATCGAGCGGCCAATGGTGCCAAAACGCGTATCGAATTGCTCTTTAATGCGCATAATTTCAGATTTAAAGACATCCTGATAACTGGCACCTGCCACCCCTAAAAAGTACCAGTGACTTTGCGCAAACTCACCATACTGAATTTGCTCAAGGGCTTTATTGAGTAGGCGACTCTGTGCATAAAAGGCATCTTCGGCAAAGCTAGGAGGAACATCTTCTACTTTCCAGATCGGCTGACTACGCACCGATCCCTGCCACACCACCAGAGTCACCAGCGTTGCAATCATAATGAGTGCACGCTCCCACCATGGCCATTTTAATTCACGGGCAAATACCCATACCACCGCCAGACTTTGCCATACAAACAGCACCATAAAGATGCTCGGCAAATAGTCATACAATGAATAAGGCAAATAGTCGAGCTGGCCCAGATACTGGATCAAACTTTGTAAAAGCGCAATATTGGTGTCCAGTACCAGCCACAAAATTGCAGGTACCAGCATCAGACGGGCATTGTTGGTTCGCTGAGAAAGGAAAATCCCGACAATCAGTGCCAGAAATGGCCATAACGCGTAACTGACCAATCCTTGAGAATTAAATGCGCCTCCATCGCCTGCCACCAACCAGCTAAAGAGCGTATTGGCAGCACCCCCCAACACACCCCAAACCAAAAGCTGAAAAATCGAGGGATGGATGACCTGAAGCGAACGTCTCGACCCCAAAAATAACCATAAACCCGCGGTTTGGTTGCTTTTAAAATCATGCCAAAAGTTAATGGACGGTTTGAGGTCGATCATAGAATTGTTCGGGAGGCCGTGAGTTTGGTAAGCACTTTATGAGTTGAATCCGAAGTGCAATTTTCTTGGTGACGCATGTTCACTATATAGCAAAGTTTTGGCAAATATTGAAGCAATGATCACACTTACTCACAGAGAAAGCTGAAAATAAGCATCAAAACGACAGGCATCACCCTGCCATTGATGGTCAGGAGTCTCATCATTTAAAAATACAGCATGTCTCGGACGTTTCACCACCACACGCTTTGCCATTTGCCGTGCAAGGGCTAACAGTTGATCTCCTAAATCCATCTGCCCATCTTCAGGTAACAACAGATGCAGTAGCTGCATTTGTTTTTTTACCTGAGCCTGCTTCTTGGCTGCTTGCTGATGCTGGTCACGCTGCGGAAACATCGGATCTAAATACACCACATCAGTGATCGCCTGCTGCTCAATTCGCTGCGTCAAGTAGTCGGCAGCATCTGAAAAAATCAAGTGCATACGTGCCATGACAGGCGCTAAATACGCATCCTGTTCGGCCTGTTGTTTTGCAAATTCGAGCAAGGTAAAAAGTATAGGATGACGCTCCACCAAAGTGACCTCTGCACCAAGACTGGCCATGAGCAAACCATCATGTCCCAAGCCCGCAGTGGCATCAATTAAATGCGGCTGCTCACCCAACTGACACGCTCGTGCAATCATTTCAGATTTTAGGCTGGCACGTTTTAATCGAGGAATTTCAGCCATCCAGTCGGGCTGCATTTTCATTCCATTGGCACTAAGCCATAACCCTGCATGATCGACACATAAGGCCAATTCGGGATGCTGTCTTAAGAAACGGGCATTTAATTGCTCAATCTCGATCAGTTCAGTGACCACACCGCGTGTCTGAAGAAGCTGTTGAACCGCTTCTGCCTGATCTTTTACTTCGGCCACAGCATATAATCGCATTGGATTTACCATCAGGTATATCCTTTAAAAATAAACAATAAAAACAAAGATAATGCAATCACTGTGCTTTGCCTTGCTCGGCAATCTTTTTCCACGCATTGTCACGCAAGTAAACGGGAAGTGCCTGTTCAGCCGACACCCATTGCTCATTGAGTGCATAGTGTCTTGCAAGTAATGCAATGTGATGTGCATTCGGCTGGACTGCTGCCACCTGTGTCTCTGTGGTCGCGATTAAATGCGCGCCTGAACCAACAACGGTAAACTGAGCTGCTGCCTGAGCATCTGCATAGTTCAGCAAACGTTCTTCGCCATCGAGTTGCATGATGCCAGCATCATCGAGTACATAATTAGCCAAATAAACTTCTTGCATACGTGCATCTAAAACAGCAGTCACCTGTTGTAATTGATGGGTTTGATAAGCGGCCTGCGCCAGTGCCTGCAAAGTAGACACTGCAATCACCGGCAGGTCATTGGCCCATGCCAATGCCTGTGTCACAGCAGCATTGATCCGTACACCACTAAATGATCCTGGGCCTCGACTAAATGCAATTGCTGTGAGTTCATGCAGCTCGGTCTGCGTATCGCGCAAGGCGGCTTCAATCATGGGTAAAATTGTTTGAGTCTGAGCCTTGGCTCGATCATCAAGTTGAAAAAAAAGCTCTTGATGTTGATCGATCAAGGCCACAGAACATTGTTCATTGGCTGTTTCCAATGCAAGCACTTTCATGCAAACCTTACGCTATATAATTAACAAAAACGCTGAACATCATACTCTACTCCCCGCTGTCAGGCGAGTGATTCAACGTAATCGGTTTGCACGAATCCAAGATTCAAATCGACTCATATTCATCAAAAAAATAAGGTTCAAGCTGCACATATTTTTTATAGTACTCGGCATAATGCATGGCACTCATTTTAAGCTGTGCCGCACCCTGATCATCGAGTGTTTTAACCACTTTGCCCGGCGACCCCATTACCACCGAATTATCGGGAATGACTTTACCCTCAGGAATCAGGGCATTGGCACCAATAATGCAGTTTTTGCCAATGACGGCATGATTCAGAATCACGGCGTTAATACCGATCAGGCTGTTATCACCAATGGTGCAGCCATGTAGCATGGCCTGATGTCCGATGGTCACATAGTCTCCGACCACCAGCTCAATTCCCGCATCGGTATGCAACACGGCATTTTCTTGTACGTTGGTAAAATCGCCCAGCCGGATTAGACAGTTGTCTGCACGAACGACCGCTCCAAACCAGATACTGACTTCATTACCCAGTTCGACTTGACCAATCACGGTCGCATTACCTGCAATCCACCCCTTCCACGGATGGTGTTTGGTTCTAGGGTGATGTCCTTGAAAGCTATACATCATCTGAGTTACTCCTTTCTATTGTTCTTTTCAAGTTTTTGCCGAATAAATAGAGGCGAATTTAATAAGAATGGCCACTCCTTTTGATAACCAAGGCCATATTGAAAGAGTGAAATCAACATACGTGCCGTTAAACCCCAGACCACCTCATCTTCGACACGCATACTCGGAAAGTACAACGTTTGCTTGATATATTTCACCTGATGGGGTTCTGGCGGCGCATTGAGTAATTGTTCAAGCGAAGCAAAAAAAATACGATCGATTTCAGTAGGCTGCGGTATCAAATGCACATCGGGTGGAATCAGCCCGACAATGGGTTTCACTAGCATGCCATTTTTGGCACGCTGCATGGGCAGATCTCCCATCAACTCGACATCGAAGGGATTAAGTGCCGTTTCTTCTTGCGCTTCACGTAATGCCACCACGATATTACTGGTATCACCACGGTCACGTTTTCCGCCCGGAAAAGAGACTTCTCCGCCATGATTTTTTAAGCGGGTAGAACGCCGCGTCAATAACACCTTCGGATCTTTTTCATCGGTAATCGCAATTAATACGGCAGCTTCTGCAGGTTGAGTACGTCGCGCAAAACGTAGTCGTTGTTGTAACCGATGGGTTAATCCTTGTTCACTCATTTGCGCCTCTCGATTCTTGTTATTTTTCCATCATAGCTCAATTTTTTTGGGGTCGTATACAAATGATGCGAAACAATAAAAATTCAGTTATGCTGAGCTATCTTTAGCCCCGATGATTGTTATGAGTTTTTGTATCGTTTGTGGACATAAAACAGAAGAACAGATCCCGCTAGGTGATCATAAATTGCGCCGTGTTTGTGGCAATTGTGGCCATATTCACTATGAAAATCCAAAACTCATCTGCGGGGCACTTGCAGTTTGGGACAATAAGGTTTTGCTGTGCCGTCGGGCAATCGAACCACGTTACGGATTGTGGACTTTACCCGCAGGCTACATGGAGTTGTTTGAGACCATGGAAGAAGGCGCTGCACGTGAAACGCGTGAAGAAGCCGAGGCCGAGATCGACATTGAACATTTATACTGCATGTATAACATTCCACGTATCGGACAGATCTACGTGTTGTTCAAAGCCCTGCTCAAAGACGGCGTATTCGGCGCCGGTGAAGAAAGCATCGAATCGCGGTTATTTGAAGAACACGAAATCCCATGGGGCGAACTGGCGTTTCCAAGTGTTGAGCGTACGCTTCGACACTACTTTGAAGACCGTAAACAACAGCACTTTCCGGTACATTTAGAGACCATCGGCACCCGTCTGGATCACACAGGATAAAATAAAAAAAGGCCAGTCATACTGGCCTTTTTCATGTTGTTGATTATTTATTTTTTACACTATAACAGTTTGGTAGCTCAATGCTTAGTGTACCAGATGTGCGCTTGGCCAGTTCAATCTGTGCAGTTGTCGGTGCGGGTTGAACATTGGAAATATTGTTGTAAACCCGTTGATAAGCCGCATAAATATTGGCCCAGTTTGCCGAGTTGTTGTTAAAGTCAGTAATCGACAGTGCACGAGAATTCGCGCTTTCGTCTAATAAGTTATTCAGGTTGATTTTCACACCGCCAGAGCTAAGTCGGACTGATGATGTTTCTCCACTGACTGCAAGTCCTTGATTTAAACCAAGCAGCACCCCTTCTAAAAGACCAAATCGTGCTTCATTTAAAATCATACGAATGGTGATCGACTTGTCACTTGCCGAGAAATTGGCTGCACCTGTTGTTCCAATCCGATATTGCGTCACACCGAAGTTATCTTGCATGCCATTGGTCAAAATTCCACAATTTCCAGACATATCATTTGTAGTGGCATTCGCTCCAATATCGGTACGGATATCGCCATTTTCATCGATCACGATTCCGAGTTTGACATCTGCCACAGTGGTATCTGTAAACTTAAAGATCAGTGTGGCATTGAGTGGAAATAGATAACGTCCAGAGCTGATGTTATTACTCGACTTAAATACACGTCTGTCGAGATAGGTAATCGGACTAATCTTGGCCAGATCAATCGTCCCATTAAAGGTTTCATTATCGGCAGTTTTGGTCCATCGTCCAAAAACCGAACTGTCTACCGTCGTGGTATTCATGGCACGCTTATACAAATCGTCTGTTGCCACCACCAAATAGTTATCGATTAATTTGCCTTGGAAAATTTTTAAGTCGTCGCTACTGTTCGCACTCAAACTAAAACGAAACGGTTGCGCTGACGACAGCGATTTGGTCAGTGGATTGAGCCACGTGCTTTGTGTTTGTGCCGTCATTTTGGTTGGTGCAAACTGACTAATTAAGGTGAGATAACCCAAATCACCCGTATTTTTAGGTACGCCCTGCCATTGTAATCCATAGCCCGAGGTTAAGCCTTGTCGGTCAGTCATCAGGTACATATTGGCAATAATTTGTTTATTGGTTGTAGATGAACTGCCGCGGAAACCACTGGTGTACTTTAAAATCGCCAGATCGACCAAACTGCTTGGGGTAAAGATTTCTGCGTTGTAAATTCCTGCATTTTGTATATTGGCCATTTTTTTGACCACACTCAATGCCTGAGCCTCAGACACCGTCGAGACATCGACCCATCCCACCAGTGCCGCTGCATAGCTGCCGTCTTTAAAATCGCTCACGCTCAAGGAACGCGTAATTTTAGAGAGTCCATTTTTGAAATCTTCAGTCATGGCAACAGGCTGAATATCTCCGGCAATATTACTGTTTTGCTGCACGCCTAAAGCCTGAAAAATACGTACCAGTGCAGTGGCCACCTTAACGGTATCATCCGATAAATCAAATGTCGCAGGTGCCTTACCCACCATTGCGGTTGCCATATCAAGCAGTGAAAGCGGTTGCTGACCAATATTGATAGGCGAAATGGTTTTTAAGTCTAGACTGCCCAGATTAATCTGCTTGTCTGCTGTTTGACCCTTGATCGAAAAATTAACGGTATCGCCAAGCTTACATGCGCCTGTAAATGCGTTACCACTTTGCGCCGTCACGAAATGATTCACCTTATCACTGCTACAATCGAAATTCAGACCTGCAATTGGATAAACCATATAGAAACTTTGGCAGTTAGCATCGGTGGTTTTACAACTGGTGCTTGTGGTAACGCCATTATTGGTGTCTTCATTAATATTGCCACTTTCACCACCACAACCTACCAGTGCAGATACAAGCGCAGTCAGCGCGGTCGAAATTAAAATTTTCTTTTTCATTGTTGTACCCATCTTTTGGGTTAACGGATTGCCGTTAACTTGATTTGTCCTTGATTGGTCAGTAACTTGTCTTCTACGTCCAGAGCGGAAGCCAACGGTGTCATCAAAATATAATGCGCGTTTTCGGGTAAACGAATGATGCCTTCTAATGCTGCATATTTAAGTGCAGTTGCAGGATACTCTTGATTTTTATAGCCGCTCACTCCTTCGAGTACACAGCCTTTCTGATCGAGAAACACCACAAAAGGCCAATAAAATTGGGGATTGGTTTGAGTCGATGCATATGAGGTCAGTTTCATTTGCTTTAATGGCTCAGACAAGCGCACCACATCATAATCAAAGGTATTTTCAAGCGGTTTTCTTGGCCAGACCGAAACTTCTTTTTGCGTGTCGAATACCTTGGCTTTCTTCATTTTTTTACCTTCAAAACAAGTCGTATCCAAACTTTCAGTTACGTCTTGCTTAGGCATAATAAAGTAGGTCGAAGACAATGCGAGTGTCTCAGTCGGAGTTTCACTTGCCCTCGGTTTAAGCACCTGATTCAAAAAAGAACGACTCACCCCTTTTTCACGCTCGACTGGCTGCATACGCACAACACCCGTTTTCGAGTCAATCTCCCCTTGTGGCATCATGTAAAAACGTTTTTTTCCATCCAAGTTAAATTCACGATTTTCTAAATATTCACTGTTGACGTATTCTTCACCGCCAATACTGGAAATATAGGATGACTGCTTGCTTGATGATGTATCAGTCTTCACCGCAGGCAATGGCGCTGTGTTTTTTGTAGCTGTTACTGCCATCTGATCTGAACGTTTCACGGTGGGTTGCGATACGTTCGGCATCGATTGGTCAGCACTCTTTGTAGCCATTTGGTCACTTGGAGGAGATTGCGATGGTACCGCAGCAGTATGAGTGGCTTTAATTACAGGCTTTGAAGTCGATTCAGCCAGCGGTATAGCCTGTTGACTCGTCGCTTTTTTTGAACTGATAAATCCAGTGGATGTTTGGGTTTGGGTACTTGATACTGCGGGAGTCAATCTAGACACATCAGTTGGCGCAGTTGGATAGGACTTTTGTACTGGATTTGAGGGAGCTTTTGAGCTGGGAGCGGCAGAATGACCTGTTGAACGTTGAGACGTCTGCTTTTGAATCACCAAAGGACGTCCATCAGGCCCAATAATGGTAAAAAATTCAGCTGCATAAAGATTCATGCCAGTAACTAAAAGTGATCCAGCACACATACAAAACCACAGCCGAGTACGTCTGATGCTGTTTTTTTTCATTACCACCGTGTCCTGTAGTTAATCCCCAAAATGGTTACTTTTGTATTGGTTTTGACATCTAAACCTGCATAGGGATTGAGCAAAATATTACTCACGCCAGTTTGGTTGGCTAAGGAGCTGCTGCCTGCCGGAATATTGTCTCTACTGCGTAAAAAGCCCACAGACAAATCGACATCGGTATCTGCATCAAAACGATAACCAATGCCCAGACCGAATAACTGTGCATTATTGATCGGAATCAGGGTATTACGTTTGTCGTCTGGAATGGCAGAAGAACGTGGCTCATAACCCGCTCTCAGTTTCAAGCGATCAGTTGCAGAATACTCAACCCCAATTCCCCAGCTCCATGGTGAGGTAAAATTAAGTGGCAGCGCCAGACTGGTATTGGAGATATCGCTTGAAAGTAGCTTGGCAATTTGCAACGCCGAAACCTGCCGATCAAATTCAAATCGGAATTTGTCCCAAGCGCTATAGTCTGTCCACCCCACATCGAAATTGATTTGTAAATCGGGAATAATTTTATAGGTAATCCCTGCCTGAAAGTGGGCTGGATATTCAAAATCCATGGCCACCAAACCAGACTCTGTGGCCGGAATACTGGAAGGAAAACCAAGCACACGTGCAAATACACTCCCCGTCGCAGAGGAATTTAAACCGCGAATCAACTCGCGCGGTGCACGTTCATTGTCGATAAAATATTTACCCTTGAGGCGCATTTTACTCGAGCTTTGGTACACCATACCAAAGCTAAAATCTTCACGCGGTTCCCAAAGCAGGCCAAGGTTGTAGCTTGGGCTTAACGCCTGTTCGACCGTGACCTTTAACTGTCCAAAGCGGTTAAACGGATTCATGCCCTCTTGAGCATTACAAATCCCGAGTAAAAGCAAATCGGTGATAAAGTCTTGATTGTCTTTAAATGGTGCACAGACCACTTCATCAACTAAACGCAATACCCCTATTAATTCGTTTGGAAAGCGTAAATCGGTTTTCAATGAAATGGCTTGATAAGACATTCCAACCGACGCCCCCAAGGACAGTTCATCATTGACTTTAAATGCAAATGAAGGCGATAAGTAGGTAATACGCTCTAGCGCAACCTGCTGCCCCATAAAATTTCCTGGGTTACCATTTTCAGCACCAAATCCTGCGACCAAAGGTGCATAGACTGCTGTGGCATAGGTAATTTTAGAACCGGGCGGCTTATACGCGATCCCTGCAGTAGGTGCAGCAAGCGGAACACCTTCACCCAAATCGACCATTTTTTTCAAAATAGGCACGTAAATACTGGCATATTCAACATCGCCGCGAACCGAACCTTTAAAGTCGGTACACAAGTTCGATGCGACTTCTGGCCCATCGTTACACACCAATGGGTCGTCGGAATAACCAAAAACGTTATATCCAGCCGGTGCAGAAAACTCACGCTGAATATCAAAGTTGGCAATTAAGCCCTGTACATCGGTTTGTAAGCCTTCAATACGGGTTAATGCTGCCGGGTTAAAGTGAATCGCGCTGATGCCTGGCGGATCGGCAGTTACCGCATTACCCAGCGCAAGAGAACGCACATCCACAGAAAGGTTTTGTCCAAGCTGTGCAAAAGTGACATTGGAGCAACCCGTCAGAATAATTGCTGATGCTAACGGGCGTAATCTGAGATATCGCATAGCGACTACTCCCCTTAGCTAATTTTTTTGGCAAATCCAGCAATATCCAGTGGGAACGAGATTCCAAGCGAGACATCCGGTGCATCTTCAGTCAGACCAATGCCCAAGGTTCCGTTAATAATGGTTTTAGGAGAGACACGTACACCAAGAGCAATCGCAAAAATAGAGGATGTTTGATCGGCTGGCTTGAAGGTTTCACCAGAACTATAGGTAAATTCAGAATTAAAATTGAAACTTTGCTGATACGACATCGTCAATGACACGTCGTAGTTGAATGAATATGCAAAGCCTAGCGAGAAGCCACCACTAATGCCTGGATCAAACTCGGTGATCGTACGTGTACCACGGCGCTGATTAAGATCTGATTCCTTAAATCCGTAGTTGGCAGAAACCGAAGCAAACAGCACAACCGGATCGATATATTTACGCGTACTTGCACCAATACCTGCCGAATAATAGCCCTTACCGGTCGATAAATCCGTGACAGGATTAATTTCGTATGGACTATCGCCCGTTTTGGTCGAAATATTACCAAATAAAATAAGAGGTAAACGCCCTGTCTGGAGTGGGAAAGGTTCCCAACGCGCTCCAAATGCAATATCACCTAAACCGGCAGTGGTGGTATCTTTTAAATTATCCGCTTTGGCCACAAACGGGATCGATGTGGTTAAGGTTAAGTTATCCCGCAGGCCATATTGCAGGGTAAAAGTATTGGTTAAAGTATGGTTGGCATCTTCTTCAACTCGAAGCTGATTAACAGTACCGTCTTCAATAGCCAAATCTAAGCGTGTATCGCGATAGTAGGTATAATCAATATCGTAGTAACTTGAGATTTCACCACGTTTGATCAGAGAATATTGGCGCTCGTTGGAGGTGAAAACTTCTTGAAGATTACTTTCCTGTGTGGCATCACCTTCTTGTTTTTGAAGTGCCTCAGCCGCCGAATTTGACGAAACAGCAGGTGCTGGCGTACTTGCTGTTGCCTCAGCGGCAGCCGTGCTATTCGACTCGGTAAACACGCTCCCCTGAGCTGGCGCTTCAGAAGACTGTGTCGCTGTCGCTTGCTCGGCAGACTTTTCTTGTGATGAGGCAGCGGCTACATCATCTGCCGCATAGACACCCCCAATCATGAGCACATTGACACTCAGTGCCAAAAACGTTTTGTTCATCCCTTGCGTTCTCTTCTTCATTCTATCCACCACGTTATTTTTTTTCTTACCCAACTATTTACGCTTATAATACAACCGCATAAATGTATTTACCTTTTCTCCATAGGTCATCGAATCCTTGTTGTTGTCTACACCCCTTCTAACCGTAGATGCTTTGTCTGCGATGCGTTCCATATAAAAAGTCGGATACTGCATGTCAATCAATGCATAACGGTTGACTGTGGCATCCTCGACATGTCGTAAATCACTGTCTTGAAGTGCCAATAGCGTTTTACGCTGGGCTTCGGGCACTTGAATCAAAAACAAAGTGTTATTTTCCCAGACTTCTTTAAAGCGCACTTCATCGAAACTGATATTGCCTAGTGCTGGATCTGCCACATAGACTCGGCCGTCTTTATAACCTTTGTACACCACAAAATGTTTAAAACCAGCATAGGAAATCGGTACGATTGCTGGCTGTCCCTGATTGACCAGATCTGAAAACTCACCTCGATAACCGCCACTTTCCAAACCTAAAGCGGTCACAAAACGTTTCATATCGAGAAGTGAAAAACTTCTGCGCTCGATAATCCGCTGATATTCGCCAAAACGGAGCAGCCCATTCATAGTTTGTTGTTCGGTCAGTTGGGTTCCAACATAGCCATTCAATAATGTGGTCAGTGCAGCCGATCCACAACTATAGTCATAAGCCTGACGCACAATACCGCGAAACTGATCTTCCACAGCGGGCTTGATCACGACTGCTTCACGGTGCATACGTGTAAAGGATGGCTCTCTGGAATCAAGTGTTTCCGTATATTGAACTGTCCCCGGAGCTTTATCTTTAATATCGAAGGCTTGGGTTGCAAAGTAATAGATCAATGCCGACCCTAAGGTAATCTCTAACATAATCTTTTGGTTCTACTTTTGGGGCAGCAATGCCTGATTTTCATTGTATTTTTAGAGCAAATACTCTACATTCCCTGTCTTTTGAAGATACCTTTTTTTTGAAGAAATTGCAGCTTTTTTTTGGTTTTTTTGACGAAATACGTATTTTTTTGTAATAACGCATACAAAAAAACGCGTGTCGATCACGCGTTTTTTTGCAGCAATTAATGACGTATTAGTGACCACTAATGGTAATAGTCGAATTCCCCATATTCAGCCCTGCAATTTCAAGATCACCAATGGAACTGGCAGTTTGAGTACCTAAATGTACACCTTGCACATAGGTATTAATATTTTGAGCGCTGGTGTTTTTAATTTGAATCCCGTTTGTAGTGACGCCAATACTGGCATTCAGATTTAAATCACCTGTAGTGTTATTGGCACCACGTACATAGATGTTATCCAAATAAATCTGACCACCACCTTGTGCATCTTTTAAACCCAACTTGGAAATCGTCAAACCACCTTGTAGGGTCGAGTTCAGTACAATCATCGCGCCTTGTGGCGTCGCGCCCAACTGAATATTGGCACTCACTTTACCCAAAGAGAGCGTTAAACCGGTTAAGATTTCGGTTGGTGTACCTGTTACACCACGTAAGCCTGTGGTCGTATTTACAGATGCATTCGAACTCGCGACACCAATTGAACCAATCCCCACATCGACAGCACCCACTGTGGCTGCAATATTCAAAAATGCCCCGTTTGCACTTCCATCGGTATCAATTTTTAAATCTAGAAGATTATCACTCGAAGTTTGCTTAACGGTGACGCCATTGATGGCAATCGCACCCGCTTTTCCGGTTGCACCCGTAATACCAGTGTCAGTTTTTAAACCGTCGTTATCATGTAAATATAGCTTATCAATACTGATTCCGGCATTATCGAGCTTGATCCCAATATTTAAGCCATCCTGACCAGTGGTCGCACTCATAGATGCATCATCCATTGCCTGCATAGCCATGGCATTTGCACTTAATAGCATTGAAGAGACTAACGCCAATTTCGTCAACATTTTCATTCCAAACTCTCCCAAGAGCATTTATTTTTATTTCTGACTACTCTCATTCTTACAAGAAGAATGTTCCATATCCCTGAGTAGCTGAATTTTGCCTCTTTAAAGTAGCGCTAGTTCACATTTTGCGCAACTAATGTTGCGTAATTTTTATCATTTTGCCGATAAGTGGCAAGCCAGCTTATGTGCATTTAAATTGTGTAGTAAAATTGCGTTTCTGCTTATCTGTTCATTTTTGGGCGATTTTTCCGTGCGCTATATTCAAAAACTTCCTTTACCAGTGCCATCCATTCAGCATATTTTGACACAACTTCATGCATCGACTGGTTTAGTTTTTTTGAATAATCACGATTCGCCTATCATTGCATTTCATCCTGAAGCTTATGCAATTTACCAGCATGATGAATATCGTTTTTATCAACATGATGCGTTCACAAACTATCACTTAAATCACGATTATAAAAATTTAAACGATTTTATTCAGTTTGATCCCACTGCTTCAGCTTCATCTGATTTAGGCTTTCAAGGCGGTTATATTGGGTTTATCGGTTACGATATTGCAGCTTCTCAGGCTGTATGTGTAAAACATGCAGTACAACCTGCCTTGTATATTGGATTGTATCGAACCTATTTATGCCAGCATGCAGATGGCTGGTATTTTTATAGCGATGCAGAACAGCCTGAACAACACTATAACTGGCTGATTGATCAGCTCAGTCAAACACTTGCTTCTTCCATTCAGCCACTTCGCCTACATCATTCTTTTCGTCCACGCTGGTCAAAAAGCGAATATTTACACGCCTTTCATAAAATTCAAGATTACATCAAGGCCGGCGATTGTTACCAGATTAATTTAACCCAAGAGTTTCAAACCTGTTGTGAGGGTGAGCTTCTGTCAAAAGCAGATCAATTGTGGACGCTCACCAACGCACCGTATGCAGGATATTTAAAGCTAGATGATTTTGAACTGCTCAGTTGTTCCCCCGAACTTTTTATTGAGTTTGAAGCAAATCGGTCTTTGAAGACGCGTCCAATCAAAGGCACCATGCCACGCTATAAAGATCTTGAGCAAGATGAAAAATCGAAACAACAACTAAAGTCTTCAGTCAAAGATCAGGCCGAAAATGTCATGATTGTAGATTTACTCCGTAATGATTTTAGCGTTCACGCCGAAACTGGTTCAGTTAAAACCACTAAATTATTTGAAATTGAAAGTTTTAATCAAGTGCATCACATGGTGAGTGAAATTACGGCTCAATTAAAAAAAGATGCCAACCCATTTGATGTTCTTCGTTCTGCTTTGCCAGGAGGCTCCATTACAGGTGCACCCAAAATTCGTGCCATGCAAATTATTGAAGAATTAGAGCAGGCACCGCGCGGCGCATATTGCGGATCGCTTGGTTATTTTAATTTGGATGGTACAGGCAGCTGGAATATCCTGATTCGCACAATACAAAAATATCAGGATACGCTCTCTGTCTGGGCAGGCGGCGGTATCACTATTGCATCAGATGCAGAAGCTGAGTATCAAGAATGCTTAGATAAGGTATCTGCCATGCTGAATCTGATCAATACATGGCAGTCCCACACAGACAATTATGCAGAATGAAATAAACGGCTTAAGCTGTCGATCAAACGCTGATTTTGCACATCGGTACCAATCGTAATACGCAAAAACTGATTGATACGTGGCTTGTTAAAATAACGAACAATAATGCCTTGTTCTCGTAGTTGTGTTGCCAGTGTTGCAGCATCATGTGCTGGATGAGTCACAAAGATAAAGTTGGCTTTTGATGGCAAAACTTTAAAACCGAGTGTCTCAAGTTGCGTCACTAAAATCTCACGGCTTTGAATGACTTTCTCGCACTGCGCTTCGAAATATGATTGATCTTGAAACGATGCGACTGCTGCAGCAAGTGCAAAGCGATCAATCGGATACGAGTTAAAGCTATTTTTTACTGCTTCCAGTGCAGCAATCAGATGTGCCTGTGCCAACGCAAAACCAACACGTAACCCTGCCAGTGAACGAGATTTTGAAGTGGTTTGACACACCACCAAATTATCGTAACGTTGAATCAGGCTAACCGCCGATTCTGCTCCAAAATCAACATAAGCCTCATCGATCACCACCACACGATCTGGATTATTTTTCAGCACCTGCTCAATTTTATCGAGTGACAATGCAATACTGGTCGGCGCATTCGGATTGGTAATAATAATCCCGCCGTTTGGTTGCTGATAGTCCTCGACATCAATTTCAAAATGCGCGTTGAGAGGGATTTGCTTGGTTTTGACACCAAAAAACTGACTGTATACCGGATAAAAACTATAGGTAATATCCGGATATAAAATTGCATCGTTTTGAATAAAGAATGCTTTAAAAATATGCGCCAATACTTCGTCTGAGCCATTTCCGACAAACACCTGACTCACATCTAGGTGCTGCTGATCGGCGATGGCCTGCTTCAACTGTAGCGCATCTGGGTCTGGATACAAACGTAAGGCATCTGCCTGATTGTGCAAAACCGCTTCGATTGCCGCCACGACGTTAGGTGAAGGCGGATACGGGTTTTCATTGGTATTTAGTTTAAGGAGATTCTGAAGTTTAGGTTGCTCGCCAGGCACATACGGCTCCAGCTCACGGACTTCCGGGCTCCAAAATCGCATTTGTTCGTTGCTAATATTCATTGCGCTATTCTCTTGTTGGGGCCAAGCCATAGCCCCTAAAAACGATCGATAGTTTGGTCAACCTTAAATCTTACTGATAACGGTAGCGAGCTGAGCGTGCATGTGCATCCAGATTTTCCTGTTGAGCCAGAATATCTGCTGTCTTTGCGAGGGATTTTACACCCGCTTCTGAACACATGATGAGGCTCGAACGTTTTTGGAAATCGTAAACACCTAGTGGCGATGAAAAACGTGCTGTTCCCGAAGTGGGTAATACGTGATTCGGACCTGCACAGTAGTCACCAATGGCTTCAGGCGTAAAGCGCCCCATAAAAATGGCACCCGCGTGGCGAATATCCTGACTCATCTGCTCGGCATCATCTACACATAGTTGTAAGTGTTCAGGCGCAACTTGATTGATCAATTCGATCGCTTCAAGACGATCTTTTACCAACACCAAAGCACCACGATTAGCAATTGAAGTACGTGCAATATCGGCTTTTGGTAAAGCGGCTAAATGTTCTTCAATGGCTTGTGCCACATCATCAAGTAGCTGAGCATCTGGGGTAATTAAAATTGCCTGCGCCACAGTGTCATGTTCGGCTTGTGATAACAAATCCATCGCCAGCCATTTGGCATTGTTCTGTCCTTCGGCATAGACCAAAATTTCAGATGGGCCTGCAATCATGTCGATACCGACCTGACCAAACACTGCACGCTTGGCCGCTGCAACGAAACGATTTCCCGGACCCGTAATTTTATCTACACAAGGTACAGTCTGAGTACCATAAGCCAATGCTGCCACTGCCTGAGCGCCACCGATCGTAAATACTCGATTTACTCCTGCCAGATAAGCAGCTGCCAATACCAGCGGGTTTAGCTCACCTTGCGGTGCAGGTACGACCATGACAATTTCAGGTACGCCCGCAACATGAGCAGGTATCGCGTTCATTAAGACAGAAGATGGATAAGATGCCAAACCACCTGGAACGTAAATTCCCACGCGATCTAAAGGCGTTACCTTCTGACCTAGGGTATTACCCAACGCATCAACATAGCTCCAGCCATCTTGCTTTTGCGCTTCGTGAAAACTACGAATACGCTCTGCGGCGAGTTCAAGGGCTTCACGTACATCGGTGGTCAGTGCTTCAAAAGCTGCTTTAAGTTGCTCTTGGGTCAGTTCCAAATCTGAAAATTGATGCGCTGGATGTCGATCGAACTGTTGAGTGAGCTTAAGAACATGTGCGTCACCATGCTGACGTACATCAGCAATAATTTGGTCTACAGTTTTTAAAAGTTCAGGATCATTTACAGTTTCAAACGCCAACAAGTCTGCAAAGACTTGTTTGAAGTTTTGATCTTGAGTCGATAAACGTCGCATCAATTTACCTACACGGTTTTTAGTGAAAATAGACTTCTAGTGTACTCTTTTTCAGTGCTTTTGTGGAAACTCAAAACCCCAGAATTGGAGTAATGTTTGATTGAAATTCTGGCTCAGCAAGATTTGATTTTCTGATTGATCTTGTCAAAACAATTTATGTTAAAGACCAATCATCTCATGGTTTTAGGTGATCGATAGCTCTTGTGTTCGATAAAAAAACCGCCACATCGGTGACGGTTGTTTGAAACGATAAACTTTTACTTGACCTGACGTGCTGCAACCGCCTGTTCGACTTGCGCCAGAATTGGATTAAGCAACGCTTGCTTGCGCTTAAAGCTGGCTTTATTCACAATTAAACGTGAAGAAACCTGCATGATTTCTTCAAGTGGTTCCAAACCGTTTGCACGTAGTGTATTGCCTGTATCAACTACATCGACAATATAGTCACCCAATCCCACCAAAGGTGCCAATTCCATTGAACCATACAGCTTAATCACATCGACCTGTTCACCAAGGCTGGCATAGTATTGACGTGTTAAGTTCACATATTTAGTCGCAATTTTAAGGCGGCCTTTAGGTGGTGTAATCCCGACTTTACCAGCAGTCATCAAACGGCAATTGGCAATTTTAAGATCCAGCAACTCATACACATGCTGAGCACCATGCTCCATCAACACATCTTTACCCGCCACACCAAAGTCGGCAGCACCGTTTTCTACATAAGTCGGTACGTCAGATGCACGTAAAATGAGAATACGCACTTTTTGATGTGTGGTTGGAAAAATCAACTTACGCGACTTGTCTGGGTCTTCAAGTAAATTGATGCCAGCCGCTTCCAGCAACGGCAATGTTTCCTTTAAAATTCGGCCCTTACTGAGCGCTAATGTTAAACCATGATCAAAATTTCCCATTACGTTAAAGTTTGGATCATCGTTTCTCATATCATTCATTAACTTACTCGCTTAATCTGCGCGCCTAAACCTTGCAATTTCTCTTCAATATTTTCATAACCGCGATCGATATGATAAATACGATCAATCAGCGTTTCACCCTGCGCAACTAGCGCAGCCAAAACCAATGAAAATGATGCACGTAAATCAGTTGCCATCACAGGCGCCGCTTGAAGTGTTTCAACGCCAGTGACAATCGCATCATTGCCTTCAACCTGAATATTGGCACCCATACGTGACAATTCAGGGACATGCATAAAGCGATTTTCAAAGATGGTTTCAGAAATAGTCGCAAATCCACGACCAATCACATTGACCGCCATCAGCTGCGCTTGCATATCTGTTGGGAATTCAGGATGTGGCAGTGTTCTAAAACTGACCGCTTTCGGACGCTTCCCAAGCATATCCAACTCGATCCAGTCATCACCACGAGTGACTTCAGCACCCATTTCTTCAAACTTTTCTAGCACAGATTCAAGTAAGGTTGGGTCGGTATGTGTGGTTTTGACACGTCCACCTGTAATTGCAGCAGCGGCCAAGTAAGAGCCCGTTTCAATACGATCGGCAACGACTGAATATTCACACCCTTGCAGATGTTCAACGCCCGTCACAACCAGCGTACTGGTGTCTAAGCCTTCAATCTTTGCACCCATCTTAATGAGCATTTGGGCCAAATCGGTAATCTCTGGCTCTTGCGCAGCATTTCGAATCGTGGTGACACCTTCAGCTAAAACTGCTGCCATCAAGAGATTTTCCGTACCACCAACCGTGACCATATCAAAGGTGATATCGGCACCCTTTAAACGACCATCCACAGTGGCATGTACGTATCCATTTTCAACTTCAATTTGCGCACCTAATGCTTCAAGCGCTTTAAGATGCTGATCGACCGGACGCGAACCAATTGCACAGCCGCCTGGCAGCGATACCTGCGCCTTGCCATAGCGTGCCAACAATGGGCCAAGAACCAAAATAGAAGCACGCATGGTTTTAACCAACTCATACGGTGCAAATTGATTATTGAGTGTCGAGGTATCCGCTTTAACCGTATCGCCTTCATAGTCCATGGTAATACCAAGACCACCAATCAATTTTACTAATGTATTTACATCTTTAAGATTTGGAACATTACGCAAGGTAATTGGCGTTTCGGCCAAAATCATGGCAGCCAACAAAGGTAATGCTGCATTTTTTGCACCCGAAATACGCACTTCGCCTTCGAGCTTTACTCCACCCGTAATAAGAAATTTATCCATGTAGAATTAAGCTCCGAATAGACTTGCTTTGCGCCATTCGTCTTTGGTCATCGCACGAATTGTGACTGCGTGAACTTCACCACTGGCAATATAAGAGTTCAAAGGCGCATAAACCGCTTGCTGACGTGCAACCGTACGTTTTCCTTCAAATTGATCATCCACGATACGGAGGTCAAATTTTCCAGCTTGTCCACTTACTACTACTTCCGCCGCGGGAAATGCATCTTGTAAAATTTGTGTAAGCTGTTCATTATTCATTGCGAGACCTCTTATACAACCTTGGGTGTAAAAACCCGTCATTCTACTATAAATCATGAAGATAATTCAGTAGTAAACTACATTTTGTTCATAAAAAAAGAGGCTGGAGACCAGCCTCTTACTATTTAAAAAAATCAAACAGGAACAACAACTTGCTGATAAGCGCATTGTATTTTACGATGCTTTTGCAATTGCCGTTTTAATTTTTCTGAGAGTTTTTTTATCGAGGTATACATATCGTCGGCAGAGGCCTGTGCAAAAAGCTCTATACCAGGTAAGCGTACTATCGCTTCAGCGATATGATTCGAACTGCCTTTGTGAGTTCGTTTATCGATTTGATGATCTTTTGAAAGTTTCACCTGCATGCTATTCACTTGATCTAAATGTTTTGTCATTTGACCAAATTTAGATTTAATATCGTTTTCAATGGCAGGTGTGATAGTTAAATGATGTCCACGAATTGTTATCTGCATAATTTTATCCCTCACCTTCTATCAGGATATTCATGTTCGCAAAATGAACTTAAGACAATAAAAGTTTGAAGCACGTCAATAAGTCATTTCAACCATTCCTTAAATAAAAAAGATTCATTGTTTTGCAACAATGAACCAGTAGGATAGTCAGATTTTTTAGATCAGATCAAGACTTTTCTCTCAGACGATGATGCAATATGTAACGATTCACGATATTTCGCCACCGTTCTACGCGCCACATCAATCCCCTCATCTTTGAGTAAATTGGCAATCGCATTATCTGACAAGGGCTTACGTGGATTTTCAGCAGCGACCATTTTTTTAATTCTGGCACGAATCGCAGTTGATGAACATTCGCCTCCAGATGTGGTACCAACATGACTTGAAAAGAAATATTTCAATTCAAACAAACCACGTGGCGTCAGCATATATTTATTGGTCGTCACTCGTGAAACTGTTGATTCATGTAATTCAACCTCTTCGGCTACATCACGTAAAACCAAAGGTTTCATGCCCTCTGGACCAATTTCAAAAAAGCTACGCTGATGCTGCACAATACACATCGCCACTTTTAACAGCGTCTTATGACGCTCATCAATGCTTTTAATAAAATTTTTAGCTTCGAGCATCTGATTACGAAGATAAATATTATCGTCGCTTTGATCTGCCCTACGGATCATATTCGAATAAAATGAATTGATGCGTAATTTAGGCATGATGTCTGGATTCAACTGTACTTGCCATGATTGATCTTTTTTACACACCACAACATCCGGAATCTGATAGTCAGACTCTTGCGACTCAAAACTCAAACCTGGATAAGGTTTTAAGGTTTTTAAAAACTCAATCACGGCTTTAACTTGCACCATAGACAAGCCGGTGTATTTCAAAAGCTTGTTTAAATCGTTACTGACCAAAAGTTCGTAATATTTTAATAAACATAATCCTTCATTACGTAATGGAGTGTTTGGATCCAAGACATCCAACTGAATTTTAAGACATTCAGCAAGATTTTTAGCGCCGACACCCACCGGATCGAGACGCTGAATATGTTTGAGCACCACAACGACTTCATCCGCTTCGATTTCTTCACTCATACCTGCTTCAGACAGCAGATGTTGTGCCGCTTCAATCACTTCATCAATTTCAGCATCGAGAAATCCCTTTTCATCCAAACAATCTACAATGCAATAGGCAATCAAGCGATCAATCGTTGAAAAGTGGAGTAAATTAACTTGCTCTAAAATATGTTCTTTTAAAGTATGTTCGGCTTGTCGATTATCCTCACGCTCTTCATATTCAGGTGACGCTAGTGCAGTTGACTGATGGGTATAGATATCATCCCAATCGGTATCTACTGGTAAATCGTCAGGTAAATGATCTGCATTAAGATTTTGTGTCAGATCGGTACTTTCTTGATTTTCAGCATGAGAAAGACTTTCTGCAGTGCTCTCTTCTTCTATTTTTTCCAATAAAGGATTACTGTCGAGCTGGATTTGGATTTCTTGTTCGAGTTCCAAACTTGATAATTGCAGTAGACGTATTGCCTGTTGTAATTGAGGGGTAAGCGATAAAGAATTCGCAACTTTCAATCCAACTGATAACTTCATAAAGCAACATCCCAATAACGAGTTACATTAAGCAAAAAATGTGCCGATATTGAAGTTATAGCATAGGAATTAACTTTATCCTACAAAAAAAAATGTTTGAGAAACAATTAATTTGTAAAAAATAGATGATGAATTATACAAAACGAATAAAAGTTATTCAGATTAACACACGAACTTAAGCTAGTTTATCTCATAAACAATAAAAAATGATCACACACGTTATCTATTCATGTATGGCAGGTACTTATTTTTAAACATAAAAAAGCCCCCTTAACGTATGTTAAGGGGGCTTTCGTATTTAAAAGCTGGCGATGACTTACTCTCACATGGCTAACGCCACACTACCATCAGCGCGAAGAGGTTTCA
>NZ_JAKIVI010000006.1:0-189108 GCF_023614015.1 Acinetobacter sp. ACZLY 512
TTCTAAGCGTTCTAGGTAAGTTTTAAGTTGAGTCTTGATATTTTGGTCTAACATGCCTAACAGCTCCAAAGGAGTAAATAATTTAACTTGTTGAGAAGAATAAGATAAATGTATTGATAGGGGAAACGGTATGTTTTTATCAATACAATCGGTTTTTTGAATAAATGTGACTTTTAGTCAGCAAAATTTTATTTAACAGCTCATTCACTTTACAAATATTCTCTTTGTGCGCGATTCAGATTCTTGTAATGTCAAAAGAATAAAAGATGCCTAAAAAGTGATCTTTTTGTATGAAAAAGGAGCTTATATGCAGCAACTGGTGAGTGTTAAGTCATGGCAATACGATGCAATATCACGCCATCTTAAAATTTTTTATGAGAATGGTACAGGGGCCTTATACCATCCTGTACCTGTATTTATCTATGACAATTTATTACGTGCGACCGATAAAGCAGCTTTCATTCACAAGTATATTGAATTTGACTTACACTTTAATCGACTTTCGATTTTATAAGCCAGCGTTAGTCTACACAATGTAAAAACTGAAAGCGTGGTTTGATTTCGTTGTCGTGTTCTACGGTTTCAATAAACATGGTGAGCGGGCGCGCCCAAATGGAGTAATCTCCGTATAAACACTGATAAATCACCAATTCTTCTTCAGTCTCGCTGTGTTTTGCAACATGCAAAACTTGGTAAAGCTGACCTTTATAATGCTGGTATATGCCTTTACGAAGTGACATGATCGCTCGCCTTAAATACTAATGCTGTAGAAGCTACTATGTTATCGTATTCTTTGCAAAGCGGGTAATCGCAGCATTCAATCGTTTGATTGAAGTGCATTAAAATTAATTAATTCGAGTTAAAAATTCGGCTCTGACACATTAATGATGAGCAGAGCCAAATATAGTCTATTTTTTTACAATTAAAACAGGAAGTTCAGTGTTCCCTAGCACATCTTGAGCAAAGCTACCTAAGAAAAACTTTTGAACACCTTTACGACCGTGTGAGCCCATCACAATCAAATCAATCTTCAAATCTTCAGCAGCCTTAATGATACCTTCAGCAGACACTTCACCTTTTACGATCTGTGTTTCGACCTCAATACCATGCACAGTCGCAGTACTCTTTACATGTGCCAAGGTTTCTTGTGCTTTTGCCTGTGCTTCAATGAAGTAGTCTTTCATAATCGGGGATACATAGTAAAAATCGACACCGCTAAACGGATCCTCAGCCAATAAGCTAACTGCAGTCAATTTGCTACCAAAAGCTTTGGCGAGCGATGCAGCATGTTCGAAAGCTGCTAAAGAAATTTCAGAGCCGTCAACGGGAACTAAGATATGTTGGTAACTCATAATGTTTATTCCTATGTTATGCGTAATTGTTATGTAATGTGCGAAAGAGTGATTAAGCTCAGATGGACAATCCAAGCATCATCTCCCTTTAATTTTATAATAAAATCAAATACAAATAACCACAAGACCAATTACAATAAGATAAACTGAGAAAAATGATTTTAAATATCTTTTTGAATTTTTTTCATCTTCTTTCGTTTAACCTGAATGCTATCAGTTTTTTATTAAAATAATGACCAAATTCAAATTGTTAAGATAAGCAACGATAATATTTATAATCGTGTAGATACGCTGAAAAAATAACTTAAGTATCTAAAGTGTCTGCAATTTAGCATGCTCGTTATTGATGGTATCTTTGAAGATTTTTAAACTCAATGCGCAGTTTAATGCGCATTGGATTTTCTAGATTTAATTAAAGCATTTGTCCCATCTTTCTAGACTAAAGCTCTGACCGACAGAGAAACGCTGGCGAATTAATTCGGGAAGGTGGCCTAAATAGCGTACATAAACTTCGGGTGTACGATCTACTTTATGCACAATAGTTAAAATTTCGTAGATGGCGGAGCTCTTATCGTGATCTAGTTCAATCCATTCGCCTACTTGAGGAGAAATACCAATCGTTTTTAATCCCAAGTTTTTCGAGGGAGACTGGCTTAGATCGATCAAAATAATATTCATCTAAATAGGTTCCTTAAATCGTTAACCGTGTTTTAACTTTTAAATTAATTATCAAGTCATAAAGTTTTTAAGGCTTATATTTATAATAAAAATAGAAGAAAAGAAAATTGCAAAAAGCTTCTTTTTTTTATTTTTTTTAATTTAATTAAAATAAAAGATTTATTTGAAATATATTTTTTGATGTATTTGTATACATATATAAATCGAGATCTGTAATGAATGGATAGACTTTAAATATATATTTAAACAAATAAATGATATGTAAATGATTTAAATTCGAATTCTAGGTATAAAACCAAATAAATAATATGAGATTGGTTTGTAAGTAAAATTTAAGAAATTGTATAAAAAAAGTAATGCAAATGGGAATGTTTTTTATTAATATTTGCGCTTTGTATCCCCACTTTGGATATTGCGTCGATGATTCAGAAACGTTTTTTTAAACAACCAGGAACCGCAGCCTTCAGATTGAGCTTGCTTAGTCTTATGATTGTGCAAACACAATACGCTTTTGCCAATCAAAATGAAGATGTTAAAAATTCGACTGCCGTGATGCCAACTCTGACGTTGGAAGCGATGAGCGAGCTTGACCCGATCAAAAGCTATGTGGATTATGCTCAAGCCAATGTGACACGAAATGGTCTAGATAAGAAAGATATACCTCAGACCATTGATACCATTGATGTGCAAAAGTATAAGATTTATGGTGCCAATGATTTAAGTGTGATGTTACAAGGTACACCGGGTGTGACCACCAATTATGATACACGCGGTGATGGGATTGTGCTTAGAGGATTCAACGCCGACACCAGTGATATATATCGAGACGGTATCCGTGACAGCGGGCAAATTCGTCGTAGTACAGCCAATATTGAACGAATTGAAATTTTAAAAGGCCCAGCTTCGGTACTCTACGGTCGTAGTGGTGGAGGTGGTGTGATCAATATGGTCAGCAAATATGCCAACTTCGATTCGAAAAGTACGGTAGGTGGCTACCTCGGCTCTTGGAACAACCGCGGAACAACGATTGATTTAAATCATGCGATTAATCAAAACTGGGCGGTACGCCTAACCAGTGAATATGGCGAAACAGACAGCTTTAGGCGCGGAATTCAGCAACGGCAGGTGATGGCCTCACCTAGTGTGACTTATCGTAATGATGACCAGACAATCACTTGGACCACTCAATATACCTACGACAAATTGCATCGGATTCCAGACCGCGGCCCATCTTATTTTGATTTGGCAAAAAGTGGTGTGTATCCATCAATTAAGCAAGGTTTTGCGCACGATGGTGATTATATCGATGATGAATTACACTTGATTCGCACTGATTTGAAATATCAATATGCGACGAATTGGAACTTTCATTGGGCTTTAAGTTACCGCGAAGCGTCCCAAGATTTTGATAATTATTTTGGTGGAACTTACTGCGCCACAAAAAGCGCGACATGTTTGTATCCGGGCTACATTCGTCAAAGCTATGCATGGCAACAGACCACCAATAAAACCATCACCAATACTTTTGACTTAACAGGTGTGTTTAATACTGGGCGTTTCGAACATCGTGTACTTTTAGGGGCCGATGTTACTAAAGAGAGACGTGAGCCAAGACTGGGGAATTATTCGAGTGGCAGTACACAGTTATATGGGTATTTCAACCCGTACACGGGTGATACCATTGAAACTTTTGATCGTGCAAATGCTCAGATCACCACTCAGAATTATAGTGAAGCATTAAATTTAGGGTTTTTTGCCCAAGATTTGATTCGCTTAAACGCTTCGTTACAACTGATGCTCGGTGCCCGATACGATATCTATGATTCATCTACACAGGTCAAAATCAGAAACAAGCTGGCCGTAGATGAATACTATTCAAAATCTGAAGGCACGTTTAGTCCAAATATCGGTTTAGTTTGGCAGCCTCTCGATGCACATAGTATTTATACGTCGTATAGCCGTAGTTTTGCACCATTTGGTGGTTCAACAGGTGTGAACGCTGTTTCGAGTACTGTGGTCAATGCCGAGCCTCAATACAACGATCAATTTGAGGTTGGAATTAAAAGTGACTGGCTTGATCAGCGTTTGAGCACGCAATTTTCGGTTTATGATATTCGTAAACACAATATTCGCTATCAACCCGATGCCATTAACAACCCTGATCTGTGGGCTGTTGCAGGCGAGCATGAGGCACGTGGAGCAGAATTTAGCTTTATTGGCCGATTACGCGATAACGTGTTTATCCGCGGTGGTTATGGCTATACCGATGCAAAGGTAAAAGAAAATATTCAATATCCGCTGACAGAGAATAATCCTCTAGATAAAGTTTCTAAAAACACAGCAAATCTATTTGTTCGTTATTTGCCAACTGAAAAACTGTATTTTGAGACAGGAGTAACTTATCAAGGTTCGTTTTACGCTTACCAAAATGGTAATTTAAACAGCACGCCTGTACATATCAATGGCTTTGCACGACTCGATGCAGCAATTGGCTATAGCTTTGCACCTTGGAACGTGACGCTTGCAGTAAACAATGTAACCGACAAGCAGTACTGGCGCTCGGCTGAATTACCGGGTACGCCACGCAATGTTTTATTGCGCTTTGGTTATCAGTTTTAAATGAATAATCATCCATGCAGATTTAATCCTGCATGGGTGATCTTTGACGTATTTATATCTTCGAGTGGGTACCATATTGTTCAATCATGATCGAGCTGGCTTCGTTTAAACCTCTTACGCTCACCAAAACGCCATTTTTCTTGAATTTATCTACGATGCTGTCTAATGTTGCCACGGTGGTGACATCCCAGATATGTGCATGGGTCAAATCAATCACAACATGCATAACATCCTCAGAAAAATCAAATGCATGTGCAAAGCGCTCTGATGAACTAAAAAAGAGTTGACCGCGTACATCATAGTGGCGAATGTTGTCTGTATGGGAGGTTTCAATATGTACATCATTTTCAAGTTTTTGTGCCAAAAATAATGCCGACAGTAAAACACCCACCAATACGCCAATCGCCAAGTTATGGGTAGCCACTACCACTACCACGGTTGCCAGCATTACCACAGTACTTGTGGTTGGGTTGCGACGAATATTTTTGACTGATCCCCAATCGAAGGTACTGATCGAAACCATGATCATGACAGCAACCAAAGCTGCCATAGGGATGATCTTGAGCCAGTCACTAATAAACACCACTAAAATCAGCAAAAACACACCCGCAACTAGGGTAGAGAGTCGAGTGCGTGCACCAGATTTTACATTAATCATCGACTGTCCAATCATGGCGCAACCGGCCATACCACCCATCATCCCCGTAACGATATTGGCAATACCTTGACCTTTGCATTCTTGATGCTTGTTGCTGGCACTGTCGGTCAGTTCATCTACAATTGTGGCGGTCATCATCGACTCGAGTAAGCCGACTGCAGCCATTGCACAAGAATAGGGCAGAATGATCCATAATGTATCAAGATTCCAAGGGATATTAGGGATAAAAAAGTGCGGTAATTGATTGGGAAGATTCCCCATATCGCCAACGGTGCGTACATCTACACCCATTAAATAGGCGATGAGAGTAATTAAAACAATACATACCAATGGGGAGGGAACAAGCTTTCCGATCACGGGCAAGTAAGGAAACAAGTAAATAATGGCTAATCCAAGCGCAACGAACACATATACCCAAGATGAGACATGTATCAGTTCGGGGAGTTGAGCCATAAAAATTAAAATGGCCAGTGCGTTTACAAAACCGATTACAACCGACTTAGACACAAAGCGCATCAGCTTG
The DNA here is from genome assembly GCF_023614015.1 of Acinetobacter sp. ACZLY 512. NCBI lineage: Bacteria > Pseudomonadati > Pseudomonadota > Gammaproteobacteria > Moraxellales > Moraxellaceae > Acinetobacter > Acinetobacter sp. ACZLY 512. The sequence goes on from NZ_JAKIVI010000006.1 coordinate 5,831, forward strand.
GCCAGTTTTAGCTGCCCCGCAATAATTTGAATAATCCCGGTTAAAATTGTGGCTGCAAACAGATAGTCCAGTCCATGTTCTTTGACCAACGTCACCATGAGCAAAGCCATCGCGCCAGTGGCGGCTGAGATCATGGCCGGTCGACCACCTACAAATGCGATGATCACTGCCATCGAAAAAGAAGCGTAAAGGCCAACCTGTGGATCGACACCTGCAATGATAGAAAAAGCGATTGCTTCAGGAATCAGTGCAAGACCAACAACTAAACCAGCGAGAACATCTCCACGAATATTGGAGAGCCATTGCTGTTGAATTTGAGCAAACATAAAAAGCCTATAAAATTTTTTATTTCGTACAGGCTAGCGATGTGATATTTACACACGACTACACCACATCACCAGACAGTGATGATTTCAATTGATGAGAACTAAAAGAAGATCAATTAAGGTGGCGTAAGGATCATGTAAATAAATCGAGGAGGTGGGTTTTGAAGCGCGTAGATTAACACATGCAGGTATGAAAATACAGGTTGGGCGTGCATGCTGCCAAGAAGTGCTTGAGAGGAAGAGTAAAATAAAGGGCCATATTAAAGCCTAAGCTTGAAGGAAAAATCTATATATCTTAAAAATCTACAATGCGCTCTTTGTGATTTAATGTAATCAGAGTATGATCAACTAAGCATCGTATGATAGAGATAAAATGATGCCTTTAATGTCATGATATAAATGACAAAAATAAGACATTTGTACAGTAACAATGCGAATAAGTGTGAATTAAGTCACAAAAATGTAGTCAAAAAGTGTTGTTTTATAGTTTAATAGCGTGTCTATAAAATGGTAGGCACAAAGTGGCGTTTGCATCAGTCGAGCGCCTGAAAAATTCATTTTACTGATAAGATTTTTAAGGTATGAAAAAAATAGCTGCTGTGTCCGTTGTTGGGCTTGTATTGGTCTTGGGTTATGGGATCTATATAGATTCTCGTGCCAAAAAACGCCAAGAAATATTGCATATCATTAAAGATGCCGAAAAAGGTATAAAAATGATTGAAGCCAATCCGAATCATATTAATCACAAATTTCTAACTGAGCGTGCAACTCAAGAGCAGTTTTAACTTAAAAGTTGACCGCCGGGAAAAATAAGTAATTGATTTGTTGCACGATTAATTTAGAAAAACATGTATTTATAAAAAAATAAACAAAATAAAATCAATCTGTTATAATCCACCGTCAAGTATTAAGTGATTAAAAGACAGCAATTGGGGCTGAATTACTTAATCGTTAGGTTGAAAAAGCCGCATGCTCATGCGGCTTTTTTCTGTTGGGGGAGCCTTTGTCATTATCCAAAGCCAGCATACTGATTATTTTAAATAAATAATAATCAAGCTGATGGCATAGTATTTGCTCAGGCCTAAACAGATTTTTCATGTGCAATACAGTGCTTTTAACGTGGCCTGTAAACATGATCGCAGAATTACGAAATGCTCAATTTTCTCATAGGGCGATGATATGACCACTCCTAATCCTTCAGTAGGTTTGCTTGAGCGCTTGTTTAAGCTAAGCGAAAACAAGACAAACTTCAGAACTGAAGTACTTGCAGGTGTAACCACATTTTTGACCATGTGTTACATCATTATTGTAAACCCGATCATTCTTTCAGAAACGGGAATGAACTACGGTGCTGTCTTTGTTGCAACCTGTTTGGCTGCAGCAATTGGTTGTTTGGTCATGGGCTTGATTGCCAACTACCCAATCGCATTGGCACCGGGCATGGGCTTAAATGCATATTTCACCTATTCTGTATGTTTGGGTATGGGTGTGCCTTGGCAGACAGCTTTGGCTGCCGTTTTCATTTCTGGTCTTGTTTTCTTGGCGATTAGTTTCTTAAAAATCCGAGAAGCGATTGTCAATGCGATTCCAATGTCACTTAAGTTTGCTATTGGTGGCGGTATTGGTTTATTTTTGGCGCTGGTAGCACTCAAAAATGCCGGTATTATTGTAGATAATCCTGCCACACTGGTGGGGTTAGGTAATCTCAAATCTCCAACTGTCTTGTTGGCCTTTCTTGGTTTCATCATTATCGTAGTTTTGCACCAATTAAAAGTACGTGGTGCAATTATTATCAGTATTCTGGCGATTACTGGTCTTTCCACGCTACTCGGCTTAAATGAGCTAAAAGGTGTAGTCGGCGCCATCCCATCAATTGCACCAACATTTATGCAAATGGACTTCGAAGGCCTGTTTACAGCAACCATGATCGGTGTGATTTTTGTGTTTTTCTTGGTCGATTTGTTTGATAGTACCGGAACACTTGTTGGTGTTTCGCACCGTGCCGGATTGCTTAAAGATGGTAAGCTACCACGTTTGAAAAAGGCCTTGTTTGCCGACTCAACTGCAATTGTTGCGGGTGCAGCTTTGGGAACATCTTCAACAACACCATATATCGAATCGGCATCGGGCGTAGCAGCAGGTGGGCGTACGGGTTTAACCGCAGTGGTGGTGGCTGTGCTATTTCTAGCATGCTTGTTTTTATCACCGCTTGCTCAATCTGTTCCTGGTTTTGCGACTGCACCAGCGCTACTCTTTGTCGGTGTGCTCATGATTCACGGTATTACCAATATTGATTGGGACGACATTACAGAAGCGGTACCGGCTTTCCTCACGATTGTATTTATGCCATTTACTTATTCAATTGCCGATGGTATTGCAATGGGTTTTATCAGCTATGCGATTATTAAATTGCTGACTGGTAAGGCTAAAACCGTACCATACATGGTCTGGATTGTTGCTGTTCTTTGGGTTTTCAAATTTGCAGCATTTGGCGGTTAATTTTTGTTTTAAACTAAAGGGTGTAGTGACTTACACCCTTTTTTATTTTGTAAGGAGTTTGGATGAATCAAGCAGAACTAATTCGTGCCCTGCCGAAAGCAGAATTGCATGTGCATATTGAAGGAACTTTTGAACCTGAGCTAATGTTTGAAATTGCCCAGCGTAACCATATCGATATTCCGTACCAGTCGGTTGAGGAAATCAAACAGGCGTATAACTTTCACAATCTGCAATCTTTCTTAGATATCTACTACGCGGGTGCTAACGTTCTGGTCAATGAGCGTGATTTTTATGATCTTGCTTGGGCATATTTTAAAAAATGTGCGGAAGACCGCGTGGTTCATACAGAAATATTTTTCGATCCACAAACACATACTGAGCGTGGCGTTGCTTTTGAGATCGTATTAAACGGCTTAAAACGCGCTTGTGCAGATGCGAAGGAGCAACTGGGAATTAGCTCTGAGTTGATTATGTGCTTCTTGCGCCATTTAAGCGAAGAAGACGCATTTAAAACGCTCGAACAAGCTTTACCGTATAAATCAGATATTATTGCTGTGGGCTTAGATTCAAGTGAAGTCGGACACCCTCCTTCGAAGTTCGAGCGTGTTTTTGAAAAAGCGCGTGAAGAAGGCTTCTTGGTTGTCGCACATGCTGGTGAAGAAGGGCCACCTGAATATGTATGGGAAGCTTTAGATTTACTCAAAGTGAATCGTATTGATCATGGTGTTCGTTCTGAAGAAGATCCGGCACTCATGCAACGTCTGATTCAGGAAAAAATGCCACTCACGGTGTGTCCACTCAGTAACCTCAAGCTTTGCGTTGTCGATGACATGAAGCAGCACAACATTCGCCGTTTGCTTCAGCAAGGCGTGCAGGTTACGGTGAACTCTGATGATCCGTCTTATTTTGGCGGATATATGAATGATAACTTTGTTGCCATTCAAGAGGCTTTGGATTTAAGTCAAGATGAGTTAAAGCAACTTGCGATTAACTCGTTTGAAGCGTCATTTATTGCCGATGAGCAAAAGCAAAAATGGATTGAAGAAATCAAAGCCATTTAAAAGAAAAAAGCATCCTCTCGGGATGCTTTTTTTTGTGTCTAGCGTTGTCTTGTCATACTTCTGAGCACGTTATCTTTATCAATAAAATGATGTTTCAAAGCTGCCAGTAAATGCCCCACCACCAAGAATCCTGCAATCCATGAAATATAGATATGTAGAGGTTTTACAATGGCGGTGACTTCAGGATTTTCTCCAATCAATTGTGGGATATTAAATAAATAGAGTACAGGTGCAGGGTGGCCCGCACTCCAGCTGTACAAGCAGCCTGTAATCGGCATTGCAAGCAAAATAAGATACAGCGCTAAATGCCCGATATGAGCAAACGTTTTCATCGCAGGTGACATCGTCTCTGGTAACTGCGGAACAGGATGTGTATAGCGCCAAAAAAGACGTATTACCACCAGAAAAATAATCGTGGTTGCAATGTTTTTATGCAGCGTAATCACATCTCCTTTAAAGCTGCCATCGTTTTCGTAACTTAAAAAGTTGCCACTATAAAAGCCAATCATCCAAGCGGCAATAAAGATAATCGCCATAAGCCAGTGAAGTATTTGAGCAGTGCGCGTGTAATACTGAGGGGAAGAAGCCATTTTTTTAAATCCCAACAAGGTCATCATTCTTATATCACCATCATAAAAAGTCTTGATGCGATTAAAAACCAAGAACTTGTAACGATGTGTCTTTGAAACAGAACGATTTGATCTGGTTGTCGGATTAAAGCGCATCACGCTATTTCATAAATAGATGGAGTTGGGCACAATACGCTATTTGAATTTTGAAGGTGAAGCACTTGAAAAAGTTAGCGCTGATGGTATTGCCTGTATGTTTGATTTTTACTGCATGCACCACAATGAATACCACAGGAACAGCACAGACCTCTTCTGGTTCATCGCAACTTGGTATGGCAGCTTTAAAAGTTGCGGTCAATGTTCAGTGCCTGAATAAAATTGAAACCTTACCTGCTTGGAAAAGTGCGACCAAAGTGATGTCGAACGAGCAAAAGCAAAGCATTCAAACCGAAGTTTGCGGTTGTGTCAGTGAAAAAGCACCATATAGTGTGACCACGATGGACATTGCAACAGCCAGTCTTGACCCAGCTGCACGAGCAACTATTGTCAATCAGATTGTCACTAAAACCGTGAGTGAATGTGTGGTACAAACCTTAAATTAAACTAATCAATCTGGGGTTTTACTTTGGAACAAACCAACCTATTTGTTGCAGGAGTCGATGAGGCAGGGCGTGGCCCTTTAGTCGGCTCTGTGGTAGCGGCAGCCGTGATTTTAGATCCTGATCATCCCATTGCTGGATTGAATGATTCTAAAAAATTAACGGAAAAAAAACGTGAAAAGTTGTTTATTGAAATTCAGGAAAAAGCATTGGCTTGGTCGATTGCTGAAGCTACACATACTGAAATTGATGAGCTCAACATCCTGCAAGCTACTTTTTTAGCCATGCGACGCGCGGTTGATGGCTTGCAGCAGCAGCCCATGAAAGTGATTGTAGATGGCAATCAGATTCCAAAGGGAATGACAATTGCCTGTGAAGCGATTGTCGGTGGAGATGCAACGCATGCCGAAATTAGTGCTGCGAGTATTTTAGCCAAAGTGACTCGTGATCGCCAAATGGTTGAACTGGATCAAAAATATCCATTGTTTGGTTTTGCTAAACATAAAGGATATCCAACCAAGGTACATTTTGAGGCAATAGCTCAGTATGGTGTCATTGATGAGCACAGACGCAGTTATGCACCCGTTAAACGTGCCTTAAACCAAGACCAATAGAAAAGTGAAATTGCTAAAATGTTTAAAGCGGCTAAATTAGCCGCTTTAATTTGGGAGGGTATAAATAAAACTTTAGCGATTAAAGTTATTTTGAGAGTAGTTATCGTCTTCAAAAGAAGGCTGATAATCTTGATCTAGGTGCTGAAGATGTTCATGCATTGCGCGTTCATGTTGAATACGTTGATAAATTTCTTCACGGTGAACCGATACTTCTTTCGGTGCATTCACACCAATACGTACCTGATTCCCCTTAACACCAAGCACAGTTACACTGACTTGATCCCCAATCATTAATGTTTCCCCGACACGACGGGTAAGAATCAGCATGTTTATCTCCTTGCAAAATGCTAAACCTGCGATAGTTTTTTCAAAAAGTGAAAACACAACCTCGGAATTGAGAGAATTTTAACAGAATTATTAGAAAATGAGAATTTCTTATAAATTCTGTTGAAATTTTCTTAAAAACCTCTAGCGCTAATATAGCAGAGCCACTATAAAAAACACTATAGTGGCCCTGATTTTTTGTCACGATTCTTTGAAAAGTGAACTAACTTCGGCTTAACTGGTTAATCATTAAGCACGTGCGCTGCTTTCACCATGCTCACGGTCTAAACCAAAAGCAGTATGAAGTGTGCGCACTGCAAGCTCTAAATAATTCTCTTCAATCAAGACTGAAACTTTGATTTCAGACGTCGAAATCATCAAAATATTGATGCTTTCTTCAGCTAAAGCCATGAACATTTTACTTGCAACACCTGCATGTGAACGCATGCCTACACCCACAATCGATACTTTTACAATATCATCACGGGTTGAGACTTCACGTGCACCAATGGTTGAAGCAGTTTCTTCAAGAATTTTCTTGGCTTTAGCCAAATCACCACGGTTTACTGTAAAGGTAAAGTCGGTAGTTCCATCTTCTTCAACATTTTGAACGATCATGTCGACTTCAATGTTGGCAGCACTGATAGGAACTAAAATTTTAGCGGCGATACCCGGTTCATCTGGAACACCCAAAATAGTTAATTTTGCTTCGTCACGATTAAATGCGATACCAGAGATAATCGGTTGTTCCATTGTATCTTCCGCCTCAGTTGTGATTAGTGTACCTACGTTTTGTTTAAATTCTTCATCAAATGCACCGTCGTTGTCGTTGTCAAAGCTTGACAATACACGGAGGGGCACTTGATATTTTCCTGCAAACTCTACAGAGCGAATCTGTAGAACTTTTGAACCCAATGATGCCATTTCCAGCATTTCTTCAAAAGAAATACGATCCACTTTTTTGGCTTTTGGTGCAACACGTGGGTCTGTGGTGTAAACACCGTCCACATCGGTATAAATCTGACATTCGTCTGCTTTGAGTGCGGCAGCCAATGCAACACCTGTAGTATCTGAACCGCCACGACCTAATGTGGTCGTGTTGCCTTTTTCATCTACCCCTTGGAAACCCGCAACGACAAGAACACGTCCTTCGTCAAGATCTGCGGTCATCACGTCGGTATCAATCGATTCAATACGTGCTTTATTGTAAGCGCTGTCTGTTTTGATACCAACTTGACGACCTGTATATGATTTAGCTTCGACCCCAATCGAGTTGAGTGCCATTGCTAACATCGAAATCGTCACCTGTTCACCGGTTGAAACCATCTGGTCTAACTCGCGTGGGTCAGGGGTGTCGGTAATGGCTTTCGCGAGAGCAAGTAGGCGATTGGTTTCGCCACTCATAGCCGATACAACCACAACAACCTTGTGGCCGTGATCATGCCAACGCTTCACACGACGAGCAACATTTAAAATGCGCTCGGGAGTACCCATAGAAGTACCGCCATATTTTTGAACGATTAATGCCATAGTTGTTCCATATAAGCCATGACCCTGAGAGGCTTATTCAGGGTCAGTTACACAAAAGTGAAGTTTTAGTGCTGTTCAAGCCATGCAGGTAATGCTGCAATCACTTGCTCAAACTTCTCGTTTAGTGGCGCGCCACCTTGTGCTAAGTCAGGTTTACCACCGCCTTTGCCGCCTAGTTCGGTTGCAAGATGCTTAATGATATCGCCTGCTTTTAGATTGGCAGTGAACTGTTTGGCAACAGAGGCAATTAGGCTCACTTTGTCGCCTTCAACTCCAGCCAATACAATTACTGCATCCTCTAATTTTGATTTCACACTGTCATGTAAGTTGCGAAGTGATTTCGCATCCATATTCTGCACAGTGGTGATCAGTGTTGAACGACCTGCTACGGTCTGAACTTGGCTTAAAAGTTCAGCCGCCTGGAAGTTTGCTAACTTTTGGTTAAGCTGTTCAATTTGCTTTTGCAATGCTGATGTTTGTTCGACAGCAGCGTGAACACGTTCAACAGTTTGATCTTTTTGAGCTTTCAGTAAGCTATTAATTTGCTGAATATCAGTGTCTGCTTTTTGAATAACTTCAAGTGCCTTGGTGCCTGTAACCGCCTCAATACGACGTACACTGGCAGCCACACCGCCTTCAGATGTAATCTTAAACAAGCCGATATCGCCTGTACGCTGTACATGGATACCACCACAGAGTTCAATCGAGAAGTTGCGCTCGTCAATCACCGAACCCATTGAAAGTACGCGCACTTCATCGCCATACTTTTCACCAAAAAGCATCATCGCGCCTTTGGCTTTGGCAGATTCGATATCGAGTACTTCAACACCGACAGCAGTATTGGCAATAATTTCACGATTAACCAGTTGTTCAACTTGCTGTAATTGTTCAAAACTCACAGGTTGATCATTGGCAAAGTCAAAACGCAGGATATCGCTTGCAACCAAAGAGCCTTTTTGCTGTACATGCGTACCTAAAATTTGACGAAGGGCCGCGTGTAACAAGTGCGTAGCAGAGTGATTGCGGGCCGTTGCAGCACGCAAATCTGCTTTAACAATCGCATCAACTTGTTGAGTGGCTTTAAGGCTACCCATGGTGACAATACCTTGATGAACAAAGGCACCGCCAGATTTTTTAGTGTCTTGTACTTCAAAAATACCGGTATCGTTTTTGAAAATACCGGTATCACCAATTTGGCCGCCACTTTCAGCATAAAATGGTGTCTGATTCAGCACGATTAAGGCTTCATCACCTTCTGCAATTTCGTCAACTTGTTCACCATCTTTATAGATGGCAATAATCTGGCCATGACCCGAAGTTGCATCATAACCATCAAATTGAGTTTCGCCATCAACTTTCACAATGCTGTTGTAGTCGACTGCAAACTTGCCCGCATCACGTGCGCGGCGACGCTGTGCTTCCATTTCGCGCTCGAAACCAATTTGATCGATTTCAAGGTCACGTTCGCGTGCGATATCTGCGGTTAAATCTGTTGGGAAACCATAGGTGTCGTATAGTTTGAAAACGGTTTCGCCTGGAATCACTTTGCCAGAAAGCTGAGCAAGTTCGCCTTCAAGTAATTTAAGACCTTGCTCAAGTGTTTTGGCAAATTGTTCTTCTTCTTTAAGGAGTGTGGCTTCGATGCGTGCTTGATCGGTTTTGAGCTGTGGATAAGCATCGCCCATCACATCGATCAATGGCTGTAGCATTTTGTGGAAGAACGAGCCTGTTGCACCCAATTTATTACCATGGCGAACTGCACGACGAATGATACGACGCAATACATAACCACGGCCTTCATTTGATGGATTTACACCATCTGCAATCAGGAAGCAGCAAGAGCGGGCGTGATCGGCAACCACACGTAATGACGGTTGGCCGTTATCTTCAACACCAATAATCTCGCAGGCAGATTTGATCAAATGCTGAAACAGGTCGATGTCGTAGTTGGAGTTGACATGTTGTAATACTGCACTGATTCGCTCAAGGCCCATGCCAGTATCAACCGCAGGTGCTGGGAGCGGATGTAAAACACCATCGGCGGTACGGTTAAACTGCATGAAGACGTTATTCCAGATTTCGATGAAACGATCGCCATCTTCTTCTGGAGAACCCGGTAAACCACCCCAAATATGATCGCCATGATCATAGAAAATTTCTGAGCAAGGACCACAAGGGCCTGTATCACCCATGGCCCAGAAGTTGTCTGAGGCGTACTTTTCACCTTTGTTGTCGCCGATACGAATAATACGCTCAGCTGCAATACCGATGTCTTTATTCCAGATGTCGTAGGCTTCATCATCAGTGTGATAAACCGTCACATACAGTTTGTCTTTTGGTAGGCCTAACCATTGCTCGTTGGTCAGAAAATCCCATGCAAAATGCAGTGCATCACGCTTGAAATAATCACCAAAAGAAAAGTTGCCGAGCATTTCAAAAAAGGTGTGATGGCGTGCGGTATAACCTACGTTATCGAGGTCATTGTGCTTGCCGCCTGCACGGACACACTTTTGTGACGACGTAGCACGAACATAATCACGTTTTTCAAGGCCCAAAAAGCAGTCTTTAAACTGGTTCATTCCGGCATTGGTAAAAAGAAGTGTTGGATCATTGGCTGGGACAAGTGAGCTCGATTCAACGCGTGTGTGGCCTTGCGATTCAAAATAACGCAAAAACGCTTCACGGATTTCAGCTGATGTCATAAAACGAGTACTCACAACCAAGTCACTCCATAAATTCTTAATAGGCTATATGCACGCAATTTGTATTGATCATCGATTTTAAACAAGCACTAAATTGCGGCGTGGCATAAATGTTAAAAGCGCTAAATTATAACGGAAAATACCCATTCGACCAATGATTTTAAAGAGAAATGATGACAAAACTGTGCAATTTAACCCCTGAACTGTGCGTCTTAAATTCTCTAACTCAAGATAAGAGTTATTTTTCAATCAATTGATACAAAATTGCCTCGCTTTGTATAGCAATCTATTTGTTTGAAAAATGTGCATCTATTTTTGATATTCGCTTTTAACTCTAAAATCAGACATCAACATGGCCGGTTAAAAAATAATAAAGCAGCGTTTAAGCACAGTGGAAGGCTATCTTCAATCGGGTCAATCCATTACCATAGATGCAGTTTAAGTTTTGGTGTGTCAAGGATTTACCATGCAACGTATTGCCATTAATGGTTTTGGTCGAATTGGTCGAAATGTTCTGCGTGCTTGGTTCGAAAATCCGAAGTCGTTTAACTTTGAAATTGTGGCATTAAATGATGTTGCCGATGTGAAAACACTCGCGCATCTATTTAAGTACGATACCACGCATGGACCTTTTCATGGTCAGGTTGCCATCGAAATTGAAAATGAGCAGGTTTATTTGTCGATTCAGGCGCATGGGCGAACACTCAAAGTACGGGTGTATCGTGAAGAAGCACCTGAAAATCTGCCTTGGAAAGCGCTTGATGTGGATGTTGTACTAGAATGTACCGGATTGTTTAGATCACATGCCGATGCTATTCGGCATTTGGGCGCTGGGGCAAAACGTGTGATTATCGGTGCAGCGCCATTCGATAAAGTCGATGCAGCGATTGTGTACGGCGTCAACCACGCCGATGTAAAACCAACAGATCGAATCATTTCCAGTGTGTCCTGTACCACGCAGGCGTTGGTTCCCTTGGTCAAGATTATCGATGATGCATTTGGCATCGAAACAGCACTGATGACTGAAATACATGCTGTCACTGCCGATCAGGCTGTTTTGGATCATGCACATCGGGACTTACGCCGGGCACGTGCATCAGGTCAAAATATTATTCCGACTACATCGAGTGCCTTAGGTGCATTAAAGCGTGTTTTGCCTAAAATGGAACACCGTATAGAAGGGTATTCGATTCGTGTTCCAACCATCAATGTTGCCGCGATTGATCTAAGTTTTGTGGCACAATCTGCGGTTACGGTGCATCATTTAAATGAGGTGCTCAGTAAGGCTGCACGCTTCGACTATGCCGAAATCATGGCCGTTACCGACGAGCCGCTCGTATCGAGTGATTTTAATCATTCGCCTTATTCATTGATTGTGGATTTAACCCAGACACTCGTAGTAGGGCGTCAGGCCAAGGTTTTTGCGTGGTACGATAACGAGTGGGGCTATGCAAATCGATTGCTCGATTTGTGCGAATCCTTCCATGGTTGAGGCTTAAGCACCTGAAACAGAATTAAATTTGTGGATATGTAATAAATCCTAAAATTCTCAGGTGCATGCGTGAAAGTATCGTGCTAGACTAGGAGAAATCGGGTGTGTTCCCGATTTTTTTATGCGGGTTATATGCCGCCTTAAACAGATTTTAGGTTTGAAACATGCCGATTTCAGAGACATGGTTGCTCCCTGACGGGGTTGCAGATGTATTACCCGAACAAGCGCAAGTAATCGAAACACTTCGCCGACAAGCTCTCGATTTCCTCGCATCCCGAGGTTATCAACTGGTATATACACCATTTATCGAATATATCGAATCTTTGTCTTTATTATCAGAGTCTAACAATGACCTTGATTTGGTCACTTTTAAGGTGATCGATCAGCTTTCTGGGCGGTTGCTGGGTGTTCGTGCAGACATGACCCCACAAGTGGCACGTATTGATGCCCATGTTCGCTCAATCGACGGTGTAGCGCGCTATTGCTATGCGGGCACGGTCTTACATACAAAACCACAGAATTTCAATTCCACGCGTGCACCATTACAACTCGGTGCAGAGCTCTATGGTCATGAAAGCCTAGAAGCAGACATCGAAATGGTCGATGTGATGCTTGGACTGATTCAGCACGCTATAAAGCTAGATGGTTTACATCTAGATCTTGGACATGTTGGACTGTTTCGTAGTCTGGTTAAACGTGCTGGCCTAAACAAGCAAACCGAACAGGATTTATCTGACTTGTATCAACGCAAGGCATTGCCGGAGCTTGAGCAAGTGACGAAAACACTGCCGTTTGGTTCGGATTTTTATGCACTCGGACGTTATGCAAGTGACTTAAATGCGCTTGAGCAGCATTTAAGCCAAGATGTGTTAAGTGACACCGCGTTTAGCCGTGCACTGCATGATTTAAAAACCACACTGACACAAATTCAAACGCGCTGGCCAAATTTACATATTGGCATTGATGTGGTTGAACTACGCAGTTACCACTATCACACAGGCCTCATGTATGCTGTTTACGCACCGAATCGTGCGGCACCGCTTGCACAAGGCGGGCGCTATGATGGCATTGGTGAGCACTTTGGTCGCGCACGTCCTGCGACAGGTTTTAGTTGTGACTTATACGCACTGTGTGGCGGGCAGTTCAAAGAGATCGATATTGTGGTGGCACCTGCTGGACAAGAACCAGCGTTACAAGCTGCAATTGCACAGGCACGTCACAATGGATTACGCGTGATTCAACTGCTTGGCAACGACGATTTAAGTTCAGTACCTTATGCAACGCATCAGATGGTGTTTGCGCAAGCACAATGGACAATTCACAAGATTTAAGTGTTTGTTTGCCAAGCATGCAAGGCAAATAAATGTTCAATTTTAACAGCATGATGTAATGAGGCTATTATGGGCAAAAATGTTGTGGTACTCGGTACCCAATGGGGCGACGAAGGTAAAGGTAAGATCGTCGACCTGCTCACAGATCAGGCGGCTGCAGTCGTACGTTATCAAGGCGGGCACAATGCAGGGCATACTCTTGTCGTAGGTGGAAAGAAAACTGTATTGCACCTCATTCCATCAGGCATTTTACGTGAAAACGTGTTGTGCTTAATTGGAAATGGCGTGGTACTTTCGCCTGCTGCATTAATTAAAGAAATGGCAATTTTGGAAGAAGAAGGCGTACCTGTGAAGGAACGTTTACGTATTTCTCCAAACTGTCCACTTATTTTGCCAAACCACATTGCTCTTGACCAAGCGCGTGAGAAAAAGCGCGGCAATGCCAAAATCGGGACAACAGGTCGTGGTATTGGTCCAGCGTACGAAGATAAGGTCGCGCGTCGTGCAGTACGTGTTGCCGATTTGGTTCGCGGTGGTGCAGCACTTGAAGAAAAACTTCAAGAAATGCTTGAGCTACACAACTTCCAGCTCACTCAATTCTACGGTGTAGAAGAAGTGAAGTTTGAAGATGTACTTGCACTGTGCAACGAATGGCGCGAAGTTTTGGCACCACTTGTCATTGATGTCACCAAAGTTCTACATGATTACCGCAAAGAAGGTAAAGCGATCATGTTTGAAGGTGCGCAAGGTTCATTGCTTGATATCGACCATGGTACATATCCGTTTGTTACCAGCTCAAACACTACAGCAGGTGGTGTAAGTTCTGGTTCGGGTATGGGGCCATTGCACCTTGACTATGTGCTTGGTATTACCAAAGCATATACCACGCGTGTGGGTTCTGGTCCGTTTCCAACGGAACTGGTTTACAATGCAGCGACCGATGAAGGTGATGCAGTTGGTAAGCACTTGGGTACTGTGGGTCACGAATTTGGTGCATCAACTGGTCGTCAGCGTCGTTGTGGCTGGTTCGATGCAGAAATTTTGCGTCGTTCGGTTGATGTAAACTCACTTTCTGGTATTTGCTTGACTAAACTCGACGTTTTAGACGGTTTAGAAGAAGTGAAGATCTGTGTGGGTTATGAAAATACAGATTCAGGCTGTGCAGGTTCTTCAGATGCGATTTCATTTGAAAGCTTGAAACCTATCTATGAAAGCATGCCGGGCTGGACGGAATCTACAGTGGGTCTAACCAGCGTAGATCAGTTACCTGCCAATGCAATTGCCTACGTAAAACGTATTGAGCAACTGATTGGTTGTCCAATCGACATTATCTCGACGGGTCCAGACCGTGCAGAGACGATCGTATTGCGTCATCCATTTTCTGCATAAGAAAATGCCGTGACCTACGACTAAAGAAAAGCTCCTTAACGGAGCTTTTCTTTTGGATATTGTTAAAATAAAAATAACCATTAAAGATGAACAGAAGCAGAATCGATCAATGAAAATTTTGCCCAATATTGCACAAACTATTTTTTATTCATTATTGTTTGCAATTGGCGGTGCACCCACCATCGGCATGTGGATTGCACGCATTCAAACCCAGAATCCCGATTTAATTTTAACTGCATTTATTGGTCTGACCGTAATTATCGCCTGTGTGCTGGTTCCTGTTGTGCTTATTCAAAATAGCTATTTGCTGGTCAAGCGCAACAACGTGGTACTCGATAATAAAATCAAACCATTATCGAAGTTTTACTTTGTGGTGGACTTATGTTGTTTGGCCTCTTGGGTGTACTTTGTAGTGGTTTAATCACACTGGTTACATAAATCCTATGATGTTTTCTCAATTCTTCGATATGTTTTAAATATAATGCACCCGAAAACAGAGACATACACTCGTTCATGTCGCGTTCTGGAGTAAAACGATGAATAATAAATTTTTAATGGGTTTTTGCGCGGCCACAGCCATCTCACTTTCTGGATGTGCGTCTTTAGGTGAATTTTCAGGCACAGATTCTGCGACCTTAAATGCCAGTGCAGCGCAAAGTTTCTCGCAAATGCGACAAGAAGCACAGCAAAAAGGCATACTCGATACCAGCTCATCGACCTATCGACGTATTAATACTGTAATGCAGCGTATGATTCCATATGCCAACCAGATGAATCAGACAGGTCAGCCGTTCCAATGGCAACTGGCGGTGATCAAGTCGGATACCATTAATGCATATGTTGCGCCAGGCGGCAAAGTTGTGTTTTATACCGGAATTGTCAATAAGCTTAATTTGTCTGACAACGAAATTGCTGCCGTAATGGGACATGAAATGACCCACGCCTTAGAAGAGCATGCAAAAAGTAAGCTTGGTGCTCAAAATCTTACTGGCTTAGCGCTGAATTTAGGCAAAGCCTATGCGGGTGACAGTATTGGTCAGTTTGGCTCTGCTGCACTCGATTTAGGCAGTCAGGTCGGTGTAGGTCTACCGTACTCTCGTAATTTGGAAACACGTGCCGATTACGGTGGTCTCATGCTCATGGCTAAATCAGGTTATAACCCGCAGGCTGCAATTACATTGTGGGAAAAAATGAATAAACTCGAAGGTGCAGGTGGTCCGTCATTCCTATCGACTCACCCTTCAAATTCACAGCGTATTGGTGAAATGCGCAAGAATTTACCTGCTGCAATGGCTGTTTATAACAACCGCCGTTAATAAAATGATGAAAAAAGGGATGCCATCGCATCCCTTTTTTTTGTCTGTTTAGCTTAAGGCGCAGGGTTAGGTTGTTGAATATGGATCTTTTCAATTTCTTGTAATAGCGCTGGATCGAGTGTGAGATCAAACGCAGCAATATTTTCTTTTAACTGATCAAGACTGGTGGCACCAATGATGGTGCTGGTTACAAAGAATTGCTGTTTGATAAAGGCCAGTGCCAGTTGAGTTAGAGTTAGGCCATGTTGTTCTGCCAATTGTGCATAGCGCTCGGTGGCCCATTCGCTTTGAGGGTTACTATAGCGGGTAAAGCGCGGAAAAAGTGTGACGCGTGCATTGGCTGGGCGTGCGCCATGTCTGAACTTACCGGTTAAATAACCAAAAGCCAATGGCGAGTAGGCCAATAGCCCAATACCTTCATATTTGGCAATTTCCGACATGCCTACTTCATAGGTTCGGTTTAGCAGGTTATAAGGGTTTTGAATACTCACAAAACGATCTACACCCAGCTCTTTTGCCAGTGATAAAAACTTCATGGTGCCCCAAGGGGTTTCATTCGATAAACCAATATAACGAATTCGACCATTTTGGATTTCTTTTTGCAGCGCAATTAAGGTGTCATGCATTGCCTGTACATCGTACTCGGCCTCTGCTTGTGCGTTTGCATAACCTAATGTGCCAAAAAAGTTGGTATTACGTTCTGGCCAGTGCAACTGATACAAATCGATATAATCTGTGTGGAGGCGTTTTAAGGATAGGTCGAGTGCTTCGGAAATATGTTGACCAAAACGCGTTTCTCCTTCACGGATATGACTTCCCCCAAAGGCTGGCCCCGCAATTTTCGATGCCAAAAATACCTGATCGCGCTGACCATGCTGTGCAAACCATTGTCCTAAAATTTTTTCTGTGGCGCCGTAGGTTTCAGGCTTAGGAGGAACCGAATACATTTCTGCGGTATCCCAAAAATTGATCCCTTGTTCGAGCGCGTAATGGAGCTGTTCAAAGGCCTCTTGCTGGGAGTTTTGTTCGCCAAAGGTCATGGTGCCTAAACAAATTTCAGGTACTTTTATATCACTGTGACCGAGTCGATTAAATTGCATACTAAGTATTCCCTTAATGTGAGTCATGTCATGCATGAATTGATAAGATTTGAATTAACTTAAAGCATAATTAGAGCTATAAATGTCAGTTTTTCGTATTGTTGTGCATTTAGGGCTGTAAAAAAAAGCAAACCCTGAGGTTTGCTTTTTGGTATTTAGAAAAACTTATTCGTCATCAGTTTCGTCATCGTGATAATTTTGTGCTTCTAAAGAAGCGTCAAAAATTAGGATTGCTTTACCATCGGTTTCAATCATGCCTTGCTCTTCAAGCGTTTTTAAAACACGACCTACCATTTCACGAGAACAACCAACAATCCGGCCAATTTCCTGGCGTGTGATTCGAATCTGACGACCATTCGGTAAAATCATGGCTTCTGGCTGGCTCGCAAGATCGATGAGGCAACGTGCAATACGGCCCGAAACATCGATAAACGCAAGATCGGTCACCTTACGCGTGGTATTTTTCAGGCGACGCACCAACTGAGCAAAAACCGCATAACTTAAGTCTGGAAATTGCTTGCTGAGTTCATGAAAATTATCGTAAGAGATTTCAGCAATTTCACATACATCACGCGTTCTTACTTCTGCTGTACGTTGTGGGTTCGATTCGAACAGTCCCATCTCGCCAAAGAAGTCGCCTGGATTGAGATAAGCCACAACGATTTCACGCTCGTCATCTTCACGTAAAATAATGGAAACTGAACCTTTTAAAATCAAATATAAAGACTTAGATTCTGAACCTGCATCAACGATCGTGGTACGTTTAGGATAACGATTGATGTTTGCTCTTTTTAATAGTGCTTTGACTGATTCAGGTAACTGACCAGGTGATAGAGCATCTGTACTAAGTTGTGAGAAATTTGATGTCATTACTAAAGTTTCCAAAGAGGATAATAAGATCGCACAAGACTCAAATGAGTGTATTCATACACGGGAGATGAAATTCCTTATCAACCCATTTTATGCTAGTGTACAGCTATACTGTAAATTTATAGCTTTTTTTAAGGAGTTGCAATGCAAACAAGTGTACATTGGTTAGAGAATGTCGCCTTCGAAGCAAAATCCGAAAGTGGCCATTCTGTGACCATGGACGGCTCTGCCGCTTATGGGGGTGAAAACCGTGGTCCACGTCCTATGGAATTGATTTTAATGGGACTTGGTGGGTGTGCTTCGTTTGATATTGTGACTATTTTAAAGAAAGCGCGTCAAGATGTGACAGATGTCGTGTGTGAGCTGAAAGCTGAGCGAGCAGACACCATTCCTGCTGTATTCACCAAAATCCATTTACATTTTGTGGTCACCGGTAAAGCGGTCAAAGAAAAGCAAGTAGCCAAAGCCATCGAACTTTCTGCAGAGAAATATTGTTCTGCAAGTAAAATGCTGACCGATGGGGGAGTTGAAATTACCCACGACTTTGAGATCATTGAAGCGACATAAGCATACATCGTTCAAAGTATAAAAACAGTGATAAAAAATGCTGACTTTGAGTCAGCTTTTTTATGCCTTTTGATGTTGTAGCTCAATTACTCTAGATCGGATTTTTCTGAATGACTTTGTCGAGAATGATCTTTGAGTTGATGCTCATGATTCCTTTGATCTTATTGAGCTTATTGATGATAAATTGAGAAAAGTCGGTCAGATCCTTAGTGGCCACATGCAGTACATAATTCGCATCGCCAGTAATAATGTAGGCATGAATGACTTCATCACATTGATCGATTTGATTTAAAAATGCTTTATGCTCGTGCTCGGTCAATTGAGCCAGTTTGATTTCCACAATCGCTTCAATTTTAATGCCCAATTTCTGATAATTGAGTTTTGCCTGATACTTTTCAATAATTCCGCTAGATTCTAAAATTTTTACCCGCCGATGACATGCCGATGCTGAAAGATGAACCAGATCAGCCAGTTCTTGATGGCTCAATCGTGCATTATCTCGTAATAATCCCAGTATTTTTAAATCGATTGTGTCTAAATTCATGTTTGAACTATATCCGTATAAATTCGTTATTTCTCGGATAATATCCTAAAATTTGAAATTTATGCTGATGATTATCGAATAAAATGAAAAAAACGCCGTGCTAAAATCGAATAATAAACGAACAGTTATGCACGGATGGACCAATCAATGATTACCTTGGAACAATGTTTATTTTGGGATCACGAAGATGAACTGAAACATCTTCGTAATGAATTTTCGCTGCCAGAAGGTGTGATTTATCTCGACGGTAATTCGCTAGGTGCGCGGCCAAAAAAAGCCTTGAGCTATGCCGATCATGTTATTCGCCAGCAGTGGGGCGAAGATTTGATCAATAGCTGGAACAAGGCCGACTGGTGGGGGCTCCCAATACGACTTGGCAATAAACTGGGGCAGCTCATCGGCGCGAATCCAGATGAAACGGTGGTGTCGGACTCCACAACGCTGAATCTATTTAAGGTGTTATCTGCGGCAGTCAAAATACAGGCAGAGCAGCATCCTGAACGTAAATTAATTGTGGCAGAAAAAGAATCCTTCCCAACCGATATTTATATCATTGAAGGATTTATCGATCTGATCAACCAAGGATATCGCATTGAATTAATTGATGGTGTGACGGGCTTAGATCAAATACTCAGCACTGATGTGGCCGTAGTGGTGCTGTCTCATGTCAATTATCGAACTGGTTATTTGTATGATATGGCCGAGATCAATCAGAAAATACATACAAATAACGCATTGGTGATCTGGGATTTGTGTCATTCGGTGGGTGCGGTTCCAATGGCGTTAAATGAGACCAACAGCGATTTTGCGATTGGTTGCACCTATAAATATTTAAATGGAGGCCCGGGTTCGCCCGCTTTTTTATGGGTTAATCCAAAGCATTTGCAAAAATTCTGGCAACCATTGTCGGGTTGGTGGGGGCATCAAAAACCTTTTGATATGGCACAGCATTATGAGCCAGCCAACAATATCCGTCGTTATTTATGTGGTACACAGCCGATTATCTCCATGAGCCTGATCGAATGTGGACTGGATATTTTCTTAAAAACCAATCTAGAAAAAATTCGTGAGAAATCCTTAAAGCTCACCGATTTATTTATGCGCCTTATGCAGCAAGAATGTGCTGCTTATGGATTTGAGCTGGTGACACCAACCGAGCATGCCGAACGTGGCAGCCATGTCAGTTATCGACATGCACATGGTTATGAAATTATTCAGGCACTTATTGCGCGAGGAGTGATCGGCGATTACCGCGAACCTGAAGTGCTGCGCTTTGGAGTTACGCCGTTGTATGTGGGCTTTGAAGATATCTGGCAAGCGGTGCAGCAGCTCAAACAGATCATGCAAAACAACGAATGGAAAAATGAACAATATTTGGTGCGGGCAGCAGTGACCTGATGGTCACCTCTAAATGACGCGCAGGCCAGGAGGGCCTTATGGATAGTTTTGAAAAAATTCAATCTCGTGAAGCGGGACTACACAAGAAATTGACCGCAAAACAAATGGCCATGATTGCAATTGGAGGTGCAATTGGTACAGGGCTATTTATGGGTAGTAAGTTTGCCATTAGCTTTGCAGGTCCAGGAGTAATTTTAAGTTATGCAATTGGTGGGTTAATTGCATTTGCCTTAATGGCTTGTCTTGCCGAAATGACGGTACAACATCCGACATCGGGTTCATTTGGTGCCTATGCCGAGCACTATATGGGGCCATTGGCTGGATTTCTGGTCCGATATAGTTATTGGGCGTGTATTGTGCTGGCGGTAGGAACTGAAATTACTGCGGTTGCGGACTATATGAAAATGTGGTTTCCGCATGTTGCTTCATGGATATGGATTGTCTTCTTTTCGGGTACGTTACTTGCGGTGAATGCGTATAGCGTGAAAGCATTTGGGTTGGTGGAGTATTGGTTTTCGACCATTAAGATTTTTGCGATTGTGGTATTTATTCTTCTCGCAATTTCCATTTTAACTCAAAGCCACAACGCAGGACATCAACTGGCGACCAATCTGATTGGTCAAGGTGGATTTATGCCCAATGGTGTTAAGGGTGTCTGGATTGGTGTCATCATTTCTATTTTTAGCTATTTAAGTATCGAAATGATCGCGGTTGCGGCAGGAGAAGCCTCAGATCCTGAAAAAGCAGTAAAATATGCCTTTAAAAGTACGGCTATTCGTTTGGTTCTGTTTTATCTGTTATCGCTGTTTTTAATTGTAGCGTTGGTGCCATGGACAGCACTGATCGCAAAAGATGCTACCAGCCCTTTTGTGATGGTCATGAAAATTGTGGGCATTCCGTTTGCCGACAGTATTCTCAACTTTATTGTGATTGTTGCGGCGCTTTCGGCTATGAATAGTATGCTGTATATCTCCACTCGAATGCTGTTTAGCTTATCGCGTGCTGGAGATGCCCCAAAACTATTTGGAAAGATTAGTTCTCAAGGGGTGCCATTCAATGCCTTGATGCTCTCTGCAATGGGAATTGGGGTAGCCAGCGTCGTGTATACACTCAATCCTGCGTCTGCATTTCCGATCATGATTGCATTATCGATGTTTGGTGCACTCTTTACTTGGGGCAGTATTTTCGTTACGCATCTTTTTTTCAGGGCACGTTTGAGTAAAAGCAATACTGCATTGAAATATCGTATTCCGATGAGCCGTGTGATTGCTTGGTTTGGTTTGCTTAGCATATGCAGTATTACGCTCACAACTTGGTTTACCCAAGAGTTTAAATCCACTTTACAGTTCGGATTACCCTTTATATTGGTACTGGTGTGTTTTTATTATTTCAAACCAAATCCTGCGCGGATGAACCTTCCGCATAAAGAAAATTCGATTGAAAAACTCTGAATGATGCCATGAACAGACCTTACGACAATGCCACAACAGTGCCGAGTGAAGCCGCCATTTTGGCGGATTTTCAAAACCGAAGTAAGCGGGTGTACCGGCACTATGTGCATATGGCCGATATTCGCTATGCCAATTCGCCTCGGGCGATAATGGATGTATTTCCTGTAAAACAGGCGCAAAAAACCGTTATTTTTGTTCATGGTGGCTACTGGCAGTGGTGTGAAAAGTCTGATTTTGCTTTTATTGTGCCAGCGCTACATGAGCAAAATATACAGTGTGTATTGTTGGAATATGCATTGGCACCCCTTGTCCCGGTCGATTTGATGATTGAACAAGTTCATCAAGCGCTAGACTTTATACAACATCAAGACTGGATCACTGAACACGTTGTAGTGGTGGGACACTCTGCTGGTGCTCACCTGACAGCTATGAACCTGACCCATCCACTCGTACAAAAAGCTGTTCTACTCAGTGGCTTGTATGATCTACGACCTTTATGCGATACGCATCTGAATCAGGCGCTTCAGTTAAGTCTGGATGACGCCGAGCGCTTGAGTCCAGTAGTACATACGCTCTCGCATGATACTCCTTGCGAATTGTACTGTGGTGCAGATGAGCTTCAGGAGCTTAAATGGCAAAGCGAGCAGTTTTATCATGCTCTAAAAGGGTTGAATCAAATCCGTGTCGAACTGCATCTGCTTAAGGATGTTAATCATTACAGTATCTTAGATGCCTATTTTAAGCATATCGCAACTTAGCTCTTTAATTTAAAACATAGATGTTAAAACATATGCCAAGCCACAGATCATCTGCCAATATCAAAAGCATAACATGATGATACAAGGCGCCTGAATCGGATGAAGTATGATTACCTTTAAGATTCGGGTATTTTTTAAAGTCTGATCATTGTATTTTGAAAGCGAAGTTAACAAAAACAGCATCGGTATTCACTTGAAATTTTTTAGAAAAGCACCCATATTAAAACCAACTTATATGAATTAAGTTTTGAATATAAGATAATGAAAAATATGAGAATTTATTTGAAATTTTAAAAAACGTTCCCATGTATTAGTCAAGTAGCAAATTGATGATGAGGAATAACAAGAATGCGTTTTGAGAAATTTACCAATCGCCTCCAGCAGGCACTTTCAGATGCGCAATCATTGGCAACCGGTCGAGATCATACCTCGATTGATTCACTGCACATTCTTTCGGTATTGATGGATGAGCCATCAAACCTGAGCCTGTTACAGCAGTCGGGTGCCAGATTACCTGAAATTAAACAAAAACTTGAACAGGCGCTCAAGGATGCGCCGACCATTAGTAATCCCACTGGTGATGTCAATCTGAATCCAGATGCGGTTAAGGTACTTAATCTGGCCGATCGACACGCACAAAAAGCGGGTGATGAATTTTTATCGACGGATTGGGTATTGCTGGCTTTAACTGAAACTGGCAGCACTAAAAGCTTATTGCAAAGTACGGGTGTGACCACAGAGGCACTGCGTAAAGTAATTGAATCTATTCGAGGTAATGACAAAGTCATGAGCAATAATCATGAAGATCAGCGTGACTCATTAAATAAATATACCATTGATCTGACCGAACGTGCTTTGGCGGGGAAACTTGATCCTGTGATTGGGCGAGACGATGAAATTCGTCGTACCATTCAGGTATTGTCGCGTCGTACCAAAAACAACCCCGTACTGATCGGTGAGCCGGGCGTCGGTAAAACTGCCATCGTTGAAGGTTTGGCGCAACGAATCGTTAATGGTGAAGTACCCGAGAGCTTGAAAAACAAGCGCGTATTGTCGCTCGATCTTGGATCATTGCTTGCAGGTGCCAAATACCGCGGTGAGTTTGAAGAGCGCTTAAAAGCGGTCTTGAATGATTTGGCCAAACAAGATGGCCAAGTGATTTTGTTTATTGATGAACTCCACACGCTGGTGGGCGCGGGTAAAACCGATGGTGCCATGGATGCAGGCAACATGCTCAAACCTGCCTTGGCACGCGGCGAGTTACGCTGTGTGGGTGCCACAACGCTAGATGAGTATCGTCAATACATTGAAAAAGATGCTGCGCTTGAGCGTCGTTTCCAAAAAGTACTGGTCGATGAACCGAGTGTGGAAGACACCATTGCCATTTTACGTGGGTTAAAAGAACGCTACGAAGTTCACCACGGGGTCAAAATTCTCGACTCGGCGATTATTGCAGCGGCAAAAATGTCACATCGCTATATCACCGACCGTCAACTGCCAGATAAAGCGATTGATCTGATTGATGAAGCTGCCTCACGAATCAAGATGGAACTGGACTCAAAACCAGAAGCACTTGATCGTTTGGAGCGCCGTATCATTCAGTTGAAAATGCAACTTGAAGCCGTGAAAAAGGACGAAGATCAGGGCAGTAAAACTGAAGTTCGTTACCTAGAAGAGCAGATTGCTAGTGTCGAGAAAGAATATAACGACATGGAAGAGATCTGGCGTGCAGAAAAAGCCCTAGTAGAAGGGACAAAAGATGCACAGGTGAAACTCGATCAGGCGCGGATTGCATTTGAAAAAGCGCAACGTGAAGGTGATTTGGCAGAAGCTGCGCGTTTACAGTATGGTGTCATTCCTGAACTGCAAAAGCAGCTCGAGCAAGATGAAGTGGTTGAAGAAAGTGAAGAGCCGAAACTACTGCGTAATAAAGTTACCGACAACGAAATTGCAGAAGTGGTGAGCGCCGCGACAGGCATTCCAGTGTCAAAAATGTTACAAGGTGAACGTGAGAAATTGCTGCAAATGGAAACATTTTTGCACAATCGCGTGGTGGGGCAAGATGAAGCTGTCATTGCAGTATCGAACGCTGTACGTCGTTCACGTGCTGGCTTGTCAGACCCTAATCGTCCGAGTGGCTCGTTCTTATTCCTTGGGCCAACGGGTGTAGGTAAAACCGAGCTCACCAAAGCATTGGCAAACTTTTTGTTTGATAGTGACGACGCCATGATCCGTATCGACATGAGCGAATTCATGGAAAAACACTCGGTGAGCCGTTTGGTTGGTGCACCTCCGGGCTATGTCGGCTATGAAGAAGGCGGCGTATTAACCGAAGCTGTTCGCCGTAAACCATATAGTGTGGTGCTGTTTGACGAGGTCGAAAAAGCACATCCAGATGTGTTTAATATCTTGTTGCAAGTGCTCGATGACGGTCGTTTGACAGACTCTCAAGGGCGTGTGGTCGATTTTAAAAACACGGTGATCGTGATGACATCAAACCTTGGTTCACAAGACGTACGTGAGCTCGGTGATGGCGCAACTGATGAGGAGGTACGCGCAGTGGTGATGTCGGCGGTGAGTCAGCACTTCCGTCCAGAGTTTATTAACCGGATCGACGAGCTGGTAGTATTCCATGCGCTACAAAAATCGCAAATTCGCGGTATTGCAGATATCCAGCTTGATCGTTTACGTGCCCGTTTGGCCGAGCGTGATATTGGGCTGACTGTCGATGACGATGCCTTTGATATCCTGATCGATGCAGGCTTTGATCCAGTCTATGGAGCGCGTCCGCTTAAACGTGCTATACAGCAACAGGTTGAAAACTCACTGGCTCAGAAAATACTGGCCGGCGAATTCCAAGCGGGAGATAACATTGTGATTAAAGGCGATCAGGGTGATCTACATTTTGATAAGCTCAAACTTAGCTAATCACTTTTAAAGCTTAAAAAAAACAGAACATGTTCGCATGTTCTCTTTTTTATTATTCATCTTTTCTTGTTTACTTCATGAGCAAAAGTCATATAAAAAAGATCGCCTTAAGGCTCTTCAGTTAAAAACAAGTTGTAGTATGATGTCACATTATTTCGGCTGGTTATCTTTTGCGTAACAGTCTCATTCAGCCAGAGAGAATACAGTATTCTTCTCAAGCTCAACTTGTTGGAAACACCTAAATGCCTGATTATCGTTCTAAAACATCGACACATGGAAGAAATATGGCTGGTGCACGTGGATTATGGCGTGCAACAGGAATGAAGGATGAGGATTTTGGAAAACCGATTATTGCTGTCGTCAACTCATTCACTCAGTTTGTACCCGGTCATGTTCATTTAAAAGATTTGGGTCAGATGGTGGCAGAGCAGATTCAGGCGGCTGGTGGTGTAGCAAAAGAATTTAATACCATTGCCGTAGATGATGGTATTGCCATGGGACATGACGGCATGCTGTATTCGTTGCCATCACGTGATCTGATTGCAGACTCGGTAGAGTATATGGTCAATGCACACTGCGCTGATGCAATGGTCTGTATTTCGAACTGTGACAAAATCACACCGGGAATGCTCATGGCAGCAATGCGCCTGAACATTCCGGTCGTCTTTGTGTCTGGTGGACCGATGGAAGCGGGTAAAGTGAAATTCCGCGGCAATGAAAAAGCCATTGATCTGGTTGATGCCATGGTAGTCGCAGCCGATGAAAGCTATACCGATGAAGAAGTCGAAGCGTTTGAACGTTCTGCTTGCCCAACATGTGGTTCGTGCTCGGGAATGTTCACAGCAAATTCAATGAACTGCTTAACAGAAGCACTTGGTTTGTCTTTGCCTGGTAACGGGTCGATTGTGGCAACGCATGCCAACCGTAAAAAGTTATTCTTAAAAGCTGGCGAGCTTATTGTGAGCCTGGCAAAACGCTACTACGAACAAAATGATAGTCGTATTTTACCGCGTTCAATTGCAACTAAAGCGGCTTATGAAAATGCCATGACGCTCGATATCGCAATGGGTGGTTCGACCAATACGGTATTGCATTTGTTGGCGGCAGCAAGTGAAGCAGAAGTGGATTTTACTATGGACGATATCGATCGTTTGTCACGTAAAGTGCCAGTACTGTGTAAGGTTGCACCAGCAAAACAAGATGTACATATGGAAGATGTTCATCGTGCGGGTGGGATTATGTCGATTTTGGGCGAGCTTGATCGTGCCAAATTACTCGATACCACAGTCAGTACCGTACACGAAGAAACTTTACAAGATGCGTTGAATAAGTGGGACATCATCCGTACTGAAGATGCTGAAGTATATGAATTTTTCCGTTCTTCACCGGGCGGTGTTCCTACTCAAGTGGCCTTCTCACAGAACCGTTACTATTCTACACTCGATGGTGACCGTGAAAATGGTGTGATCCGTAATGCTGAACACGCTTTTTCTAAAGATGGCGGTTTGGCAGTATTGTATGGCAACATTGCATTAGATGGTTGTATTGTAAAAACTGCAGGCGTCGACGAATCGATCTTAAAATTTAACGGTACGGCACGTGTGTTTGAAAGTCAGGATGCGGCTGTCGAAGCGATCTTGGGTAATGAAATCAAAGCAGGCGATGTGGTGGTCATTCGTTACGAAGGTCCACGCGGTGGTCCGGGTATGCAGGAAATGCTGTATCCAACCAGCTACCTTAAATCGAAAGGATTAGGTAAAGACTGTGCACTGATTACAGATGGTCGTTTCTCTGGTGGTTCGTCAGGCTTGTCGATTGGGCATATTTCACCAGAAGCAGCAGAAGGCGGTGCGATTGGTTTGGTCGAAGATGGCGATTTGATCGAAATCGATATTCCAAACCGTAGCATGCATCTTAAAGTAGACGACGAAACGCTTGCGGCACGTCGTAAAGTGCAAGACGAAAAAGGCTGGAAGCCAGTGGAAGAGCGTAAGCGTAAAGTATCGAAAGCATTAAAAGTTTATGCAATGCATACCACCAGTGCTGCCAAAGGTGCGGTACGTATCTTGTAATTTTTCTTCATCGTAGCAAATTTTAAACGTGCGATGACATAAGAAATTTAAAACCCAAAGTATCGTGTGCTTTGGGTTTTTTAATGCCGATGATCAGCTTAAAGGCGTTGAATCTTGCGGATTAGACCAAAAGTTGTTAGCTTAAATAAAGAATAAAAATTATACCGAGACATCAGAACAAGGAATGCAATCAAATGAATATATTAATGAAACAGCTCGTGCTTTGCTCACTAGGCATGCTCTCGGGTATGGTTTATGCAGCAGCGCCGCTTAACGATGCAGTACTTGCAGAACAGGCCAGTCAGTCTTCTTCAGTCACACCAGAGCTGGTCGATGCCGTGAAGCAAGATGTGCAACAGCCCGTAACAGTTCAACAGCAACAAAATCGAAAACGCGCAGAAGAATATAGCCGTGAGCGAAAAAAACAAAATATTCAATCTGTAGCATTGTCGCCACATGAAGAACAAAAGAAAACGGTCGATGCGACACAGTCCGGAAAGCTGGTTTACAATCCGATTCCTGTAGTGAGAAATACATCTGCCGATTCATCCATCAATCCACTTTTATTTCGTGGCGCAGATGTGGCAGGTGCAAGAGGAGATGTGAGCGTCACAGTGCGTTAAGTCACCTGACGCTCATGCTTAGTTTAAATTAACCCATGTGCGGATGTTGAATTTTCCATGCACGATGAATTTTTTGATTGCGTTTGAAATCTAGACCGATGGTATCGTTGGTGATTTCCTGTGCATAAAAGACAGCTTCGATCTCTTCGTCTAATTCAAAGCCACGATAGTTGTTTGAAAAGTACAACGTACCTTCTGGGCTTAAACGGTTCATGGCACGTTTCAACAATGACACATGGTCACGTTGCACATCGAATGTCCCGTAAAACTTCTTAGAGTTTGAGAAGGTCGGCGGGTCGATAAAAATCAGGTCATATTGCTCATGACCTTCTTTGAGCCATTCAAAACAGTCACTGGCAAAGAACATATGCTGCTCGTCTGCATGGTCGACAGTGAGCCCATTCAGTACAAAGTTTTCTTTTGACCAGTTGATGTAGGTATTCGATAAATCGACACTGGTGGTACTGGCTGCGCCACCCAAGGCAGCATGCAAGCTGGCTGTCGAGGTATAGCTAAACAAGTTGAGGAAGTGCTTGCCACGGGCTTCATTCGCAATGCGTAAACGCATCTGGCGATGGTCGAGGAAAAGTCCGGTGTCGAGGTAATCTGTCAAGTTCACCAAAATTTTGGCTTTGCCTTCTTGTACGACAAAACGTTTAGACGCGGTACTTTGTTTGGTGTACTGGTTTTTTCCTTCCTGACGTGCGCGTGTTTTGATAAATACGGCATCACGAGGTAAACCAGTAACTGCACGAATCGCAGCCAAAGCTAAATTAAAGCGTTTCTTGGCTTTTTCTGGGTCGATAGTCTTGGGTGGTGCATATTCCTGAACATGCAGGCGATCACCATACAAATCGACTGCGACGTTAAAGTCTGGAAGATCGGCATCATATAAACGTAAGCAATACACTTGTTCCTTCACTGCCCATTTTTTCAAAGCCGCCATGTTTTTTTGCAAGCGATTCGCAAAATCTTGTGCACCCTCAACTTCAACAGGGTCTGCATGCCAATTGGTTAAAAACGGTTGGCTATTGCTTAATGGCTTGATCTGACCAAAACGAATGTAAATTGGCAATTTACCATTCATCAGACGTAGTGTTTCAGGCTCACTTAGCGCCAGTACATCGGCTTGCTCAACTTGAGCAGCAATCACTGCGGTGTGTTGGTTTGGAAAATGTTGTTGCAGTAGGGCAGACAAACCGAGATATAAAGCACGATTCGATGCTTTATCACCTAGACGCTCGCCATATGGCGGGTTTGTCACGATAAAAGCAGTTTTGTTTTCAGCATCGAATGCAGGCCAGTCGGCCAAGGTACGTTCTTCGATCTGAATCTGATCTAGAAGCTGTTCAAATCCGGCAGCGACAATATTCTGACGAGTGGCTTTTACGGCCTCCCAGTCGGCATCGTAGGCAAAGAATTTCGGTAATGGTTGCGCCAAACCTGCTTCATGTCGCTCAGTGGCTTCGGCTTTAAGCGATAACCATAAATCGCGGTCATGGCCATGCCAGCCGTTAAATCCAAAGCGGCGCACCAAGCCTGGGGCACGGTCGGTTAAAATCATCAGTGATTCGATGATAAACGTACCCGAACCACACATTGGATCTAAAATCAGATCAGGATTCAGCGTTTTTAACTGCGCTTTTTGCAAAATTGCAGCAGCGAGGTTTTCTTTGATTGGCGCGTCGGTCATATAACGACGATAGCCGCGTTTATGCAGGGAGTCGCCTGAAAGATCGAGGCAGTAGGTATGTTCGGTTTTACCTGCTAAGACGAACAAGGTAATTTCTGGTTGTTTGGTATCGATGCTCGGACGTCGCCCAACTGCTTCCATAAAGGAATCAACCACGCCGTCTTTTACACGTAAAGTGGCAAACTGTGAATTTACTTTAATTTCGCGTTCAACATGCAAACGGATCGCAAAGGTGCTTTGTGGTGCAAATATAAGTGACCAGTCAAAACTTATCGCACCTTCATATAGTTCCTCTGCAACATCACGTGCATCGTGAGTATGTTCAAGCTCAAAGGTATGAATGGGCTTAAGAACGCGTGAGGCCAAACGCGACCACATACAGATACGATAGGCTTGTTCTAATGTGCCTTGGAGAATTAAACGGCCTGCAAAACGCTCAGTTTTCTCAATACCTAAACCTTGTAATTCTTGTTGAAGTAAGGTTTCCAGTCCATCCGCACAGGTTACCCAATATGTAGAAAGACGTTGTGATGAGTTCATTCAATTTCCCAAAAGCAGCAAAAGCAATCGGTTATTTTAGCGTATTTTGTGCCTTAAAACTTGGTCTTTAAATTCGAAATCCTCTTTTTTATTCAAATGTTGATCATCTTGATTTTACATTTTTAAAATACATAATTTTAAAAAATAGAAAACAAATTTTATTATGATTTATTAGGTACTTATTTTTATTGTATTTCTTTTCATAATTGATCTAGAAAACAACAATTGCCAAAAACAGCATCTGCCTGTGGTGAAAAAATATCTGTATAATGCCTTAACTTAACGTATAAGGAATCTCTCATGCATCTGGCAGCTTTGCATTCTCCGAGTCAGATTCAGCTCAACCAGCAGGGCAATTTGAAGCACTTCCTGACCATTGAAGGTCTGTCTAAAGAAACTCTTACAAAAATCCTCGACACCGCGCAATCCTTTTTCAATGATCAAAATCAACTGATTACCACACCTTTACTTGAAGGGCGCACGGTAATGAACCTGTTTTTTGAAAACTCAACTCGGACACGCACCACATTTGAAGCCGCAGCAAAGCGTTTGTCTGCCAATGTACTGAATATCGATATTGCACGTTCAAGCACCTCAAAAGGTGAGACGCTACGCGATACGCTTTGGAACCTTGAAGCCATGGCAGCGGATATTTTTGTGGTGCGTCACTCGTCTTCGGGTGCTGCACATTTTATTGCCAAAGATGTATGTCCGAATATTGCGATTATCAATGCAGGTGATGGGCGTCATGCACATCCAACGCAGGCAATGCTCGATATGCTGACCATTCGCCGTGAAACCAAAAAACCGTTTGAAGATTTAAAAGTCGCAATTATTGGCGATATTAAACACTCGCGTGTTGCACGATCAGATATTGCGGCTTTACAAACCTTGGGATGTCGTGACATTCGCGTGATTGCGCCAAATACACTACTGCCTGTTGGATTCGATGAATATGGCGATCATGTGCGTTTATTCAATAAAATGGATGATGGCGTAAAAGATTGTGATGTGATTATTGCATTACGTATTCAAAATGAGCGAATCGATTCGCCAGCGTTGTCATCTCAGGCAGAATTTTATCGTATGTATGGTCTGAATCAAGAGCGCTTGGCTCTTGCTCAACCAGATTGTATCGTGATGCATCCAGGGCCAATGAACCGCGGTGTAGAAATTGATTCTGCGATTGCAGATGGGCCACAATCCGTGATTCTGAATCAGGTGACTAACGGAATTGCGGTGCGTATGGCCGTACTGGCGTTGGCCATGCAAGGTCAGGCACAAGCACAAGGTTTAATTGAAGCAATCGCTAACTAAGGGTCTATTCATGAGTAATGTAAAACTTGAAAATGTTCGTTTGTTAGATCCTGTCGCGCAAATTGATGTTACAACAACGGTATATCTTCAAAACGGCCAGCGTGTCGATTCGCTTGATCAGATCGATGAGCAGATTGATGCTCAGGGCAAATGGTTAATGCCGACCATGGTGGATTTATGTGCGCGCGTTCGCGAGCCAGGTCAGCAGCAACACGGCACGCTAAAATCCGAAGGTAAAGCGGCACGTGAAAACGGTATTCTGCATGTGATCACGCCGCCAGACTCTCAGCCGATCGTACAAGATAACGGTGCGTTAATTCATGGTCTAATTGAAAAAGCATGGACTGATGGCAAGTTTCATTTGCATATTATTGGCGCACAAACCCAAGGGTTATTGGGACGTCAGCCAGCCAATATGGCAGCACTTAAAAAAGGTGGATGTACCGCAGTTTCAAATGCCAATGCTGCATTTGAAAACGATGATGTGGTGATTCGGACCTTAGAATATGCAGCCGGTTTAGGTTTGACGGTGGTGTTCTATCCTGAAGAACCACAGATTGCCAAAGATGGTTGTGTGCATGAAGGATTTATTGCATCTCGCCAAGGCCTGCCGATGATTCCTGTCATTGCAGAAACCATTGCAATTGCCAAATACTTAATCATGATTGAAGCGACCGGAGTGCGTGCGCATTTTGGATTATTATCTTCAGCACAGTCGATTGAGTTGATCCGTGCGGCTAAAGCAAAAGGCCTGCCTGTCACGGCAGATGTGGCGATGCATCAGTTACATTTAACCGAAGCGTTAATTGATGGGTTTAATACTTTAGCGCACGTAAGACCGCCACTTCGCTCGGAAGCAGATAAAGTAGCCTTACGTGACGCAGTCAAATCAGGCGTGATTGACGCGATTTGTACACATCACGAGCCACTGAGTAGCTCTGCAAAAATGATGCCATTCGCTGAAACCTTACCCGGTATTAGTGCATTTGATACCTATGTCGCTTTGGGTGTGCAACTCATTCAAGAGGGGCTGTTTGAACCGCTGGAATGGGTAGAGAAGGTGACTGTAGCACCGGCACGCGTGGCCAATATGCAAGAGCGCTGGTTAAATGAAAAAGGCTGGATATTGGTTGATCCAGCGCTTGAGTGGAAGGTTGATAAAACCACCATTTTATCGCAGGGTAAAAATACGCCATTGCTCAATCAAAATCTAACTGGAAAAGTAGTTCAGACCTTTCTACCTTAGATATAGGTTTGATTCATATATAAGATCATAAAAAAGGGCGATTGATTCGTCCTTTTTTTATTGGCATGCTTAGCGCTATTTTGGCGAAATAGATGATTGAAAGATGCGTATTAGTTTTATTGGTTCGGGCAAAGTCGCCACCCATTTAGCCAGCGCGTGTGCATCGCAGCACCAGATCGTGCAAATTATGAGTCGTGATGTTGAACACGCAAAAACTTTAGCGTGCCGTGTTGGTGCAGAACCGATTCATCAATTTGAGCAGCTTGATGCATCTATCGATTTACTTATTATTTCAGTTAGCGATTACGCCATTTCAAGCGTAATTCAGGCTGTGCATCCATATTTGCCCAATACCTTCATTGTGCATACCTCTGGCAGTACTTCAATACAACAGCTCACACAGCAGCATGCCAATGCTGGAGTATTTTATCCGTTGCAAACCTTTAGCTTTGAGCGCGAGGTAGACTGGTCTGAGACACCATTCTTTATTGAAGCTTCAACTGATGAGGGATTAAAACATCTTGAAGCAATAGCAAATAGCCTAAGTAATAAAGTCTATCATTATAATTCTGAGCAACGTTTAAGTCTGCATCTAGCCGCTGTTTTTGCCTGTAACTTTAGCAACTATTGTTATGATGCGGCGAAGCAAATTGTCGATCAACAACACGTCGATTTTTCATTGCTTTATCCATTGATACTTGAAACTGCGCGCAAAGCCACGTTGCACGATCCAGTATTGGTACAAACTGGACCTGCGGTGCGAAATGACCAAAATATTCTAAATATGCATCAAGATTTGCTGAGTCAAGCCAAACGTCCAGATTTGGCAGAAATTTATCAATTGCTGAGTCAAGCAATTATAAATCGTCGTGTTGATCAGGTAGGGGAATCATGACTAAAAATTTGACTTATTGACATATTCTAGATTCATATAATCATCAATTGGTTAAGCCAATTTTAATGGTTAATTATTATATAGTCTGAAACTTTAAGTAACCCGAATCCTGTTTAAGCCGATGATTTCATAATTTGAATTGTTGGCTTATTTCCATGGGTTAATTGATATGCACATAGCGAAGCATAAATCCCACTGAGAAATCCATGAAGACTACATGCTTTACTCGTCACTAAATTGTATTGCCCTTTCAATAAGCTGAATAATGTTTCTATTTTATTGCGTTGTCTTAGGTGATATTCATCTGATGTACAGAGTTGAATAACCTGCATATTCTTCCGATGATAAGTAATTAAATCAATATCTTGATCTTGTAGCTTGCTCTTTAATTCTTGGCTGATGTAACCTCGATCTCCTTAAAGTTTTCCGTTTAGACCATCAACTAATTGCTCAACTATTTTTATGTCAGCAACATGTCCATTTGATAAAGCAGAACAGGCAATTTCACCCAATTGATTCATCGCAATATGTAATTTACAGCCATAAAACCAGCCCATTGAGCTTCTACCACGTGATGCAATTTGGACTAATGATTTATGACGCTGAAACTGGCAGAGTGGTTGAATCAATCCATAAATATTGTGTATCTTGGCCTTTCATCAATGCCACATGTAAAGCATATAGAGCTAATTCATGCCTTTTGATCAGATGAATCATCCTTTGATAGCAAGGCAAGTACTTAAATAAATGGCTTTTATCTTCTTTTAATCAAGTAAAAAAGGCTTTGAAATTATTGAAATGAGAGCATTTGTACCAAATAGCAATAAAGCAGATTTCTGAAATTGTAAGTTGAGCAGTTCTGATTCTTAAGGAACCACGGTCTTGTTTGAGAAACTCCCAATAAGTTAATTCAAATTTAAGAAAAAAATCATCAATTACGCAGAATAATTCGGTACTATTGAACATCAGGACTAGAGTTGTGAGTTTGGTGTGGTAACTCAACTGATAGCTCTAGTCCTCTTATTTTTCAAGTCAATTTCTTATCCACGATTCGGGTTAAATTTCTAAATATTAAAATGAATAAGCAACAGTCATTTTTAATAAATGTTGGGTTTTATTATCATTTCCTTGCACTAAGGAATATTCATTTCCACCAATTAGTAAGTCATTTTTTCCCATAATATATTCAGTCGTGAATCCAAGATTTTTATGATCGACTGATACTCCAATAATATTGCGCGTTGAGGTCTTATAGCTGCCTGTTTTATCATAAGCACTGTACATGGCGTAAGGTGTAATTTTCCCAATTTTTCCGACATCCTTAAATGTATAACTGATATCAGCTGTATAGAAATTACCTTCATTTGCCAAGTAGTTATAATAATCAAATGAACCTGCTACGGATACATTTGGATTTAATGGATCTTTGTTGTCAATTTTGTGATGACCACCTGTTAAGGTGACTTGAAAATTTTGATAACCTAACTGGCTGAATAATGCCCAAGCTTTGTGACGACCTGTTTCATTATTGGTTTTATTTTTAATGTCTGAAAACCAATATGAACCTCCCAATGAAGCAGATAAATCTGGATCATCAAATTTTAGTTTATGATTGACCCGCGCTACCCACATATTTTCTTCTTTGAGATAAGTTTGAATTTCACTGCTTGGATCAGGTTTTACAAAGTTAGATGAGTAACGTGCTGAATCTACACTTTTCCCATGATAGTCGCCGCCATCAATTGGGAAGAAACCCAGATCTACATCTGTATTTGAAAAAAGATTGGTACGGTAATTTATCCCGACATTATGCACATCTTCAAGTCCGACTTGAGTTACGATGCCTCCATAATTATTGCTTTCCCAGAAGCGACCTGGACCAAATGGCATATTTTGTAAACCAACCGTAACTTTGTTGGTTTCATTGATCTTATAGCCTAAATAACCGTCTACAAGTGCAGAGAAATCACAAAGTTTATCGTATTGATAACAGCGATATTCAATACGTCCAAACATTAAAGATGATTGATAGTCGATATTGATTTTTGCGACATCAAAAGTCAGTTTTTGATCATTCTTAGACCAGCTTTTATCTTCATATTTTGCTCTTAAAAATCCAGAAAGTTTAAGTTCACCCTCAACTGATTTTGCATCACCAATGCTAAGATCGGCAGAGTAGCCAACTTGGCAAAGACTCAAAAATCCTAAACAGCTCAATGAAAATTTTAATTTACGATATTGCATAAGCGTAACCCCAAGGTATTAAAAATAAAAAATGATCCAGAATAGCTTTCATTTGAAAATACTTTCAAAGACTAATAATTCAATCAAACCCTTAAATCAGAGCAGTTTGAGCATAAATAATTGATTTTTTGTCTCTAAAAATGGTATGAATACATTTTTAACAATCTGATATTGTTAAAAATATTGAAATTTACTTGCCTTCTAGCTACTTTCGTTGTCGAAAAAATGAGCTGATTGAGTTCAAATCAAGGCAGGTAAAACTTCAAAAATGTCTGAGTATAAAAATCAACCATAAACTCTTGTTGAAACTTATACCGAATAAATTTTTTTAATTAAATTCTGAATTTTTGAATGGGATTCAGTAAATACGAATCAGCAGAACTATAAATTCAACGATGATAGGAACCAGATAAGATTTCCTTAAAATTTAGCATGGCATATTTGAGTCAAAGAGTATTGAAATGAATCAACATCTCACTATAAATCCAGTTGAATGGGAGGCACGGTGTCAACTAGCAGCCCTTTATCGCTTAATTGCACACTATAAAATGACCGATTTAATTGATACACATATCAGTCTGCGTGTGCCTGAAGAGCCTAATCATTTTTTAATTAATCGCTATGGCGTCATATTCGATCACATGCGCGCATCCGATTTGGTCAAGATTGATCATGATGGAAAAATTGTTGAGAGTTATGATCAAGGCAAGAAGGTAAATGTGGCGGGTTTTGTCATTCATTCTGCTATTCATCATGCTAAACCACATCTTGATTGTGTGATTCATACGCATACTGCAGATGGTGTTGCTGTGTCAGCTCAGAAAGATGGGTTGTTGCCTATCTCACAGCATGCGCTTAAATTTTATCGTCGTTTGTCTTATCACGATTATGAAGGAATTGCATTATCACTTGAAGAGCGAGAGCGATTGGTCAATGATCTAGGCAATAACAAAGCCATGATTTTAAGAAATCATGGTTTATTAGCAGCAGGTGAGTCGGTTGCACATGCATTTCATGAAATATTTTTTTTGGAGCGCGCCTGTCAAATTCAGATCAAGGCATTATCAGGACAAAACTTAATTTATCCTTCCCATGCTTTAAGTGAGTTTACCGCATCTCAATTTGAACAGGATGATGCAGAAGGAATTATTTGGGATGCATGGCATGCTGCTTTATCATTGATTGAAAAAGACAAAGCAGACTTTTGTTGTTAGATGTTAAATATATTTTGACATAATATTGCGAAATTTCTGGATAATTGGATCTTTACTGCGACCGCGTCGCATGATTAAGGAAAATGGTGCTCGATAACCAAAAGTAGAAGGCAGTAGTACTTTAAGCCGCTTTTGATCTACCCATGCTTGCGCAAAATGTTCAGGTAAATAACCAATATATTGTCCAGATAAGATCAAAATGAGTTGTGCTTCCATGGATTCTACAGAGGCAGATGAATTGTTGAATCCATGTTTAGCCAATTCGCTATGGCTCCAGTAACCTCTACGAACCATTTTCTCTTGCGTAATTATATTTTCAGTCAAATGACGTTGTTCGAATAAATGATGTTTGTCACTACAAAATAACCAGTGCTGCTCTTTGTGCAAAGGGTGATAAGTAATACCATTCATTTTTAGGAAAAAAGCACCCACCGCCAAATCATAACGATTTTCTAAAACACCCATTTGGAGTTCGTATGGACTCTGAACCTGAAGTTGTATGTAAATAAAAGGATTTTCCTGAGAAAACTGTCCAATAATCTGATCAATTGGGAAATGCTTTTCAGTCACAATCGAGTCTAATATCCCAATTTTGAGTATACCGTTTAACTCCCCTTTGACTTGAGCACTATAAAGCGCAAATTTGTCGATTTCCTGAAGAAGCCTCACAGTCTCTTGGTAGTAAAGCTCTCCTTTGTAGGTAAGAGAAAAACCACCACGACCACGTTCACATAGCTTCATCCCAACATTGGCTTCAAGCTGACTCATGTAGGTACTAATGGCGGATGTTGATAAATTAAGTTCCTGTTGTGAGTTTGCAAAACCTTGATTTTTAACAACAGTTTCAAAAACGCGCAGGAGCTTAAGATCAGGAAAATGTTGAAGATCCATAACATAATTGCCGATAGAGGTTACCTTTAAAATAGATTACTTAGTTTAGAAATGTCAAAACTAAATACAAACTCAGAAAAATTATTTGGCATAAACGTCTGATTTTTTCGTGACATCTGTATCAACCTTATCGATAAAAATATAAAGAATGATGATGTTAGTTTCAGATACTTTGCTTTTCTAACAGCTAATATTTTTTGAGATTGATATTCTGTCTACATACATTTGTTCAAGCTCAAGAACCAAGTTCAAATAAGATGTTGACAGTTGATCTCAATTTTCTAAATCTGAGAAGGTATAAAGCAATGATGTAATTTAAAGCTCATTTATATAGTTTAGAAAACTCAAAACTAATTATTTAGAAATTGCTATTTAATGCCTTATTACTTTGAGAGATAACATTTATAAAACAGCTCGATACAGATCTAAAAATGAATCAGCATCTTGGTCCATCTCGCTATAGAAATGAAATCGCACCTATTGAGGATGTCACATCTCAGGGAAGTAGTAGGATACAACTTAAAAAATTTCGCACCTTATGGGGAGTTAACTCCTCTTGGGAACAGACACTTCGTGAATTACAGACAGCGGGTTGTGCAGGAATTGAAGCACGTGTGCCGTTAACTTTAGATGAACAGCAAGCCTTAGCATCAGATATTCGAGCCGCAGAACTTGAATATATTGCGATTGTATTCAGTGGTGGTGATGTCATACCCAAGCAGCAAGAAACACCAGAACAGCATCTTGAACGATTAAAAGAACGTTTCGATGCAGCGAAACAATTGCAGCCATTATTCGTCAATTTACTTGCAGGAAATGATCGTTGGCCTTTGGCACAACAAGTTGATTTTCTTGGAAAAGCACATGAGCTAGCAAAGTGTTTTGAGCTGAATTGTAGCTTTGAAACGCATCGAGCAACGTCGCTTTATAGTCCTTGGCTTACATTGGAAATTATACAGCAGCTTCCACAACTACAATTTACTGCTGATATTAGCCACTGGATTGTTGTCAGTGAACGTTTGTTAAATGATCCGTGTGATGATTTCACTGCATTTATTGATCGTGTTCATCATATTCAGGCTCGGGTTGGATATGACCAAGGACCTCAGGTTCCACATCCAGCCGCTCCAGAATATCAAACCGCTCTCAAATTTCAGCAAGATTTCTGGCAGAAAATCTGGCGGTCGCAGCATCGTCGTGGTTATCAGCAAACCACACTTACGCCTGAATTTGGCGCTGATGGTTATTTACACCACTTACCATTTACCAATGTGCCTGTGGCTGATTTGTGGTCAGTTAATGCATGGATGTTGCATGAGGAGCAACAGCATTTTAACGAATTTTTATCTTCAATTGAAAAGGAGGGCAACTAAATGACTAACGTTAAAGGCGCTTTTACCGAACTCCCTGTGATTAATATACAGAACTTAAACAGCGAAAATCTTGCCGAGCGACAAGCCGTTGCAGATGCAATTGGACAAGCATCGCGAGAAGTTGGATTTTTTTATATCACTGGTCATGGTATTGCACCAGAATTAATCGCAGGTGTGCGAGCAGCGGCAAAAAAATTCTTTGCTTTGCCAATGCAAGAAAAAATGAATTACTACATTGGCCAATCGAAAAGTCATAAGGGTTATGTTCCTGAAGGCGAAGAGATTTATGGTTCTGGAAAACCAGATTTGAAAGAAGCATTTGATGTCGGCTTTCAGGCTCCAGAGGATCATCCTTTTGTCGTATCCAAAACCCCACTGATTGGTGCAAATGAATGGCCAGAACTTGCAGAATTTAAGTCACAGGTTTTGGACTATTATCAGGCGGTTTTTGCGTTAGGACATCGTTTATTTGATGCTTTTGCACTGGCACTTGGTTTGCCAGAAGGCTATTTCAAGTCAATGGTGACTTGCCCACCATCAAAACTACGTTTGATTCACTATCCTTTTGATGCAACAGCAGAAGATAAGCCAGGCATTGGTGCACACACTGATTATGAATGTTTCACACTATTACTTGCAGACCAGCCAGGCTTAGAAGTACTCAATGAAGACAGAATCTGGATTGATGCACCGCCATCTAAAGATATCAATGGTGAAGAGGCGTTTGTTATTAATATTGGTGACATGCTGGAAGTGTTGAGTGCTGGCACCTTTATTGCTACTGCACACCGTGTTCGCAAGGTACCCCAAGAGCGTTATTCATTTCCACTGTTCTTTGCCTGTGATTATCACACATTAATTCGCCCGTTACCGCACTTTTTAAAAGCAAATGAGGTAGATCAATATAAAGAGTTAAGTATTGGTGAACATATGTGGAGTCAGGCGTTACAAACTTATCGTTATTTACGTGAAAAAGTTGCCAGTGGTGAGTTGCAATTACCTGAACGAGCAAGTGCAACCAACACTTTTGGTCATTTGAAACAACAAGCAAAGCTAAAAAGCACTATCAATGAGTGAGGAGTAATTTATGAAACAAATACTTAAAAAATTCACATCCCAAGTGGCAATATCTGTAACTGCGATCGCATGTTTCTCATCAGTCAGTCATGCTGCACCATTACTGACCAATGGCGTATTTAAAGTTGGATTAGAGGCAACTTATCCACCTTTTGAATCGTATGACAGTCAGAAAAAAATTGTAGGTCTTGATCCAGATTTTGCTGCGTTGATTGCCAAAGATTTAAATGCCAAGCCTCAACTCATTGATACCAAGTTTACCAGTCTGATTTTGGGTTTAGGTAAAAAGTATGATGCAGTCATTTCAGGATTATATGTCACTCCAGAACGTTTAAAACAGGCAGATGCTATTCCTTATGCCATGACAGGTGCTTCAATTATTGCGCTTAAAAATAGTACGACTTTGCCTAAGACCGAAAATGACTTATGTGGTGTCAAAGTGGGTTTGCAACAGGGCACAGCATGGGTTGCCAGTCTTAAGAAACATTCAGAAGCATATTGTCTCAAAAATAAAAAACCTGCTATTCAGGTGATGGAATTCCCAACAGCTTCTGAAGTGTCTCAGGCGCTTATATCAAAAAACATCAATGCCCAACTCGAAATTGCGCCTGCTGCAAAGATTTTGGTTGAGAAAAGTCGAGGCCGCCTAATGGTGAGTTCTTCACGTCTGATCTATCCGCTCCCACTTGGAATTTATGTCACCAAAGGCAATACAGCGCTCGCTGCTGCGATCAAGTCATCACTGGCGAAAGCCAAAGCAAATGGTCAATATGACGCACTGATCAAAAAATATAATTTAGAACCTATTCATTAATTGATTGAGATTGGGAACCGGTATGGAATTCGATTGGGAATATTTTTTCTCATTATTTGGCTTTGCAGAGTTTTGGCAGGCTTGCGTAACTGTAATTATAATCAGTTCGTTGTCTTGGTTTATTGGAATGATATTAGGATTTTTTCTGGCGTGTGCGAAGATATCTGCACCACGGTGGATTAAAATACCAGTCGAACTTTATATCTGGTTTTTCCGTAGTATCCCCTTAATGGTGCTACTGGTTTTTGTGTACAATTTGCCACAGATGTTTCCAGTCACTCAACCTTTGCTGGGCGTCCCATTTATTGCGGGTCTGATCTCAATGACTATCACTGAAGCTGCGTATATGGCAGAGATTCATCGAGGTGGTTTACTGTCTGTGACTAAAGGACAAAATGAAGCTGGACATGCGCTTAGTTTTGGTTTTTTTGGTATTCAACGTTTAATTATAATTCCACAGGCTTTTCGAATTGCATTACCAACATTAATTAATGAATATATTACTATTATCAAACTGAGTTCAATCTTATCTGTTATTTCACTGCCAGAGTTATTACTCATAGGTCAGCGCTTATATGCAGATAATTTTCTGGTTATGGAAACACTGCTTGCAGTTGCAGTATATTATGTGATGATTGTAACGTTGCTTACTTGGTTATTTAAATGGCTTGAAAATTTCCTTAATCTACAACGCAGATCACCACAAACACTTAAAGAGAGTGAATGCATTGCATTAAAACAAAACCTGAAAGCCCCAATATTTAAAATAAATACTATAGAGTCGGCCTCTGGAAGTCCTGTTGCACTTGATTTACGAGATATTCATAAATCATGGGGGCAGCATCAGGTTTTAAAGGGAATTAATTTAAAAATAAAAAATGGTGAAGTATTAAGCATCATTGGGCCGTCAGGTTCTGGTAAAACGACGCTTATTCGAACCATCAATGCACTTGAAAGTATCGATGATGGGGAAATTGTATTGTATGGCGAGAGTTATATCAAAGGTGGCGCGGTAATCGATAAACAGAAGATGCGTGCTGGAGTTCGTCGTATCGGCATGGTGTTTCAGGGGTTCAATTTATTTCCACACCGCACTGTTTTAGATAATGTGATGCTTGCACCGATGTACCACAAGCTATTTGATCGTACTGTGGCGAAAGAGCAGGCACTTTATTTACTCGATCGTGTTGGTTTACTTGCACATATCGATAAATATCCACATCAGCTTTCTGGTGGTCAGCAGCAACGTGTCGCAATAGCAAGAGCATTGGCACTCAAGCCCGATATCATGCTGTTTGATGAGCCTACCTCTGCACTGGATCCGGAGCTGGTTGGCGAAGTTCTCAAGGTCATTCAATCACTTGCTAGTGAAGGCATGACCATGCTGATTGTCACACATGAGATGGATTTCGCATTATCTATTTCTGATCGGGTGATTATGATGGAACATGGTGTCGTGCAGTGTGATGCATCACCTGAGGATATTCGTGGTTCTTCATCTGCTTCGTTCAGTCGGATACGTGAGTTTATGCAAGTAAAACCAGAGGGCTAAGCCTTATCTATCTAAAAATTGAAGATATCATTCAACGCTATATAGGTGTAATACAAGATTAAATCACGCTATTATTATCCTAACCAGACGGCTTCAGATCAATATTCTCCTGATCTGAAGCCGTTTAACTTTTAATCTCAACTAAATTTCAATCTCAACTAAATTTCAATCCTAAATTGCATGTGCATTCAAAATGACGCATTCATAATTCATAGATCACATTTTAGCATCAGGTCCTCAAGTAAAGCGTTAGGTCATATTCTGCATTCAATTAGTTTATAAATATCAAAACTAATTATTTAATAAATACTATTTAAGCTGACGTGTTTTTATTAGATAAATAATGAAAACAAATAGATATAGGTATACACATGGCCAAACATTTACATCAACCTCTGGGTGGAAACGAAATGCCGCGTTTTGGTGGCATCGCATCCATGATGCGTTTACCTGTCATTGAAACGCCTGAGGAGTTGGCTAAATTAGATGCTGCATTTGTGGGTATTCCTTTAGATATTGGAACCTCACTTAGATCTGGAACACGCTTTGGACCGCGTCAGATTCGAGCCGAGTCCGTCATGATCAGACCTTACAATATGGCAACAGGCGCGGCACCGTTTGATTGTATTAATGTGGCAGATATTGGTGATGTTGCAATCAATACATTTAACCTACTACATGCTGTTGAAATCATTGAACAAGAATATGATCGCATTTTGTCATATGGAATTATTCCCTTAACACTCGGCGGTGACCATACACTAACATTACCGATTCTACGGGCGCTTAAGAAAAAACATGGCAAAGTCGGTTTGGTACATATCGATGCGCATGCAGACGTAAATGATCACATGTTTGGTGAAAAAATTGCGCATGGAACCACCTTCCGTCGTGCGGTAGAGGAAGATCTTCTAGATTGTGATCGTGTCGTACAGATTGGTTTAAGAGCACAGGGCTATAGTGCCGATGATTTTAACTGGAGCCGTCGTCAGGGATTTAGGGTGGTACAGGCAGAGGAATGCTGGCATCAATCTTTAGCTCCGCTTATGGCTGAAGTCAGAGAAAAAGTAGGTGGTGGGCCTGTTTATTTGTCTTTCGATATCGATGGAATTGATCCTGCTTGGGCACCAGGAACTGGAACGCCAGAGATTGGTGGGCTGACTACTATTCAAGCGCTCGAAATTATTCGTGGATGTGAGGGGCTGGATATTATAGGTGGCGATTTGGTCGAGGTATCTCCACCTTATGACACCACAGGAAATACCTCTTTGCTCGGTGCTAATCTCTTGTTTGAAATGTTATGTGTTTTGCCAAATGTCGTGAAGAAATAAAGTTTTTAGTAAGTTATATAGGTAAATATCAATAAACTTACTTTAAAAACATGACAGGCAAAGACATATTTTCCTTGATGAAAGTCGATTGTAGTTTCAGTAAATCATCTTAACGTTTTAAACAAAACATAAATCATGAATGACTCATTTTTATGAGTTGGATTTTCTATTTATGTTTGATCTTTAAAATATGGAGAGAACAACAGTGTTGAATCGCATATCTTTTAGACAAATGGAATATTTTGTTTCAACTGCACAGCATGGCAGTATTATTGTTGCATCGGAGAAAATACATGTATCTCCGCCTTCAATTTCTGCTGCAATTTCCCATATTGAATCGGAATTAAAAGTTAAATTATTTATTCGGCAACACGCACGTGGCTTATCGCTAACGACGATTGGTGAGAAAATTCTCAAAGAATGTTTGTTTATTTTGGGACAAACC
Organism: Acinetobacter sp. ACZLY 512; assembly: GCF_023614015.1. NCBI lineage: Bacteria > Pseudomonadati > Pseudomonadota > Gammaproteobacteria > Moraxellales > Moraxellaceae > Acinetobacter > Acinetobacter sp. ACZLY 512. The sequence goes on from NZ_JAKIVI010000006.1 coordinate 50,526, forward strand.
AATGCACTATATACACTTGCTTCTGAGTATTGTGGTTTAACACAACGGTTTTTACATATTGGTTGTCATCAAGTTTTAACGCCATTGATTTATTCAGATATTGTGCATGATTTTGGTCTCTTACATCCAAAAGACGATATTCGATTAGTAGATGGCAGTCATGATGAGCTAATGAACGCATTATTGTCAAATAAAGTGGACATGGCAATTACTACAAATTTACAAATTGATCATAACCTTATCTGTTTTGAGCCGATAGTGAGTTTGCCTCCTCATGTGTTGGTGAGTGAACATCATCCATTGGCAAAAATGAAAAGTGTTCGCTTAGAAGATTTAACTCAGTTTCCGATGATTTTGCACGACTCTCCCTATTATAAAGATTATTGCACTGATTTATTTACACAGCATAACTTGGTGCCACATATCAAAGATACCTACAAAAACTATGATCTAGTACGAACCATGGTGGCTGATGGATGGGGTTACAGCATGACCAATTTACGACATAAGCTTGAGCATACATTAAATGGTAAAAAACTCATTCGCATAATGTTAGAAGGAAATCATGCACCAATAAGTATAGGAATTGCCACACTCACCAGTGTGAATTTGAATGCAGTCACAGAAAAATTTATGAGCTACTGTAAGAATTTTATTTGTGAGTATTATGATGATCGTGAACATGCTTCATCCAGTTTCACTTTAACTTCTTCAATTGAAAAAACGCGATCTATACCAAGAGTGGCTTAAACAAATCATTTATTGAGTCGATCAGTATTGATACTTAACTGATGTTTTGAATTGTTAAAATTGAGATGAGTGATATGCAGCACGTCAGAATAACATGTACTGAAAAACAGTATTTGGAGGAGCAAACCTTCAGTTTTAATTTTCCTGTGAACTACACCGAATTTGAAAAGTTAACCCAACAGCAATTTTATGATCAAGTGAAGGATCAGCATGTTTTAATCGTAAATGATTTAAAAGTTGATCAGCAAGTGATGGATAACAATCCAGAGCTTCAACTGATTGCACTCTGTTCGACTGGTTTTGATCATATCGATATTGGGTTAGCAAAACAGAGAAATATAAAAGTGTGTAATGTTAAGGAATATGCAGGCGATACAGTCGCCGAACATGCTTTTTTATTAATGTTAAATTTGATAAAAAATTTGCAGTTTTATGAGAATTCAGTTGTTTCAGGATTATGGAGTGACAGCAATAGTTTTTGTTATCAAGATCATCGCTTTCCAATTTATGATCTGAAAGACAAAACATTGGTAATTGTAGGTCGAGGTGAAATAGGACAATCCTTAGCATTAAAAGCACAAGCATTTGGAATGCAGGTGTTTTTTTCTGAACGTCCGCATCAAGCAAGCTGTAGAGAGGGATATATTCCGTTTCAGACAGCACTTCAAATTGCGGATGTACTATCATTGCATTGCTCACTAAGTGCTGACAATCGATATATGCTTAATCAAGAAACACTGAATTTAATGAAACCGAGTAGTTTTATTATTAATGTGAGTCGAGGTGGGTTGGTAAATGAACACGATTTACTCATCGCACTTCGTACGGGCCGCATTGCGGGCTACGCAGCGGATGCCATGGCCCAAGAACCTCCTGCTAAAGATGATCCACTTTTAAAGAGTGAATTACCCAATATATTGCTTACACCTCATATCGCATGGGCAAGCGAAGAAGCGAAACAGCGTATGATTGATATACTGGTTCAGAATATTCATTTAAATCTAAGTGGAATAGATCACAATAGAGTTGTTTAGGAGCGTTGAACATCTAGATCAGCGATGTGCAAATCTGCATGTAAATGAGGAAAGTTGGTTAAGCGTAAGAAATCGAAATGACCATGCTGTAAAAAATAAAAATCGCATTAAATCATTAATATTTAATGCGATTAAACATTTTATCAGCTATGTTTTAATTAACTTGTGAATCAATTTTCTTAAAAATAAAATCATTAATCTTGTGGCCAGCTTCTAAACCGCGACGTTCAAACTTGGTTTGTGGGCGCCATTCTGGGCGTGGATAACTATAACCCTTACCTGCAAGGTTTTCTAAAGCAGGCCGGTTGTCAAGAACATCCAGCATCCACTCAGCGTAGGGTTCCCAGTCTGTTGCAGCGTGGAAAGTACCGTTAAGCTCCAGTTTTTGTTCGACCAGCTCCATACGCTCATGAGCAACAAAACGACGCTTAAAGTGGCGTTTTTTCTGCCACGGATCTGGGAAGTAAAGCTGGATACAGTTAATGCTGTTGTCTGGCATTTCTCGCAATACCTGAATGGCATCTGCGTCAAGTACACGTAAATTTTTAAGTTCGGCCATTCCTGCTTCATAAACGCATTGGGCGATCCCCGGTACATGTACTTCAATACCAACAAAGTTACGCTCAGGATTTGCTTTTGCCATTAAGACCAAAGAGCGCCCCATTCCAAAACCAATTTCGACTGTCAATGGGCGTTCAGGATGTTCAAAATGCTGGCGTAAATCACCTACCGGATATTCCAAAATCAGCGCTTGATATTGCTCTAAAGCTGTACGCTGTGAAGTATTCAATGGCGCAGCGCGGCGCATAAACGTCACAATTTCTCGGTGTTCAGGCAAATTATCCAGTTCAGTAATCTGCGTTTCTAACTGATCGGTCGACATGATTTTGATGATACTAAAAATTCAGATGCCGTATTTTAAATGCTTAGGGGGGTAAGTCAAACGCTAATCACAGCTTCAACAAGACTAAGCAAGCATGAATAGGAAAAGACTCGGCTCATTGGATGCCTTCATGTATTTGTCACGTGTATCTTGTAGATTGTTTTGTATACAAACTATAGGCGGTTGGTCATCAAATATAACCAATCATGTGTAGTGGTCAGATAAGCTACTTATGCTGATCTCTATGTCTTACATTCTCTTACCCAGCCAGAAGTATTGTGTTCACTCATATTTTGAGCAGATCACACACAATATCGCTTGCGTGACGAATTTTTTTTGATTAATAGTAGAGTATAAAGATTTTTCTTAGATCGACTTTTGTAAGGAAGTTTATAAAGCCCTTGCATGTGACTTCGAAGCGTTTTAGAACATAAAATAGTTAGATAACAAGGATCTCATATGAAGTTGTATTATTCACCAGGCGCATGTTCACTCGCAGCACATATTATTTTAAATGAAATTAATGTCGACTTTGATTTAGAAAAAGTTAACCTTAAAACGCATCAAACAGAAAAAGGTGCAAATTATTACGACATCAATCCAAAAGGATATGTACCAGCACTGGAAATTAATCCTGGATTGATCTTGACTGAAAATGTTGCAATTTTACCCTTTTTAGCCCAGCACGATCCGAAGCAAGATTTAATTCCACCATCGGGAATGGGGCGTGCCAAAGTACTTGAATGGCTTGGTTATCTGAATTCTGAATTGCACGATGCCTATGCGGTATTTTTTGGCGGGCCACTTGAAGGTGAAGCAAAAAGCAAAGCCTATAAAGAAGTCGATCGTCTGCTCACGCACATTGATAAAACCATCAGTGAATCTGAAAATGATTACTTGGTCGATGATAACTTTGGCCCGGCAGATGCCTATTTATTCGTCATTACCAACTGGTCAAAAAGTATTGGACATGATTTGAGTCCTTATCAACATATCAATGCGATCCGTGATAAGGTTGCAGAACGACAGTCTGTACAAATTGCGATGCGCGATGAAGGCTTGATTGCATAACTATACGCAGAAAAAATGCCTCAAGTAATTGAGGTGTTTTTTTATTCAAATTCTGGTGGTTCTTTAAAATTAATAGATTCCAATTTTAAATCATATTGTTTTTTTAGATTTTTCCATTCGAATTTTGCGGGCTGAATACTCTCCTCAAACTCATTTTTATCTGTGGTTTTTTTCATTTTTCCAGTAGAAAAATTAATGCTCAATGAACTTTTCTCACCAGAAGCCCGATGAAAACTCATTTGATCAAAACCAATTAATTTGAAACCTTGATTCTGGTAGCGGAAGCTAAATGTATTGTTGGTCACATACCACGAGCCGCAACTGAGCCAATAATGTAAATTGATTTTTAAAATACCTTTTGTAATCGTTACAGCACCATCATCGAGTGGATCTGCAAGACAAGGCGAGTCTGCATCATTTTCACTAGGAAGTTTTTTATTTTTACTGATTAACTGATAACCCTGAGCTGTTTTGAATAACACCAACAAAGCTCTTGGATTGGTGTTGAGATTAGGGCTTCCAAATCCATCATTATGAATTATATTTTTGCGATTATTTTCCTCAATTACCAAGACGATATCTTCCATGCCATCATGATTTAAATCACCACGAGCTATTTCGATGATCTTCCAGTCTTTAGGTACAAACTGTTGATAGTTTTTCTGATCGGAACTCGCAAAAGTAACTGTTGTAAAACTTACACTTAAAAGACCCATTATTATTTTTCGCATTTGTGCTTGCTCTCATTCTTCTTACGAAAAAGGATTCCGAAGAATCCTTTGAAAATTTTCAATATAATTAATAGTACGTACTATTTAAAGAAATAACCAGTTTCTGGGGAACTGGCATTAGCCATACGTTTACGTGGCATACGACCTGCCAAATAAGCTTCACGGCCTGCTTCAATTGCTTTTTTCATGGCAGATGCCATGAGAATAGGTTGCTGTGCAGCGGCAATTGCCGTATTCATCAAAACACCATCACAGCCGAGTTCCATGGCAATGGCAGCATCACTTGCTGTACCAACACCCGCATCGACCAGTACAGGAACTTTGGCATTTTCTTTGATAATCGAAATAGTATGTGGATTTAAAATCCCCAGTCCTGATCCGATTAGGCTGCCCAAAGGCATAATGGCAACACAGCCCATGCTTTCAAGTTCTTGCGCGACGATTGGATCATCAGAGGTATATACCATGATCTCAAAGCCATCATCAATCAGCGTACGTGCAGCTTTGATGGTTTGTGTGACATTCGGATAAAGTGTTTGCTGGTCGCCAAGGACCTCAAGCTTCACCAAATTGTGGCCATCGAGCAGTTCGCGTGCCAACATGCAGGTGCGAATTGCACTATCTGCATCAAAGCATCCGGCTGTATTGGGTAAAATCGTGTACTTTTCGGGTGGAATGACCGAGAGCAGGTTAGGTTGGTCTGCGTGTTGTCCGATATTAACGCGACGAATTGCAACGGTGACAATTTCGGCACCACTGGCCTGGATGGCCAAATCGGTTTCATGTAGGTCTTTGTATTTACCTGTACCGACTAAAAGACGAGATTGAAACTGGCGTGAACCAATAATCAAAGGGGTGTCTTGCATGAAAAGCTCCGTTTTTAACCGCCACCAACAGCGTGAATAATTTCAATTCGATCTTGATCTGATAACTGGTATTGCGCCAATTTGCTTTTAGGAACGATTTGTTCGTTCAGTTCTACCGCAAACCGTTTACCTTCAAGCGCAAGCTCTTGTATGAGCTCATACAGGTTTTGGCACGCGGTATCTTTTGGCGCGCCGTTGAGATAAATCTGCATTAATATTCCTGATTACTTTGCGTATTTCGTCGCATTCCAAGCCAGTACAAGCCAGCCTGCAATCATGAGTGCGCCACCAATTGGCGTAATCGCGCCCAAAATACGGGGCATGCCAAGCGCCATGATATACAAGGAGCCACAGAAAAATAGAATTCCGGTCTGAATCAAAAGAAACGGAAGCTTAATAGGGAGCTGTGAATAGGTTTTGGAAAGTACGCCCAGTAGCAAAAGCCCCAGCGCATGATAAAAGAAATAGTCGGTTGCGGTCTGCCACCAACCAAGCTGATCTACAGATGCATGTGCTTTTAAACCGTGCGCACCAAAGGCGCCTAATATCACGGCTAGAGCCAGATTAACCGCTGAAACTGCGATCCACATAAGCGCACTATTCTTAAGAAAAAGACGCTAGAACCTTAGCATAAAAAGGGAAAGCTCAAAATAGTCAAACAAAACAAAAGGGCACTTGGCCCTTAAGTTTTTCATCATCGGTCAAACTAGGTTGCAGACATTGCTACCTTGATTTTTTCCATGGCATTTTTTTCTAGCTGACGAATACGCTCTGCAGATACATTGTACTCGGCCGCAAGTTCATGCAAGGTCGATTTATCGTCGTCTAGCCAGCGTCGTTGCAAGATATTTCTCGAACGATCATCAAGCTGGTTCATTGCTTCGTGTAACGCGCTTGAACTTTGCTCTTCGTAGTCTTCATCTTCAACCAGTCGTGCAGGGTCGTAACGACTATCTTCCAAATACAGTGCAGGTGCAACGTGGGTGGATGAATCATCATCATCGTCGCCTTGCGCTTCAAAAGCCGCATCGTAGGCAGTTAAACGACCTTCCATTTCCAATACTTGCTCTGGTGTCACATTCAAATCATTGGCGATTGATTGTGCTTCTTCGAGAGTCAGTTTTTTGCTGGATTTTTTTAAGCTACGCAGATTGAAAAACAGTTTTCGCTGGGCTTTCGTGGTGGCGATCTTAACAATACGCCAGTTGCGAATCACGTATTCATGAATTTCTGCTTTAATCCAATGCACAGCAAAGGAAACAAGACGCACGCCCATATTTGGATCAAAGCGTTTTACCGCTTTCATCAAACCTAGATTTCCTTCCTGGATAAGGTCGCCTTGAGGTAGGCCATAGCCTGCATAACTACGCGCGATGTGCACCACGAAACGAAGATGAGACATCACCAGCAATTTAGCTGCATCAAGATCTTGATCGTAGTAGTAACGTTCAGCCAGCTCTTTTTCCTGCTCGGCAGTCAGAATTGGGATTTGGTTTACGGTGCTGATATAGGCACCTAAATTTACACCGGGCGCAGATAATGACAGGGGCATCAACTGATTGCTGCTGTCACTCATGAGTACTCCTTATAGGATGGTATAACCAATAAAAACATCTTAATGTGAAGCATCTTCATAATTAAGAAAGATTGGGTAGAGAAATGTAAAGTTTTATAGGCACTAAGCGCAATATGTTAAATAATAAATGATTAAGATTCAATCAAGTAATGAAATTCGTGGTCTGATATTTTAGTCAATTTACAAGCCAGTTGATTGATTTGGCAATATCGTGTTACATCAATTTCACTGTGCGGATCAGATGACAAAAGTTTAAAAACTCGAGGGCCGGTTGTCTTTTTAAGTTGACGTTTAAGCATCAATAACGGCATAGGGCAGGGTTGACCCATGGCATTAATCTCAATAACAGAAAGTGAAGAAACTGAATCTTGCATCAATAAAAACGATGGGTTGCACACTTGAAAAGCTACTCTAGCAGAAAATCAAGCACAGGTAAAAACCACAATCAAACTGCTAAAAAAATTCCCGATCAAGTCGATAAAAAATTTAATTAAAAAATGAAGATAAATAGCAAAAATAAATCTATTAATTGTGATCAACCCATGTTAATCTCGAGTGGTTTTAGGATTTATGCGTTATCAAAAATAATTGTTATTAACCCTTTAACAAATGGATGTAACCGGGAAATTGTTGATAGTTTTACAGAATGATTACAAGCTTTGAAATAACAAAGAATTTTGAATCTTGTTTGCTATGCTGTTTGCAACACCGGAAGGTCCTTTAATTTAACTTCTGAGGATTGACTTATGACAGCTCGTGAACAAGGTGTAGTAAAGTGGTTTAACGATACCAAGGGCTTTGGCTTTATTCAACGCAATGGCGGTGATGACGTATTCGTTCATTTCCGTGCAATTATGGGTGATGGCCATCGTTCACTTCGTGATGGTCAACGCGTAGAATTCAGCGTTGTACAAGGTCAAAAAGGTTTTCAGGCTGAAAACGTTCAGCCTTTAGACTAATCAATCTAATTGATTGACTGACGCTCCAATTTTTTAAATTGGAGCGTTTTTGTTTTATACTACTGACTACATCAGAGTGATTAACGTTAGAGCACGAGTTTATGGTATCTGGTTTTGAAACCTTGAATTTACATCCGCAACTGAAAAAAGCGATTGATGCATTAGGGTTTACACAAATGACCCCAATTCAGCAAAAGGTTTTAAAATATACATTGGCAGGGCATGACGCAATTGGTCGAGCGCAAACGGGAACGGGTAAAACCGCTGCCTTTCTGATCAGTGTAATCAATGATTTGTTGAATAACCCCATTAAAGAACAGCGCTACCGTGGTGAACCACGTGCACTGATTCTTGCACCAACGCGTGAACTGGCTTTGCAAATCGAAAGTGATGCAAAAGAGTTGACTCGCTTCACAGGGTTAAATTTACTCACTTTGGTGGGTGGTGTCGATTTCGACAAACAAAAGAAACCCCTCAACGAAAAAGTTCTGGATATTCTGGTGGCGACCCCCGGTCGTTTGATTGATTTTGTCGAGCAAAAAGAAGTTTGGTTGGATCAAATCGAATTTCTGGTGATTGATGAAGCCGATCGCTTACTGGACATGGGATTCATTCCATCTGTAAAACGTATTGTGCGTTTTTCGCCACGTAAAGAACAACGTCAAACCCTCATGTTCTCGGCAACATTTAGTTATGATGTTTTAAATTTGGCGCGTCAGTGGTTGCATGAGCCGGTTACAGTAGAAATTGAACCTGAGCAAAAAACCAATAACGATGTTGAGCAGCGTGTTTATGTGGTTGCAAAACAGGACAAATATCGTCTTTTGCAAGATATTTTGCGCGAAGAGCCGATTGATAAAGTCATGATTTTTGCCAATCGCCGTGATCAGGTACGCCGCTTGTATGATCATCTTAAAAAGGATGGCTACAAAGTGGGAATGTTGTCGGGTGAAATTGCTCAAGATAAGCGTCTTAAAATGCTCGAACAGTTCAAGCAGGGTAAGAACAACATCATGATTGCAACCGATGTTGCTGGTCGCGGGATTCATGTGGATGGTGTATCACATGTGGTCAACTTTACTTTGCCAGAGCAGTCTGATGACTATGTGCACCGGATTGGTCGTACAGGTCGTGCAGGAACGCAAGGTGTAAGTATCAGTTTTCTTTCAGAAGACGATGCGTTTTATTTGCCAGAAATCGAAAAAGCGATTGGAAAGAAATTACCGCTGACCCGAATTGAAGGTTATTGCTAAGCTTAAGAGGCTGAGCTAAAAAAGATCCCTAAAGTGGGATCTTTTTTGTTTTTGGAGTGCTTAATTGGACTTACAGTAAAATTTAAGCGTGGTCTGATAGTCATCATCTTTAGCGAGAGATGCATTTTTGCCTGCTAGTGTACCAATCACGCCAGCAGCGGCTTCCACTATTTTACCGGTTTGCTCGTCGACGACACCTTTTAACACGCCATTGTATTCGGTTTTTTCATCTACAATCACTGGTGTGCTACGCACACAGGTTTTATTTGCAGCAGCCACCGCATTATTTTTTGCAATTAAATTAGATTTGCCAATTCCGGTGACTTCGTATTGATTATTTGCCAGCATGATGGCATTTGTTGCAGATGGGGTGGTGGCACAACCAGACAGCACCAAAATACCACCTGCCAGCAAAGTACTTAATATTTTGTAGTTCATTTTCTCATTACTCGATTTTTAAGACACTTCTGTATTTGAACATTTTTTTTGCAGCTTACGTTTTAGGTGTTGTATAGGTTTTGATGCGGTTATGCATCTTGGATGAAATGACAATAGAAATCTTGTGAAAAGCCCAAGTTGAACATAGAGCAATACATTATGAATGTGCTACTCTAACTTGAGTTTTATGATTTAGATTTAATATAAATGACAGAGTTAGACGCCAGCCAAATTCATCATGTAATTCATCAACGTCAATCGATTGGACAGCTAACTGAGCCTGCACCTTCAGCACAACAGTTAAATCAAGCTTTTCAAGCTGCATTGACCGCACCTGATCATCATCGATTAAAACCGACACGTTTTTTTGTGATTGATACAGAGCAGCGTGCTGCATTTGGCGAAGCGTTAGTACAGGCATTAGAAGATCTTGGTGAAACCGATCCAAATCAGTTAGATCGTGTGAAGCAGCATCCATTTCGTGCGCCATTACTGGTGATTGCAGCAACGCACTATCAAGATCATCCTAAAGTCCCTTTATTTGAACAAACTTTAAGTACGGGTGCTGCCATTCAAAACTTTTTGTTGTCATTACAGGCACAAGGTTTCTCGACAATGTGGCGCACTGGTGCAGTGATTGAATCAACTTGGTTAAAACAGCATTTAGGTCTTGAAGCGCGTGACTTAATCTCTGGTATTATTTACGTCGGAACAGCTGCTAAATCTATTTCACCGCGCGCTGAGGTGAAAATTGAAGATTACGTGACCCAGTGGCCGACTCGCTAAAAATAAAAAACAGGATTAAGCATGACCGATTTGAAATTTACTGATCTCGTAGAGCCCGTTGCAGTGGATCAGAAAACCGCGCTGCGTGTAACCGTTTTGGGTGGGGGAAGTTTTGGTACGGCAATGGCCAATCTGGCCACCCGTAATGGCTGTGACACCATGATCTGGATTCGTGATCAGAGCATGGCAGATGAAATCAATCATACACACATTAACCAGCGATACTTACCAGACTTTAACTTAGAGGCAGGATTAAAAGCAGTTTCTGATCTTGAGCTTGCGGTGCGTGATCGCGATATTATTTTGGTGGCTATTCCAAGCCATTCTTTTCGCGAAGTCATCAAGCAGATTTCACCCTTTATTAGTGCGCAGGCTGTAATTTCACTCACTAAAGGCATTGAAGCCAATTCATTTAGCTTTATGAGCGAAATTATTCGAAACGAGTTACCCGAAGTCCCTTATGGTGTGTTATCTGGTCCAAATCTTGCCAAAGAAATTGTCGCCGGCATGCCGTCTGGTACTGTTATTGCAAGCGACTCCGAACTGGTTCGTTATGCGGTTCAGCATGCATTGCATAGTGCTCTGTTTCGTGTGTTTGGAAGTGACGATGTACACGGCGTAGAGCTTGGTGGGGCGCTCAAAAATATTTATGCAATCGCTATGGGTATGGCGGTCGCGCATAATATTGGTGAAAACACCAAAAGTATGATTATTACCCGTGCACTGGCTGAAATGAGTCGCTTTGCCGTGAAGCTGGGAGCTAATCCATTGACCTTTTTAGGGCTTTCTGGTGTGGGCGATCTGTTTGCGACCTGTAATAGCCCGCTGAGCCGTAATTATCAGATTGGTTATGCTTTAGGTTCAGGTAAAACCTTAGATGAAGCCGTTAAGGCTCTAGGACAAACCGCGGAGGGCATCAATACCATCGTGCAAGTGCGTACTCGTGCACAGGAGTTAGATGTTTATATGCCGATTACCAATGCATTATATGAAGTGATTTTTGAAGGTGCGCCACCTTTAAATATTGCTTTGGCCCTCATGAAAAACGGACACCGCAGTGATGTTGAGTTTGTATTACCGCATCATCAGGTTTGAAGAATAAATGTAACAAACAGCCGATATAATAACGCGATAATTTTTAAGGAATTGTTATGCAACTTACTTTAGTTCGTCATGGAGAAGCATCTCCAGCGCTTGACGGAAATGATATGACACGACCACTTACGGCACTGGGGCATGCACAGGCCAAACAAACTGCCCAGTTTCTTAAAGAGCAGGTTAATCCTGAGATTTTTGTGGTGAGTCCTCTACTTCGTGCGCAAGAAACACTACAGCATATACAGCAGATTTTTCCAAATGTGCCAGTTTTGATATGTGATAAAATCAAGCCTGAAGATGATGCCAAAGATGCAATTGAATGGCTGGCACAATTACCTTTTGAGTCGATTGTGGTGGTGTGTCATATGAATGTTGTGGGACATATTGCAGAGCAATTGACCCACGAGCATTTTAATCCTTTTGCGCTTGCAGAAGCACGTCTTTATCATCAAACTGTGATTGCCAATGGATTGTCATCGCAACAAAAAAGCTTTGTACCTACGATATAAAGAAAATTAAACGGTAGTAAAAAATTTATGCTGTATATATGGATGCCAGAAACGGACGGGGCATGGCTGTGGTCAACAGGTAATGATTGGCAATCGGCAAGCAATCTTGAACAGCTTATACATGAGCTTCAGCCTTTTCAGGGGCAAGAAGCAGTCGTGTATTTTTCGAGCCGAAACATTCAGCTTATACAGCAGAAAATCTCAAAACAGCATGTAAAGCAATTGGGTCCAGATGGCATACGCTATTTGCTCGAAGAGTATGTGACTTTACCTATCGATCAAATGCAGATTGTGCATCATTTCAAGGCACCAGATTCGCTCACTGTCATGGGGGTTGCTTTATCATCATTGCAGCTTTGGCAGCAATCTTTAAGTTTGTTGCCTATAAAGCTGATTGCACTTTTACCAGACTTTTTATTATTACCTGTACCTCAGCCCGATCAAATCATACTTGCAAACGTACATCAGCATACATTAGCCAGAACGCATGAATTTGCTGGCGCAAGTATTGAAGATGTGGGGTTATTTTTAAGCTTGACACCTTTGGTTGCACACTATAAGTATGCCAATCTGAGCGAAGCACAGTTTGATGCACTTCTTACCTCGACTCCTGAAGCTGAGCACGAAGTATTTGAATATCAGTTTCAGCCAGTTTTAAAAGCCAAACAGCATCCGCTGAATGTGTTGCCTAAACCTAAAAGTACCGTCACAGTCTCGTCATACTGGAAAGTATGTGCAGTAATATTGGCGGCGGTAATATTGGTGCAGTTTAGTTATGATTTGCTTCGTTGGGTACAACTTAAAAAAGTGGCGAACCAAACCGCAGAGCAGTCAATTGCCCAGTACAAAGAATGGTTTGGCGATAATGGCCGAATCACTGAGCAAAATATAAAAAGTTTATTTGAAAGTCAGCTTCGCCTGAATCAGGCTGGCGATACCAATGCATTAAACTTGTTAAGTCGGGTTGGCCCGATTCTGATGCAACGCCAGATTTCTGCTCAACAAGTGAATTATGAGGCCAATGTGTTGACGATGCAGCTTAAGGCAAATTCGTCAGATGATTTACAAAATCTGACCAAGCAGCTTAATCAGCAAGGTTTCAAGGCCGAATTGGGGCAAGTACAGGCCAATGGTGCAGGCTCATTGGGAATGGTAAAAATACAATAATGAAAATCATGAATCAGTTGCAAAGTGCTTTTGAGCAAAAAATGGAAACCGTACAGCAGGCACTCGAACGAATGTCGGTGCGAGAACGCTATCTGGTTATCTTCACCAGCCTTTTTGTTGCAATTGTTGCGATTGGCTGGTCACTCTGGATGATGCATCACCTTGCAGATGGACAACAGCAACGTTTGAATGTGCTCAAAGACCAAATGGTCTGGATGCAGACCAATGCAGCATCACTTAAACCCTCGACCGATACGCAATTGAGCCTTACGGAAAAAGTGCAACGCGTTTCTCAGCAGCAGGGGGTGAGTGTTTCGGCACAGCAAGTAGGGGAAACGTTACAAATCGTTGCGCAACATCAAAGTTACGCAGTCTTGGCGAATTTTTTAATGCAGTTAACTCAAACGGGCTTAAGTATTGAAAAGATGGAGTTAGTTTCCGTAAATAATCAGATTAAATTAACGGCGACAGTGCATTAACCCGCTAAAATAAAGCCCCTGCAAGCATGGCGTTTTGTGGCGCCTGTGCCTATAATAGATGCACCTCAAAAAGCTATAGACTTTGACTGCTTATGTTATATTCGCTTGCTCGCCCTTTGTTGTTTTCTATGGCACCCGAGCGTGCACATGACTTAACGCTATCGCTTTTAAAATCTGCCCATAAAATGGGATTCATTCGTCAGAAAATTGACGCAAAACCAGTCACCTGCATGGGGATTGAGTTCCCAAATCCAGTGGGCTTAGCTGCCGGGCTCGATAAAAATGGTGCTTATATTGATGCGCTTGCGGCACTTGGGTTTGGATTTATCGAAATCGGGACAATCACGCCTCGTCCGCAAGCAGGTAATCCGCAGCCGCGCTTGTTTCGTATTCCTGAAGCCAAAGCCATTATCAATCGCATGGGTTTCAATAATGATGGTGTCGATCAGCTCGTCGAAAATGTGAAGGCTTCAAAATTCAAAGGCATTTTAGGGATTAATATCGGAAAAAATGCCGATACACCTGTTGAAAATGCAGTCGATGACTATTTGATTTGTTTAGAAAAAGTTTATAATTACGCGTCCTACATTACAGTCAATATTTCTTCTCCAAACACCAAAAATTTACGTAGTCTGCAAAGTGGCGATGCACTGACCGAACTGTTAGATACATTAAAACAACGTCAACTTGAGCTTGCAGAGCAGTATCATCATTATGTGCCATTGGTACTTAAGGTCGCGCCAGATTTAAGCCGTGAAGATATCGAATTTATAGCCGAACAATTAATCACCTTTAAAATTGACGGTCTGATTGTCACGAATACCACATTATCACGTGATGGCGTTGAAAATCTTGCATTTGGAAATGAAGCGGGTGGTCTATCGGGTGCACCTGTTTTTGAAAAGAGTACTGCTTGTCTGCGTCAATTTGCAGAGGTGCTCAATGGACAGATTCCTTTGATTGGTGTGGGTGGAATTACGCAAGGTGAACATGCTGTAGCAAAAAAAGAAGCAGGTGCCACCCTTGTACAAATCTATAGTGGCCTCATCTATACAGGACCTGAATTAGTTAAACAATGTGTGAGTGCCTTAACTTAAACGATGAATACGCTTGATATCATCATTCTGATATTTCTGCTCATTGGAGGGCTTAACGGTTTGCGACAAGGATTTATTAAAGCCTTTGCGAACTTGATTGGCTGGATATTTGCGCTGATTGTCGCGGCAAAATATGCCAATCTCCTTGCACCGAGCATGATGATGTTAAGCCATGACCCCGTGGTTCAGAAAATCGCGGCGTTCGCTTTCATTGTGCTGGTTATTATTGTTTTGACCTGGTTGGTCACTGCACTACTAGATACATTACTCAAGAGCATGAAATTGGGACCGATCAACCGGATGGCAGGCGGTGCTTTTGGTACGTTAAAAGGCCTCATGATCGTTTTGATTACCATGCAAGGTGTAGGTCCGTGGGTCGAAACCTCTCCACATTGGAAACAGTCTAAAGTCATTCAAAACTTATTGCCGTATGCGCCTTTGGCAACAGAGCTGTCGAAAGATGTAGCCAATGAAGCGATACGTGAAGTGACATCGGAAGGTCGTTTATTTCATCGACCTTCAAATGAAGTGGCAGAACTAGATCGAGTCGACAAAGACCATTCTGACCATTCAACGAAAAATCCTTTTTATTAATCCTAGCTTGTCTGCGAGGTTGCTATGTGTGGAGTAGTTGGTATAGCCGGTAAATCGCCAGTTAACCAAATGTTGTTTGATGCATTAACGATGTTGCAACATCGGGGACAAGATGCAGCTGGGATAGTGACTTGTCATGATGGTCGTTTATTTTTGCGTAAAGACAACGGTATGGTGCGTGACGTTTTTCATACCCGTCACATGCGTGCACTGATCGGGAACTATGGCATCGGACATGTACGTTACCCAACAGCTGGTTCTTCAAGTAGTGCAGAAGCACAGCCGTTTTATGTGAACTCACCTTACGGAATCACGTTGGCGCACAATGGTAACCTGACCAATGCTGCGGATATTCATGACGATTTGTTTAAAACAGACTTGCGTCATATGAACACCGATTCTGATTCTGAAGTATTACTGAATGTTTTTGCGCACGAATTGCAAAAAAGCGGCAAGTTATCGCCAACAGCAGAAGATGTCTTTCATGCGGTTTCCCGTGTTCATGAGCGCTGTAAAGGTGCCTATGGCGTTGTCGCGATGATCACAGGACACGGTCTGGTGGGCTTTCGTGATCCAAACGGTATCCGTCCGCTGATTTATGGCTCGCGTGAAACAGAAAAAGGGCTTGAGTACATCATTGCGTCTGAATCTGTTGCGATTACAGCACTTGGCTTTAAAATTGAACGTGATATTCAGCCAGGTGAGGCGATTTTCATTAACGATCAAGGCGAAATGTTCACCAAGCAGTGCGCGGCAGATCCACAGCATCGTCCATGTATTTTTGAATACGTCTATTTTGCGCGTCCAGATGCGATTATCGATGGCATTTCGGTTTATAAAGCGCGTTTGAAAATGGGTGAGAAGCTTGCCAGCAAGATTTTAAAAGAATGGGGTGAGGATCATGGAATTGATGTGGTCATTCCAATTCCAGATACAAGCCGTACTTCTGCGCTCGAACTGGCCAATATGCTGGGTGTGAAGTTCCGCGAAGGTTTCATGAAAAACCGTTATATCGGTCGTACCTTTATTATGCCGGGGCAACAGCAGCGTAAAAAATCAGTACGTCAGAAACTCAACCCGGTCGAGCTTGAGTTTAAAGGCAAGAACGTCTTGTTGGTTGATGACTCGATTGTACGTGGTACCACGTGTAATGAAATCATTCAGATGGCGCGTGATTCAGGTGCAAAAAAAGTGTATTTCGCTTCAGCTGCGCCTATGGTCAAATATCCAAATGTCTATGGTATTGACATGCCGGCGAAAACTGAGCTGATTGCCTCTCAGCGTAGTGTTGAAGAAATTCAAGAAATCATTGGTGCCGATCGTTTGATTTTCCAAGACTTAGATGATCTTAAGAGTGCAGTACGTACCACAAAAGTACCAGATTTGCGTGAGTTTGATTGCTCAGTATTTGATGGGGTGTATGTCACAGGTGGTATTGACCATACTTACCTAGAAAACCTTGAACAAAAGCGTAATGACACTGCGAAAAAGAAATCCGATGGTTATATTGATGTGAATATCGATGCGGCCTCAGTGGATTTAACTGGAATTCACGAGCACTGAGTTTCCTTGATAAAAAAGCGGGTTTTTCCCGCTTTTTTATTTTATGATGAGGCAAAACAAGCGCAGTAAGGTTGTTTCAAGTTGAGAGAAGTTCGTCACTATCTGATAGAAAATAAAAATATCATGTGGTCGATCAGTATGTGTTTTCTTGCCATGCTGCTTACCATCTTTATTCTCAATGTTACGCTTGGGCTTGCGGTTCATTTTTTTGATTATACCCAGTCAATTGTCTGGCATGTTTTAAGTCCTTATTTACTCATTTTACTGTTTTTCATTATTGGTGGCTCGGCCGCTTATGAGTTTTATGTGTTTCGTGAAGGCGGACATTCACTGGCCAAACAGCTCAATGGGCGCCGCTTGGTATTGCTTAAAAGTACGCCTGAAGAGAGTTCCGCTTTAAAAATTTCCGATCAGCTGGCCAAAAAGTTTGCTCTCGAACCTCCTGTGCTATATGTACTGCCCGATGAGGTAGGGGTAAATGCCCTGACTGCGGGTTTTCATTCAAAAGATATTGTCATTATATTAACTTGGGGTGCCTTGCAAAATCTGGACGAGCTTGAATTATATGGTTTGTTGGCGCATGAGTTTAATCAAATTCTTTCCGGTGAGGCTGTTGAAAATACCAAGTTAAAAATTCTCTATAGTGGTCTAACCACTTTTAGCCAGTGGGGCAGTAAAATTGCCAAATTGGGTTTTAAGCCCTATCAGAAAAATAAACGACATAGATTTGAAACCATTTTGGTGGCCATTGGTGGCGTCATTTGGCTCACTGGCAGTATGGGGATTTTAATTACTCGTTTTATTAAATATCTCACCCTGAGCCGCCGTACCTTTCGAAATGATCTGAAAACCTTGCAATTGATGGATAGCCACGCCAATTTGCAAACACTACTACGAATTTACGTACACCACGCAGGGTCGCAAATTCATAGTGTGTATTCTGAAGCCATTGCACATATGTGTTTTGCCAATTCACTCAGTCCACAAAGCTGGATGAATATCCACCCGAGTATTGAAGATCGTATCCATCGGCTTAATCCTTCAATTTTACAAGATTCACAACTTGAGAATTTAAAAAAACTACGTAGCCGAGCACTGTTTAGTTTGTTTATGCCACTTGAAGACGAACATGATGAATTTCATATTACTTGGACATCACCACAGCCTTTACCGCTGCTGCGGTTATCACCGATCAGCTTTTCTTTAAATGATGCCATCAAGCCGTTAAATCCTGAAATTCGTCAAGGTATGCCAAGACCTGAGCTACTACAGCGAGCACTCCAAACTGCAACAGGCTCGCGTGAGGTTATGGTGGCGATTTTAATGATCCGGCAGTATCGTGAATTTATTCCGCAAGATGCTGCGGTCAGTCAGGCCATTGTAGATGCGCTGCTCCATTTGGATGGTCGTGTGCATGTGCAAATTTTTCATGAGGCATGTCGTAACATTGGTAATATGCCGGCGAGTATTGCACGTCAGTTTCTGACTCGTTTGGCTCTAATTATTCAAGAGGATGGTGAAATTGGATTGCTCGATGCGTTGTTGCTTGAGCGGGTAAAGTATGAATTGAACCTGATGCCTAATCATACGCCTTCTGCATTAGAAGATGTCAAACCGCAGATTGTGCGTTTGATCGATGCTTTACTGCATGTGCAGCAAATCAATAGCCCTAATCAGCTTGAAGTGCGCGAGCGTATCTTGCAAAGTATTTTAACGTTTGAGGATATGCAGCTCTTTTCCGAAATATCCGATGAGCCGATTGACCTAGCAGAAATCTTAAATGACATCGCAGGGCTTTTGTTGCGTGATCGTCTGAGTATTTTAGGTGTGGCTGAGATGTGTCTCTGGAATGATCGTATTATTACCCAAGATGAAATGGATGTTCTAGAGTTATTGTATTGGCGCTTTGGATTTGAGTCTGCCAATATTGTGGATGAAATGCAGAAGAAAAATAGCCTCATGATTATCTAAATGCTATGTATCAAAACAGGCAAGAGAAAAGGCTGCAAAGCGGGCCGAGACACGTTAAAATGCGCGTTGAAATGAATGTATAGATAGAAACGAATGGTCGGTCAGCAGCGGAATATTTTAGCAGCAATGGGTGTGGATGTATGGATACCACGTCATCACGTTGCTCAAAAAAATACAGCGGCGTCCATATGGCGTGATCAAATGCCCGAGCAACAACTGGCCATACCTAAGTATGTAGATGTTGCTGTCAATATTCCTGAAACAAAATCTTTACCTGTATTGGAGCCGGTTCAGGAACAACCGGTTCATGTTGAAATTACAGCACAACACCCTCTGTCTCAACGACCTAAAGTGCCGCTCGAAGTTGAAGCACTGGTCGAATGTGATGCGTTTCAGCTTGAAGCATATTGCTTTCAGGACAAAGTGTTAGTGATTGATGCAACTGGATTAACCGAGGCTGAAAGTCAGCTTTGGTCAAATATCCAAGCCGCTATACCGGGTGAGTATGCTGAACTGAGCTGGCCATTTCCGCGCTTAGATTTTAGAGATTCACGTGGGGTGCAGGCCTATGTTCAAGGGTTTTTAGATGCCATAGCAATCGATAAAAAAGTGTTATGCTTGGGCAAGCTGAAGTTTTCAACACATACGGATTGTATGTATCTGGCCAGCTTAAGTGAAATGTTGGAAAAGCCGATACTCAAAAAACGTTTGTGGACATTAATGCAGTCATCGTAAAGGGAAAGAAATGAAAAAAAAGGTAGTGGTATTTAGCCAGATCGACTCAAAAATATTAGCAAAATTACAAGAACTCTATGACGTTCGGGTTTTAGATCCTAAGCAGGGCGATATCAATACTCAAATTCGTGAAGAAGTTGTCGACGCGCATGGCATGATTGGAGCGGGGCGATTACTCAAGGAATCAAATCTGGCGCAAGCCAAGCACTTAAAAATTATTTCAACGGTAAGTGTTGGTTATGACAACTACGATGTGGATTATCTCAATCAGCGTCAGATCTGGTTGGCACATACACCACATGTATTGACCGAAACCACAGCCGATCTGGCATTTACCTTGTTAATGAGTGCAGCGCGTCAGGTGCCGCATCTAGATCGATGGACCAAATCAGGTGAATGGAAGCGTACTGTTGCTCCAGCACAGTTTGGTCAGGATATATACGGAAAAACACTGGGTATTATTGGACTGGGTAATATTGGTGCTGCTATTGCGCGCCGTGGCCTGTACGGCTTTAATATGAATATTCTTTATCATAACCGCCGTGAAAAGTTGGCGCTTGCCCAACCACTAAATGCAACGTATTGTGATTTAAATACACTGCTACAATCGTCTGATTTTGTGGTGGTGGCAGTAGATCTCAATACGGAATCTGAAGCATTAATTGGTAAAAATGAGCTGGCTCAGATGCAGTCTCATGCTGTGCTGGTCAATATTTCTCGTGGTTCGGTGATTGATGAGGCTGCGCTGATTGACGCCTTAAAGCAGCAACAGATTTTTGCAGCAGGTTTGGATGTCTATCAAAAAGAGCCTTTACAATCTTCAGAGTTGTTTGAACTAAACAATGTGGTGACATTACCGCATATTGGTTCGGCGACTGCGCAAACACGCTATAAAATGGCAGAGCTCGCGTTTAAAAATTTACAGACAGCACTAGATGATCAGACACCAGCCTATCTGGTCAATCCGGAATTTAAATAATTTTTAAAGCAATAACGGCTTCACTGTAAAAGAATCATGATTAAACTCTTCTAACACTTTGTAGTACTTTACGAATGTTGTGGGTGCTATAGTACTAAAAATTCGTTCGGCCTGAGTGTGAAGTTGAAACGTAGCATCATGATTCTGGGAGTCACTGCGGTTGCCACCATAGCATCGGCACATTCCGATTTTAATTTTGCTGATCGTAGCGTGCATTTTGATGTGCCTGAAATTTCAAGTGGCGTGGGTTTGATCGATCAACAAAAAGAAAAACAGATCGGTGAAAAAGTATATCGGGAAATTCAGAAACAATTACCTGTTATGCATGATCCATGGTTGCAAGATCAATATGCCCAGATTTTTTTCCGAATTTTAGGGCAAACTCAAATGAGCCAGCCCGTCGGTTTAGTGATACTGAAAAGCCCTCAAATTAATGCCTTTGCTGTGCCCGGTGGCTTATTTGCACTCAATACTGGCCTCATTGCCAATGCGCAAAATATTGATGAAGTCGCTGGTGTGATGGCGCATGAAGTGGCACACGTTACGCAGCGGCATTATAGCCGTTCTCAAGAAGCATTTAAGGGGCAAGGATTACTGGCACTCGCAGGCATATTGGTGGGGGCGGCACTGGCGACTAAATCGAATGGTGAAGCAGGTTCTGCACTGATGTTGGGAACGCAAGCAGCTCTCATTGATAAACAACTGACCTATAGCCGTAATCAAGAGCGTGAAGCAGACCGAATTGGCATGCAATATATGTATGCTGCTGGTTATAATCCGCAAAGTATGGCTGATTTCTTTGAAACCATGCAGCGCTCTAGTGTCGGGATTGGGTTTTTACCCGATTTCTGGATGACTCATCCACTCACCACCGAGCGAATGAGCGAGGCACGATTAAGAGCCAATCAATTGCCTAAAGTGACGCATAGTTTATATGATCCGAATTTTCAAATATTAAAATGGTACACAGCGGCCGTTTCGAATCAAGCGACGGAAGAACAACTTAAAACAATCGTAAAACAAGGCAACAATGAAGCGAAGTTTGGGTTTGCTGCGTTTTATTTAAATCGGGGTGATAGTCAGGCTACGCAAAATGTCCTCGATAGCCTTCCAGATTCGCTCAAGCAGCATACTTTGTTTGCTCTAATTCAAACCGATGTGTATTTGGATCAACATAAGTACGAGCAGGCTTACGCTGTTATCAATGCAGCACAGAAGGTAATGCCAGAAAATCGTGCACTGAGTTATAAGCTTGCAACTGTTTATATTCAACAAAGTAAACCATCGCAGGCGCAACAACTGGTACAAAAGTTTATTAATCAAAATCCGAGAGATATCGAGGCATGGCGCCTGATGCAGCAAGCCGCAGCACTTCAGCCACAGACTTCAGTCAATCAAATCAATGCTTTGCGTTATCGGGCTGAAGTACAGTTTTGGTCAGGCAATGAAGAAAACGCAATTAAATCGATGTTGCATGCTCAGCGTTTGGCGACAACTAATGCTGCTTTATCTGCGCGGATTGATCAACGTTTAAAAGAAATGCAGGCTGACCATGCTTTAAACATTTAAAAATAAATGTTAAAAAGCATCATGAGTAAGTAACAGCTCTCTAAATCTTTTATACTTTTAAAAATTAAACCGAAGATGAATGAAATAATTGAAAATAATGAAATTGAATCAGATACTCGTTGTGGTTTTTTGTGTAGTGATGCAGCAGGGGCATGCTGCAATGCCTGAACGCTATTTAAATGCGGTAGATAAAATATCCAAGCAGTACAGTGAACAAATGAAAACTTTCCTGCGATCACTCAATCCGAAACAAACTGGATTTAACGACGCCCAAAAAGCACAGTATTGTGGCATGATCGATCAGTACATTGATCATATGTACGCAGTTACAGAGAAGTATCGTGGAGATTTACCGCTATCTTATGCTCGTTTGACCAAACAGGATTTGATTCAACAAGTATTGGCATCGAAGGAGATGCAACTGGTAAAAGCCTACAATATTGAGTGTACGTTTAATTAAGTTTTTCTATTAACTCAATTTGGCTTTGATTTTGGAAGAGACTTGTGCAGGATCGGCACGCCCGGCTATGATCGGACGTAGAGAATTCATCACCTTACCCATATCTTTCATGCTAGTAGCACCTTGAGCAGCAATCGTTTGCTCAATGAGAGAGTCAAGCGCTTCCTCAGTCATAGCTTCTGGTAGAAATTGAGAAATAACCTCAATCTCGGCTTGCTCTTTACTAGCTAAATCATCACGACCAGCGCCTTCAAAGGCTTTGATCGATTCTTTACGCTGTTTAATTTGCTTTTCAATGACCGCAAGAACTTGCGCGTCGTCAAGCTCTTTGCGCTCATCGACTTCGATTTGCTTAATTGCTGCCTGAAGACCACGAATCACCATTACTGTTGCCATTTCTTTGGCACGCATTGAAGTTTTTAATACGTCAGTAATCTGGTCTTTTAAAGTCATCGTCGTCATCTTTTTAGGCAGTCAATCACAAATTAATTAGTAAAGGCGAGTAGTGCGAACAGATTCACGCGCCAATTTCTTTTGGTAGCGTTTAACAGCAGCAGCTTTTTTGCGTTTACGTTCTTGAGTCGGTTTTTCGTAGAACTCGCGCTTACGAACGTCAGCTAAAACACCCGCTTTCTCGCATGAACGCTTGAAACGACGGATTGCTACGTCAACTGGCTCGCCTTCTTTCAACTTAACTTGTGGCATGTAAAATCCTCTAGATTATGGATAACATCTAACGCACGATTGCACTAGATGACAAGTGAAGGTCAGTATTTTACTCATTTACAACTGATATCACAAGTCTATAATAGCGATGACACAATTTTTGTAGCATGTAATAGGCGGTTAAATGATTGTTTTGGGTCTTGAAACATCGTGTGATGAAACGGGTCTGGCGCTTTATGATAGCGAACGAGGGCTACTCGGACAGGTCCTCTACAGTCAGATTAAACTCCATGCAGAATATGGTGGTGTGGTGCCTGAGCTGGCATCACGCGATCATGTCAGAAAAATGATTCCACTTCTGGATCAGCTTTTAAATGACAGCCAAATTAAAAAATCACAAATTGATGCAGTGGCCTACACCCGTGGTCCGGGCCTGATGGGCGCACTCATGACCGGCGCCTTATTTGGTCGTAGTTTGGCATTTGCTTTAAATAAGCCGGCAATTGGAGTGCACCATATGGAAGGTCATATGCTTGCACCGCTGCTTTCTGCAACACCGCCCGAATTTCCTTTTGTTGCGCTGTTGGTCTCTGGCGGCCATACCCAGTTGATGGCGGCCTATGATATTGGCAAATATGAATTATTGGGTGAGTCTATTGATGATGCAGCAGGTGAGGCCTTTGATAAAGTTGCGAAAATGATGGGGTTGCCTTACCCGGGCGGGCCAAATATTGCCAAACTGGCTTTACAAGGCAATCCCGAAGCATTTGAGTTTCCGCGTCCAATGTTACATCAAGGACTAGATTTTTCTTTTAGCGGTCTGAAAACAGCGGTTTCGGTGCAATTGAAAAAATTAGGAGAAGAACAACGCGATGCCGATATTGCGGCGTCTTTTCAAGAAGCGATTGTTGATACATTAGTAAAAAAATCTGTTAAGGCACTTAAGCAAACCGGCTTAAAACGCTTGGTGATTGCGGGTGGTGTGAGTGCCAATGTGCGTTTGCGTGAACGTTTAGAGCATTCGTTAGCTAAAATTAAAGCACAGGTCTATTACGCAGAACCTGCACTCTGTACCGACAACGGCGCCATGATTGCGTTTGCAGGTTATCAGCGTTTGAAATGTGGTCAGCATGACAATCTTGTCGTGACCACAACACCGCGTTGGCCCATGACCGAGTTGTCTCATCCAGCTCAAACCAATCAATGATCCTGACCATGTTGTAAAAAGGCATCTTTATCAAGATGCCTTTTTTATTGTATAGCAGGAGTATCCTAGGTTTTTGGCATGAATTCACCGCCATACTGCTCATTGAATGATTTCTGATCTAAATTTTGTGGATCCATTATATCGACATGCGCCATCATGCCATGACCATGGCTTACAGAATTGAGCTGTTGTGCTTTAAATTTAAAACCTGCGATGTAGCCTTGGCCATAGCCTGTGTAAGGCAGGGAGTTGAGTTGGGCATAGACAGAAAGCCGCACATCACCATTATTGTCATAAACAGTCCATTCGAATTGCTCAGCCACTAAGGTGCCGTGTCCGTTGGGGGATTGCATAGGAGACGGTTGATACTGAATGACAGAAAAAATAACATCATCATAGACCTCGCATAAACCACCGCTATGCCGTATCAATACCGTATTGCAAAGCGGCTTGCCTGCTAAATCCATACGATAAAAAATCACTTGTGTCTGCGCATCTAAATTAAGCATATGCTGCGTAACAAAATAGACGGGCAAGCTGCCGATAAGCTCTCGTGCATAACTCTTGGGTGTAGATGCAAGCGCACTTCGCACAAAATCAAAAGTGCCTGTTCCTTGCACCTCATCATGTTTTGAATTGGTCTGTATATAACCGCTATAACGTGTCATACAATTTAAATGATCGTAGAGCCAAGATTTGGCTAACCAAGATACAGGGCTGCATAGCGAAACCTCAATTTCATAGCGAAGCGATGAAGATTCACCTTTAATTTTAAAGGTGGGAGAGTTGCCCTCAATCAATAGCTGTTGTCCCAAAAGTAATTTATCTGTGCTCGAGATTACATCAGCCTTATGAAATGAATCGCTGGAGTTGATTGTGCTATCCAATAAATGACAGTTATAGGCTAGCTGAACATCTGCAATTGGATCTGTGGCAGAGGCGTTATGTGTATCTAGACCATAAAGCCCAGATTCTCCAAAGCTTGCACGTACATTCAGAAATGTTTCAGGCTGAATCAGATTGGGAAAACAAAACTGATATTGGGCGTAATGGTAACGCTCATCATTGAGATAAGGTTGAATAATCGATCTGAGATCTGAATGCGAACTGGATGCTTCTGAAAACTGAAAGATGGGGTAGAGGTGATGTATGGCTCTAGCAAGCCATGCTGTTCTAGCATTCTTATTGGGCGCAGAGAAAATATTCATTGGATTGCCTATCTTCTTATCATGTCTATGGCTATTTTAGAGGCGATAACAAGACAGGCTACAGGGCTATTGATGTCAGTTTCGGGTCATAACAGGACGTAAATTCAGATGAATTGTCTAACAATTTTGGTGAAGTTGCTGCGATCCGATCCAGTGCTTGGAAAACTGATACGCTGCTCGGCCTGAACGTTGTCCGCGTGATTGACTCCAGCGTAAGCTTTCGGCACGAACTGTTTCATCAAATGCAAGACCTGCTTGTACAATATAGTGCTCGACAATTTCAAGATATAAGTTTTGATCCATCGGATAAAAAGAAAGCCATAAACCAAAGCGATCTGAGAGTGAAATTTTTTCTTCGATGGCTTCTTGAGGGTGTAGTTCTTTGTACTGAGGAACATCAACTTTAGTGACCGGTGTATTTTCATGCATAAATTCAGGCAGTAAATGACGACGGTTACTGGTGGCATAGATGATAAAATTGTTTGAACCAGACTGAAGTGAGCCATCTAATACACTCTTCAGGCTGCGATAATTTTCATCTTCAGCGTTAAATGCTAAATCGTCGCAATAGACAATAAATTTTTCTGGCCGCTCGGCAATGATTTTCTGAATAAGCGGAAGATCGCTTAAATCATCACGCTCAATTTCAATCAGGCGTAAACCCTCAGCCATATATTCGGTTAAAAGCGCGCGCACAATTGAAGATTTTCCCGTGCCTCGTGAGCCCGTGAGCAAAATATCGTTTGCTGGAAAACCGTGCAGAAATTGTAAGGTATTTTGTACGATTTTTTTCTTTTGAGCTTCAATGCCTTTTAAGTCATCGAGTCGAAATGTCTTGGGCGTATAGATCGGCTTTAACTGTCGATCTTGCCATTTAAATGCGGGCGCCGAAAAATCGGGTGCTTGAGGTAGCTGAGGTAAAGTCTGCTGTAACTGATTTAAAACACGAGATAAGGTCTCAATCAGATGATCGGGTAAATCGAAACTTGCCATAGTAGAGGTCGATATGTATCAAACAGAATAGCTCAAAGAGTATATCGACTTGCGTGGCTTTTAAAGGGTTGATTGTGAATCAATTGATCACAAGAACATTTTCGCAATTGATCAAATCCGATTGCTGTAGCATAGTTTTGAAACCACTCATCCTATAGGACATGGTATGTTCGCTATGAAAAAAACGGATATGAATCCCTATCAGGCATATCGTATCAAGAAGTTAAAATATCAATTAAAAAATGCTGAAACCTATTCGGAGTGGAAGTCGATTGCCTTGCAACTCGACGAAGAAACAGGATCGCAAGAGTGGAAATTTGATAACAGCTCGCCTTATTTCGATGCGGAACTGATCTCGTATCGGTTGAATTTACTACGTAAATTTAGGTTGCAACAACATGTGTTAGATACGGTTTATTTGCTACAAGAAGGATTAACACACGACATTGCCAATATTGGACACCCGATGCTGTTTGCCTCGACTTACGTAGGCACCAAACAAATTATTGAAGATTATATTGAAGAAGTGTCTGCGTCACTGGCGTTTGTCGCAGGCAGTCAATGCCAGACGCTTACCCATGCAGAAAAAATCCGTTTTTTTAAAAATTGTCAAAAAACCTATGGACAGCCGGCACTGATGTTCTCAGGTGGTGCGACATTGGGCTTATTTCATAGTGGTGTATGTAAGGCACTGATGGAACAGGACTTAATGCCGAAAGTACTATCGGGTTCGAGCGCAGGTGCCATCATGGCCGGTATGCTTGGAACATCGAGCCCATCGGAGTTTCAGCGCATTTTGGCCGGCGAGACTTTTTTTAGTGAGGCTTTTCGCTTTCGGGATACAAAAGATTTGCTTAGAGGTAATGGTGGGCTTGCAGATGTCAAATACCTTAAAACTTTTCTGATTGAAAACTTGGGAGACCTGACCTTTTCTGAGGCTTTAGAAAAATCAGGCTTGCATATTAATGTAGCGGTTGCGCCGTATGATGGCTCTCAAAATGCCCGCATTATGAATGCTTACACGGCACCAAATCTGCTGGTCTGGAGTGCTGTGCTGGCCTCATGTGCTGTTCCGGTGCTCTTTCCGGCAGTTCGCCTGACCAGTAAAAACCGTGATGGTGAGCATACGCCCTACATGGCCAATACCAGATGGGTGGATGGCAGCGTAAGAAGTGATTTCCCGCAAGAAAAAATGTCGCGTCTTTATAATTTGAATTACACCATTGCCAGTCAGGTTAATCCGCATGTGGTGCCGTTTATGCAAAGCGACATTTCTCGCTATCGAAAGGATATTTTAAGCTGGCCTCAGCGAATTCTTCGTCGCCAAGGAAAAGTCATATCGCTGGGAATTATGGATTTTACTCGCGAGCGCTTAGGTACAGTAGCACCGGTACGCCGCTTGCTTGATCATGGTTATGGAATCGTGGGACAGCGATATTATGGTGATGTGAATATTATTGCACCGTTCAATCTGCGCCAGTACAAATACATGTTACAAAACCCACGCCCACATCTGTTCAAGCTACTTCAGCAGCAAGGAGAGCGTGCAACATGGCCAAAACTTTCTGCTATTGAAACTTATGCCCGAATTGGTAAAACCATTCAGCATTGTATTGAAGTGCTTGAATATCAAGAGGGAAGTACGACTCAGCCTAAGCCACTTAGCGCATAACCGATGTTTAACGATCATGAGCTGATATTACACACGCATCGTCATCGTTTTGCGCTAGGGCGCCGTTTATATCAATTTCGTGCAGGAGGTCAGCAATACTGGCTCAAAGCACAAATTGCAGAGACTCATGCTGAGACAGAAGCAGGCTTCCACAATGAGCTTGGATTTTATCAATGGGCCAGTAACCGTATAAGCCATATTCTGCCAGCGCAAATTGAGACATTAGGCATGCTTGGTCAAGAGCGAACCACTGGAAATATTCTGATTTTACCGCATGCAAGTTCAATGTTTGCTGTAAGCGTGCATGAACTTTCATTTGACATCGTGGTAAAGCGGATTGAGCAGTTACTCGATTGCTTGCATGACTATGAACAATCTGGCTGCATTCATGGCGATCTAAAGCCAGATCACTGTGTAATATTCAATAATCGCGTTTGCTTGATCGATTTTGAGCAAAGTGATTCTGCCTCCATGCATCCACCACCGGGTATAACGGCAACCCCGCGCTATATGGCACCTGAGTTGTTTCATGGGGCACAAAAGAGTATCGGTAGTGATTTATATGCACTGGGAGTGATGCTTTATGAGTGGTTGAATCACACCCGATTAACTGCGAAAAGTTATCGAGAGTGGGCATATTTGCATTGTCAAACATTCGATTTACAGCTAGTACATGAATATTCAGGGCTTTATCCTTTACTTGATGGACTTTTAAAAAAACAGTTTTCACAGCGATTTACATCGGTAAGTGAAGCAAAATGTACATTTGATCAGCTAAAATTGACGATATAATAAACATAAGCCTTTGATTTGATTTTTATTTAATCAACCGGTTGTTTTTTTGAAAAAAAGACTTGTCATCATGAAACCTTATCGATAATATACACAGCCATCGGGGGGCGTGGCGAAATTGGTAGACGCACTGGATTTAGGTTCCAGCGCCGCAAGGTGTAAGAGTTCGAGTCTCTTCGCCCCCACCAACTTAAAACTGAAGTGGTTTTAAGTGACCTGAAAACAGGTCGGATGTTAAAGAGGATTGGTGTAATGGTAGCATGACGGTCTCCAAAACCGTTCGTCAAGGTTCGAGTCCTTGATCCTCTGCCAGATATTGTTGTAAATACCCAGGTTTTGGGGGCGTGGCGAAATTGGTAGACGCACTGGATTTAGGTTCCAGCGCCGCAAGGTGTAAGAGTTCGAGTCTCTTCGCCCCCACCATATAAAGCAGTGTGCATAAGCAGACTGTGAAGACCTTGAAAAGGTCAATAAAAAACCCATCATGTATATGATGGGTTTTTTGTTTTTTAAGTGTTTAAAATTTATCATCTCATCACTTATAGCTAAAACCAATAATTCATATAAGAAATTACGTGAATATCCAAATTTATTTAAATTTCAATATGTTAATTTTTAAGTTGTTTTTTCTGCTCTAAGCACTGCAAATGTTGAAAATGCACGATTCAAGATTTATTGCATGGTTAAAGTTTTATCTATAAAACACAAATCGATCGAATAAAAACTGAGATCATTCTTATTTTAAATATTTATTAAATAATTCATGTATGCATTTTTTGCATAAATAATCTGTTTTTTGCATTTTTCTTTTAAAACAAAACCAGTAAAACTTGCCCAAAATATGGTGGAATCGAATATTTCGTAATCAGCTGCATCGTTGCTTGCGAGTTTGATCAACATGGAAGATCGCATCGGATTAGGTTTGTCTAGCTTAATAATCGAAGCGAACTGCTTGTGAAAAGGAAATAGATATGAATCAGAAAAAATTGCTCAAATATATTTTGATTGCAATGATCCTAGGTGTTCTTGTTGGATGGGCTTGTCACAGTGCATTTGATGCAGCGCTCACAGAAAAAATCGCCTCCTACTTTAAAATTTTGACCGATGTCTTTTTGCGTTTAATTAAGATGATTATTGGTCCGCTGGTATTTGCAACCATTGTTTCTGGTTTAATCTCAATGGGCAAATCGTCTTCATTGGGATCGGTTACATTAAAAGCAATGAGCTGGTTTATTGGTGCATCGTTGGTATCATTGTTGCTGGGTATGGGATTGGCAAACTTTTTCCAACCAGGTGCAGGCATGAACTTGGCAATTCCTGTTGAGCATGTGGATATTGGTGTTTCAGCTTCAAATTTAAGCTTACAAAATTTTATTACACATATTTTCCCTCGTAGTTTTGCAGAGGCGATGGCGAACAATGAAATTTTGCAAATCTTGGTATTTTCAATTTTCTTTGGTGCAGCCTTGGCTTATGTCAATCATCAAAGTGAAGAGGGTACAGTAATTGCTCGCCTGATCGATGAACTCGCACGTATCATGTTTAAAATCACGGACTACGTGATGGCATTTGCACCTGTTGCGGTATTTGCTGCAATTGCTGCTGCGATTGCAGTGAAAGGTCCAAAGCTACTGATTGACTACAGTATCTTTATTGGGCAGTTCTATACAGGTTTAGCGCTTCTTTGGGCGGCTTTAATTGCGGTAGGTTATATTTTCTTGAAAAAAGATGTATTTCGCCTGCTTGGATTTATGAAAGAACCAGCTGCACTTGCATTTGCAACATCAAGCAGTGAATCTGCATACCCAAAAATTATTGCAGGTTTAAATAAGTTTGGTGTACCAAAGCGTATTTCAAGCTTCGTATTACCACTCGGTTATTCTTTTAACCTTGATGGCTCGATGATGTATATGTCATTTGCAGTATTGTTTATTGCTCAGGCCTACAACATCGATTTGAGCTTTACACAGCAAGTGCTGATCTTGTTAACCTTGATGATTACGAGTAAAGGAATTGCGGGTGTATCACGTGCTTCTATCGTGGTGATTGCAGCAACCCTGTCTATGTTTAAGCTGCCTGAAGCTGGTATCTTGCTCATCCTTGCAATTGATCAGTTCTTGGATATGGGTCGCTCTGCAACGAACGTGATAGGTAATAGTATTGCAACTGCGGTGGTAGCAAAGTCTGAAGCTCATGATGAAGAAGATCTGGTTGAAGCACAACCTCAGCGAGCTGATGTGGTTACACCGACTCAGTCGAGCGGTCAGTTCAGCTAATCTTCCAGCCGTGTTAAAAAGCCTACATGATCTGTAGGCTTTTTTATTTATAGTGATGCTTGGTCATGATTTTGGCATGGCATGCCATCCGTTTTTAAGTTATTGTGCTTCGGTGAATATGATCTAAATGTTGTAGAGGTAAATATCTAGATGAATCAGTCATCTCCCCCAAAAAAGAAAGTACCTTGGTTGTTGATGGCGCTGGGGCTTTTGATTCCAATTGGTGTTCTGGGTTTGGCATTCTTGGCGGCAAAAAGTGATGCTGAGAATCATCGCAAGTATCAACAGCAAAAAGAAGAAATTGCGAAACGACATGCCCTAAACAAAGCAGAATAAACTATTCTGATTCTAGCTCGCATTTAAAGCTGAATGTCTTTATGAAGCTGGCGTACCGACGGAATTTGAGTGTAACGCAGCACGCGATAGCCGGCTTCTTGGAGCATTTGATCTCGAAATTTATCTTCTTGTTGTTTGCTAAGGTGGCTCGGATCATCGAGTTCAATAATAACTACAACGTCTAATTTCTGATTCAAAATAACAAAATCTGTCACCTTTCGATTAAAGCGCCCTCGAATTTTGTACTGATCGCTGGTAATGAGGGCACTAAATGCAACTTGAGCCAATACATTTAAATCTGGAAAAGCGGCTTTGAGCTGCTTAAACATCTTGGCTTCAAAAGGTGTAATGACAGGGCGCGGGTGATATTGTTTTTGTAATTTTAGATAAGGCCTAACGCAAATAAACAAGAGTGTAAGGCTTGAAAGAATACCTACAGTAACAAAGAAAACCTGAAAAAAATCAAACACACTTTACTTCGCTTAAAAAGAAAACCCACTCAAAAGAGTGGGTTTTCAGAATCTTGGCTCTCCCACCTGGGCTCGAACCAGGGACCTGCGGATTAACAGTCCGTCGCTCTACCGACTGAGCTATGGGAGAATCTGGAACGCATTGTATGGGGCGAAGCCAATGTGGTCAAGCCATAATGATGAAATAATTCAAAAAATTGCGTGAGTGTTGTTTAAATCAGCAATTTTATAAGATTTGGCCATAAAGGTCGGTAAAATTTAAGTTCATAAACACTCAATATGCTGATTTGGCTTGTGCATCATATTAAGGCGTAATGTCACATTTTGATGCACAGCTTGGTGTGAACCTTATTAGTAAAATAGGATTAAATTTCACAAATATAATAAAAATGATCATTTATCCTAAAATGGCACATCATTTGCATCATTATTGCGTAAATATGGATGGGGTGTTTTACGTTGTCAGATTCTACAAGTCATGAGTTAAAAAAAGGTTTGTCTAACCGGCATGTGCAATTGATTGCTTTGGGTGGTGCTATAGGTACAGGTTTATTTTTGGGGATTTCTCATACCATTCAATTGGCTGGTCCATCTGTGTTGCTGGGATATGCCATCGCAGGTTTGATTGCATTTTTAATTATGCGTCAGTTGGGTGAGATGGTAGTTGAAGAGCCAGTAAGTGGCTCTTTTAGTCATTTTGCCAATAAATACTGGGGACCAATGGCTGGCTTTATGTCGGGCTGGAATTACTGGGTACTGTATGTTTTAGTTAGTATGGCGGAGTTGAGTGCCATTGGAATTTTTGTTCAGTTTTGGTGGCCACAAATTCCGACATGGCTGACTGCATTGGTGTTTTTTATTCTGATTAACGGAATTAATTTTATCAATGTAAAATTTTTCGGTGAACTTGAGTTCTGGTTTTCGCTTGTCAAAATTATTGCAATTATCAGTATGATCGGCTTTGGCGCCTATTTGTTGTTTAGCGGTGGTGCGGGGCCACAGGCAGGTGTGCAAAATCTTTGGCAACACGGTGGTTTTATGCCAAATGGATGGTCGGGCTTGATTATGGCGATGGCATTTATCATGTTTGCATTTGGTGGGCTTGAGCTGGTGGGAATTGCTGCTGCTGAAACCAAAAATCCTTCAAAAACGATTCCTAAAGCCACCAATCAAATTGTGTACCGTATTTTGATTTTTTATGTAGGGGCCATTGGTATTTTGCTCAGCTTGTTCCCTTGGAATCAGGTTGCTCAGGGTGGGAGTCCATTTGTCATGATTTTTCAGTCACTCAATAATTCTGGTGTCGCGAACGTCTTGAATCTGGTGGTGTTGATTGCGGCTGTTTCTGTCTATAATAGCTGCGTTTACAGTAACAGCCGTATGTTGTTGGGCTTGGCGGAGCAGGGCAATGCACCAAAAATGCTAAAGCGTGTCAATCAGCGCGGTATTCCGGTCAATGCATTATTTGTCTCAGCAGCAGTAACCGCATTATGCGTACTGCTTAACTATCTGATGCCGGAAAGTGCCTTCAATATTTTGATGATGTTAGTGGTCACTGCGCTTGTGATTAATTGGTTCATGATTTCGGTGACACATCTTAAGTTTCGTCAGCACATGCAACAGATGCAGCGTGTGACCTTGTTTAAGAGTATTGGTGCGCCATTTACCAACTATGTCACCATTGCATTTATGTGTTTTATTCTTTTCATTATGAGCTTTACGCCTGAAATGCGCATGGCTGTCTTTTTAGTGCCTGTCTGGCTGATATTGCTCTTTATTCTTTATCGCGTGAAGTTTCAGTCGGCAAAGCCAGCTGTAAGTATACTGAGTAAGTAGTTGGATCTATCTAAATTTTATTTGGGGTTGTCTGAATGAGCCACAGTCTTGATGATTATGATTACAAGATTCTACAGCATTTGCAAAGTAATGGCCGCCTGAGTAATCAGGAATTGGCTGAGATTGTGGGTTTATCGACATCACAATGCTCAAGACGACGTATTGCGCTCGAGCAAAAAGGCATGATTATGGGATATTACGCACAGTTGCACCCACATGCAGAAAAACAACCGATTATGGGAATGATTGAAATTAAATTTCAACATTACAGCCTAGAAACACTGGAAAAGTTCCTAGGATTTGTAAAAGACGAACCGATGATTCGTGAAGTCTATAAGTTGACAGGGAGTTATGACTACGTATTGAAGGTAACTGTTGAGGATTTGGAGCAAATGAGCCAGCTGATTAATCAATTGATGTCGCTGAACATCAATATAGGTAATTTTAATACCTCAATTGTATTGGAGCGCGTTAAAGAAAATCATCAAATGATGATAGGCGTAGCACATGAGTAATACAGCTGATCTGACCATGCAAATATCTAAACCTTCGCATTCTTCAGTTGAAGATATGCTTGCCATGATCATTGCCACGTTTATTATCTCGTTTGGCATGATGCTCATGCAGCAGTCTGGTACCTTAACGGGTGGAACAGCAGGGTTGTCATTGCTCATCCATTACATTACGGGCATTAAATTTGGTGTGGTGTTTTTTACCATCAACTTGCCATTTTATTATCTGGCCTATAAGCGCCTAGGTATGCCGATGGTTATAAAGACATTTTTGGCAGTGGGGTTGCTTTCCGTACTCACTGAGGTGCATCCACTCTTTCTTCATCTCGATAAGCTCTCACCACTATATGCCACCGTATTAGCCAATGTATTTATGGGCTTGGGTTTTCTAATTTTGTTTCGACATCGCTCTAGTTTGGGTGGCTTTAATTTACTGGTGTTGTTTATCCAAGAGCGTTACGGAATTCGAGCAGGCAAAGTGCAAATGGCTTTAGATGTCACGATTTTGCTGGCCTCAAGCGTCTTTGTGAGTGTGACACTTTTAGCGATCTCTATTTTGGGTGCCATTATTTTAAATATGATTCTTACACTGAATCATCGACCAGATCGATACGTGGTGTAAGATAAAAAACTAAAAACAGTGCCTGAGGTGCTGTTTTTTTTGCAAAAACTACAGCCATTAAAAAACCCTCAAGCATGAAGTACTTGAGGGTTTTTGAATCTGGCTCTCCCACCTGGGCTCGAACCAGGGACCTGCGGATTAACAGTCCGTCGCTCTACCGACTGAGCTATGGGAGATTAGTTTTGGCTCTCCAACCTGGGCTCGAACCAGGGACCTGCGGATTAACAGTCCGTCGCTCTACCGACTGAGCTATTGGAGAATCTGATGCGCATTTTATGCAGAAGCTTTTACTTGGTCAAGCAAATGTTTAAAAATATCTATCTATTTGATTTAATTATAATCAAAACATGAACTTGTGTTGCTTAATTGCACATTTTTGCTTAAAAAATAAAAAAGCTGCTCTAATGAGAGCAGCTTTTTTTGAAAAATAGAGAACTTATTTTTCAACGCCAGCAGGTTGGCCAGCAAGTTTCGCGTTTGCATAATCCCAGTTCACTAGGCTTTCAAGGAAAGTCGAGATGTACTTAGGACGCGCGTTACGGTAGTCGATGTAGTAAGCATGTTCCCATACGTCAATGGTCAATACAGCAATTTGACCGTGTGCAAGCGGAGTGTCTGCATTTGAAGTTTTAGTAATTGAAAGTTTACCATTGATTTCGTCAGCCACTAACCACGCCCAACCTGAACCAAATTGAGTGGTTGCAGCAGTGGTGAATTCTTCCGCAAATTTTTCGTATGAACCAAATGCTTCATCAATTTTTGCAGCAAGTGCGCCTGTTGGTTTACCACCGCCATTTGGAGCAATCGAGTTCCAGTAAAAAGTGTGGTTCCATACTTGTGCAGCATTGTTGAAAATACCTGCTTTAGATGAATCGCCTGCACTTGCTTTAATAATGTCTTCAAGTTCCTGACCTTCAAGATCTGTGCCTTTGATCAGGTTGTTCAGGTTAGTCACATAAGTCTGGTGGTGCTTATCGTGATGGTATTCTAAAGTTTCTTTAGAAATATGTGGTTCAAGTGCATCGTAAGCATAAGGTAAAGCAGGTAAAGTAATGGTTGTCATGTCTAATTTCCTTGCGTTCGCTGGGTATTTGAGGGACTGTTATCGTATCTCGATTTTATAGCACACAAATGCTAAAAAAAGCTTACAGCCCCTTCATTTAGGTGGCTCTAGTGTAAATCATTCTATGTGCAAAAGGTCATCAATTAAAATAACAATACACAATAAAGCTCGAATTAATACGTATAAGGCCTACATCTCGTTTATACGTCCTAAATCGGATTATTCAACTCAAAATAGGTGTATTTGAGCGAAAAATGCTCGCTTAGTGCTTTGCCTAGACGCTGCACACCGTAGCGTTCTGTTGCGTGGTGCCCGCAGGCAAAATAATGTACGTTTAATTCTTGTGCTTCATAAAATGTTCGTTCGCTCACTTCGCCTGAAATATAAGCATCACAGCCTTGTACTGCTGCTTTGGCAATAAAGTCCTGCGCACCTCCGGTACAAAATCCAATTTTTTGTATCGATTTAACCTGTGCTGGTAAGTGAATAATATTAAAATCAAACGTATCTTGCAGTTTGGCTTTAAATGTTTCAGGTGAGACAGCCTGCGTTAAATAACCGATATTGCCTATTGGAAATTTTTCGTTTGGATCGAGCGCTTCAATGCGTTCAAGTTCGAGTAGGTCTGCAATTGCAACGTTATTGCCCAGTGTTGGGTGTGCATCGAGTGGCAAGTGATAAGCAAGTAGGGAAATATTGTTTTGAATGAGCTTTTTAATGCGATGACCGCGCATACCAGTAATCGGGTAGGGTTCGCCTTTCCAGAAATAACCATGATGAACCAGCAATACATCGGCCTGCATGGCAATTGCAGCGTCAATTGCCGCTTCTGAGGCAGTAACTGCGCACAGCACATGTTTTACTTCGGATGTACCTTCAATTTGCAAACCATTCGGTGCGTAGTCTTTGAATTGAGCGGAACTTAATGTTTGATCGCACCAGCTGACGATTTCATTTAACTGGGTCATGAATCAACCTTTTTTACATCTATATGATTAAAGATCTTATTACAGCATGCATTTGAATGTAACTAAAGCTAGACAAATCTTTTGATGTGTTCTGAGCTCGTGAGTAAGTTATGCTTTAAAATAGCCAAAAATATAGTTGCTTCAATACATTAAAAACTTTTTGAGGATATATTCGTGCGTCAGACGTTCAAATGGTTGCCCTGGGTATTACTCGTCATTGTCACTTTAAGCTTTCTCGCTTGGCAAAAATTCCAGCAACCGAAGCCGCCAATTGCGGCAGACGGCGTTCAAATGCCAGCAGAAAAAGTTGAGTCTTTAGTCGATACATCAAGATCGGGTGGGGTGGTGTCATATAATGCTGCCGTTAAAGTGGCAGCTCCTGCGGTGGTTAATATCTTTACCACGCAAAAAGTCAAACAACTTAACCATCCTTTACTTAACGATCCTGTTTTTCGGGAGTTTTTTGGTAATCAATTACCGAATCAAACAGAGCAGAAAAATGAAAACAGTCTGGGCTCAGGTGTGATTGTTCGTGCAGATGGGTATATTCTGACCAATAATCACGTGATTGCTCAAGCTGACCAGATTGTGGTCGCACTCTATGACGGACGACGTGCCGAAGCAAAAGTTGTGGGTACAGATCCAGATACCGATTTGGCAGTCATCAAAATTGATCTGGATAAACTACCGGTTTTACCCTTTAAACTCAGCGGAAATGAAGTGGGTGATGTAGTACTTGCAATTGGAAATCCCTTTGGTGTAGGGCAAACCGTCACTCAGGGGATTATCTCTGCAACCGGTCGTTCAGATTTAGGCATCAATACCTATGAAGATTTTATTCAAACCGATGCAGCAATCAATCCGGGTAACTCAGGTGGTGCCTTGATTGATGTAGCAGGAAATCTGGTGGGAATTAATACCGCTATTTTCTCGCAAACAGGTGGCTCACTCGGTATTGGTTTTGCTATTCCTGCACGTGTGTGTCAGCAGGTATTAAATTCAATTTTAAAAGATGGACGTGTTGTACGCGGCTGGCTCGGCATTAGCTTGGTTGCGCCTACACAAGATGATGTACTCGCGCCAAAACAACCGGGTGTGGTTGTGGCCGATGTTCTTCAAAATGGCCCGGCGGCACAAGCGGGTGTGAAGGTCAATGATAAGATCATTAAGGCGAATGACGAGCAGATTAATTCGGTATCGCATCTGATTAACTATGTTGCACTGCAACAACCCGGCAGTAGCATCACGCTCGAGGTTGAACGCAATGGTCAACGTCAAAATCTACAAGTGAAAGTGGGTGAGCGTAAGGTTCAAAACCAGAATTCGCAGTACATTCCATTGCCTCAGCGCTAATTAGAAGTAAAAAAGGAATACAGATGTATTCCTTTTTTTTGCCTGTAAAACCGAAGTTATTGAGTAGGCTTTTAATCTGAATTAAACAGTTGATTTGAACTGGCAATTCGCTTAGCAATGTAATGTGTCTGACGAAAACGAATTAAAATAACTTGAGACTGTACTTCAAGTTCACCAAATTCAGGTTCCACCTGTACATAATGGACTTGCCCAAACTCATCTCGAACACGGGCTTGCGCAGAAAAACCAGGTCGTGCATTACCACTGGAAAGGGTGGCTAA
The DNA here is from genome assembly GCF_023614015.1 of Acinetobacter sp. ACZLY 512. Taxonomy (NCBI): domain Bacteria; kingdom Pseudomonadati; phylum Pseudomonadota; class Gammaproteobacteria; order Moraxellales; family Moraxellaceae; genus Acinetobacter; species Acinetobacter sp. ACZLY 512. The sequence continues at coordinate 89,349 of NZ_JAKIVI010000006.1, forward strand.
GCGCCCGAGCAAAGTACCAAATTGATGATCCACTTGCGGTTTGATCACTTGATCTAGGCAATGAATCATAAAGACGGTAAAGAAAATGGCAATGATCAATGCAGGCAAAATCAGGTAAAACGGAGAGATAAAAAAGTGTTGTTTAGCAAACACAGATAACTGTAAAAAATAGCCTGCAAAACTGAAGTTGATGAGAAAGAAAACCAAAATCAGTACTTTAGAAAATTTAACATTAAATAGGGGGGAGTGGCTTAACCAACGCGGTAAAAAGCGTTTAAGAAAAATACTTGGTCGAATGCCAATATATATTCCGATGGTTTCGGCCATGCTGAGGATTACCAATGCCATGACACTTAAGTTAAATGGCAAAAAGTAATAGTTGAGTAAAAACTCCACCATGACCGAAGCTCCTTCTTATTCTGCTAAATAAATGCCGCCATCGGAATGCACCTTAATTTCGACTTTGGTTAAAGCCTCTCCAAGGCACGGACCCGAAATACATTCACCTGTTTCGACATTAAACAAGGCGCCGTGTGTCGAACATTGAATATATTCATGATCGTAATCGAGGAACTGGTTTTCCAGAAACTCAAGTTCGACCTGTAAATGCGGGCATATATTTTTATAGGCGTAAAACATACCATCACGTTGTGTGATAAAAATCGTTTCACCCTCGACCTGATCAAAGGCGCGAGCTTCACGTTCAGGAATGTCTTCCGTCATGCAGATCTTTTCCATATATCAAGCACATTCAGTTTGAAAGTTTGTCAAAAGTGTAGCATAAGTTGTGACGTCCAAACGTGGGCCATATTGTGAAACCACTTCACTTGAAATCAGAATAGACAACTGCGCCGCATCTTCAAGAGACATGCCATGATTTAATGCAAATAAGAAGGCACCTGCAAATGCATCACCAGCACCATTGGCATCGATTGCAGTAACACGACGGCCATCTAGATGAAAATGTTGAGATGGTGTCGATACAGTTGCACCTTTTGCACTTTGTGTAATGACAACGCTATGATTTTTGGCCTTTAAAACCTGAAATGCAGCTTCAAGCGTTTCTGTAGCGGTATACATCAGTGCTTCTTGTTCATTACAAAATAATAAATCCACACCATCTGCAATCATTTCATCAAGCCCTTCACGTGCATATTGCACCATTGCTGGATCAGATAACGATAACGCAATTTTAACACCATGTGCTTTGGCAATCTCACGGGCGTGCATGACAGCTTGACGCGCGCTTGGGCTAGTCGATAAATAGCCTTCGATATATAACCACTTCGCGCTTTTTAAAGGTTCAAAGTCAATTTGATCGACTGAAAGTGCGGTGGTAATACCGAGATAGGTATGCATAGTGCGCTCAGTATCTGGGCTAATGAGTACCATGCACGTTCCAGTTACACCTTCCGTGAGAGATTTTTCCGAGGTGACGATATCCGCATCGTTTAATCCTTGGAGGTAAATCGAGCCCAACTCATCATGACCAACGCGACAACCATAAAAAGCCCGTCCACCTAAGGCACTAAATGCCACTGCGGTATTGGCAGCCGAACCGCCACTGGCTTGACCTTTATATTCTTGTGATGCCAAAAGTTTTTCGTAGAGCGCAGCCTGAGTATCACCCTCGGTCAATTGCATGGTGCCTTTTTGCAAACCAACATCAGCTAAAAACTCATCCGACACTTTAAATTCTTGGTCAATAAGCGCGTTTCCAATTGCAAAAAGATCAACTGTTGCCATGGCGTATGTTCACATCTCGATTTAAAAATCCAAATTTTACACGATCATGATCGCAAGCTGTAGTTTATGGCGTGAAATACCTATTCATCGTCTATGAACAACACAAGATCAGCTTAGATGAGGGGAATATTAGATATCCATGCATTCTTGCATCGATATAAACGCAATAAGACTTGATCAGATCGAGAATTTAATAAAAAAGATTCATTTTTTGGAAAAACTTAGTATTTGAGTCGGATTAAAGCTATCAATTTCAGTAAAAACTAAGGCTATAATGGGGACACGTTAGAAATTGAAAATAGTAGGAGATCACATGACTGTAGATGTCACTGGAACCATTAATCAAACTGTCCATCCTGCGTTTCAGTTGGTACGTCAACACCATGTTGAGGCCTTAGATATTTTGGTCTCTGAATATGCTCATAAGGTGACGGGAGCAGTTCATTATCATTTGGCCACCTCTCACGATGAAAATGTATTTCTGGTTGCATTTCGTACGCAACCTATGGATTCCAAAGGTACAGCGCACATCTTAGAGCACACGGCACTGTGTGGATCGGAAAAATTTCCGGTACGTGATCCATTCTTTTTGATGATTCGCCGTTCACTCAATACCTTTATGAATGCGTTCACGTCAGCAGACTGGACTGCCTATCCATTTGCAACTCAAAATAAAAAAGATTTTCAAAACTTACTTTCTGTTTATCTCGATGCAGCGTTTGCAGCGAATTTGAATCCGCTTGATTTCGCACAAGAAGGAATTCGCGTTGAGCTTGAAAATGACGAACCTGTCTACAAGGGTGTGGTATTCAATGAGATGAAAGGTGCGATGAGTGCACCTTCGGATCAGTTATATCATCAGCTTGCGCATCATTTATTCCCTGAAACAACCTATCATTACAACTCTGGTGGTGATCCTAAAGACATTCCAGATTTGACCTATGACCAGCTGGTGTCATTTTACAAATCGCATTATCACCCGAGTAACGCCGTATTTATGACCTTTGGCAATCAAAGTGCTTATGAGTTACAAGAGCAATTTGAAAAATTGGCACTGGCGAAGTTTCAAAAGGGTACGACATTGTACTCAAAACCTGAAAAGCGTCTTGCAGCGCCTATTCAGGTCAGCGAGCATTATGCGGTCGATAGCGATGATTTATCAGATAAAACCTATCATGTACTGGCGTGGTTACTTCCTGAAGCAAGCGATATCAAACTACGCTTAGGTTTGCGTTTGGTCGAAGGCATTTTACTTGAAAACTCGGCTTCACCACTGCGTCATTATCTTGAGACCTGTGGCTATGCGCAATCGACAGGCCCACTGATGGGTGTCGATGATTCAAACTTTGAAATGACCTTTTACTGTGGTGTTCAGGGTTCAAATCCGGAACACGCAGAAGAGTTTAAAGCAGGTGTGCTCAAGATTTTAAGCGATGTGGCTGCTGCACCAATCGATCCGGCTTGGGTTGATGCGATTTTGCATCAGATCGAATTACATCAGCGTGAAATCAATGGTGACGGCATGCCGTATGGTTTGAGCTTAATCTTAAATGGATTAAGCAGTGCCATTCATCATAATGACCCGATCCACGTTTGGGATGTCGACAGTGCCATTGAGCAAGTGAAAGAAGAGCTTAAAGATCCGATGTGGCTGTCAAATCTGATTCAGACACATCTTTTAGATAATCCGCATCGAGTTCAAATGACGTTGATACCCGATGCAGAAAAATCGGCCAAAGAACAGGCAGAAGAAAAAGCACGTTTGGCGGCTTTGGGTGAAACTTTAACTGATGCAGATCGTGCTCGAATTCAAGCTGAAACCGAAGCATTAAAACAGCGTCAAGATACACCAGACAATCTCGATTTACTGCCAAAAGTAGGATTAGAAGATGTACCTGCCGATTTGCATATAGTGCAGGGCCAGTTAAGAGAAATTATTTCCAACCGACATGATTATCCGCTCAATTTGTATCATGCGGGAACCAACGGTCTGTACTATCAACAAGTATTGATTCAAATTCCAGACGCTGTGGTGCAATCGCCGTACTTTAATTTACTGTCTATTTTGATGGGTGAGGTGGGCGCTGGCGATTACGATTATCTTGAGTTGCAACAATTGCAAACCGCTGTCAGCGGTGGCCTAGGCATGGGCGCTTCATTACGTAGTAAAGTCGATGATAAAGGCAAAATCAGTGCATGGTTGACTCTAACCACTAAATCACTGAATGAAAAATATGATGCCATTGAGCTACTCAAGCTTGCGTTTGAAAAACTGCGCTTTGATGAAAAAGATCGCATTGTTGAGCTGTTACAACAGCGTGCAACGCGCTGGAAATCACGTCTGTCGGGCTCTGGTCATAGCTATGCAATGCAAGTGGCATCACGTAATACCAGTGCATTAGCGCAACGTGATTATCATAATACGGGCTTGGGTGCACTCAACTGGTTAAGCGATCTGGTCGACCAAATAGAACAGGATGAGCAGGCCTATACCGCCTTGATCGATGCATTAAAACAGATTCACCTTGCACTTTTGCAAGCCCCGAAACAGTTTTTACTGGTTTGTGAAGAGCAGTTTTCTGAAACGCTGGTCGAGAAAATTCAGACGGTATGGGATCATCTTGACGTAGACACGCAAGCGGCGCAAGTTGAACAGTTTACGCACTCGAATGATGATCAGGATGAAGCTTGGCTGATTCAAACCAACGTACAGTTCTGTGCAACGTCATACCCAGCGGTTGAGGTTACTCACCCAGATGCAGCACCTTTAATGGTACTTGCAGGTTACTTACGTAATGGTTTCTTGCACAGTGCGATTCGAGAGAAAGGTGGTGCATATGGTGGCGGTGCAAGCTATGACGGTAATGCATGCGCATTTCGTTTTTATAGCTACCGGGACCCACGCCTAACAGAGACCTTTAAAGACTTCGAGGCGAGTATTGAATGGTTGCTGAATACACCTCAGCAAGCACATCAGTTGGAAGAGGCGATATTGGGGCTGGTCTCGAGTATGGATAAACCAGGCTCACCTGCTGGCGAAGCAATTACGGCTTGCTATGCCTTGCTTCATGGCCGTACACCTGCTTTTAGAAAAACCCTGCGCACACGTTTACTGCATGTCACATTAGAAGATTTGCAACGCGTGGCACGCGAATATCTCATTCAGCAAAAACCAAGCAAAGCAGTGGTGGCTCCGGTAGCGAAACGACAGGAACTTGAGCAGCTTGGTTTTAAAGTTAAACAAGTGAACTAAAAGAAAAACGGAGAGCGTATATGTCGTTCAATTTTGTTGAACGAACACCGTTACAACTCAGTATGCTGAGCATATTGGGTTGTCTGGGGGTGTCGGCAGCCTATGCAGCAGATGTAAAGAGTACATTTCAACCCAAAGCGGTTGCTTCTACGACAGTAGAAGCATCGCCTAGTCCAGCAAGTGCCAAGGCGTGTGTTGGATTAGATTCAAATGCAGACCGCTTAGCCTGTTATGATGCGCTGTTTAAAACGCCTATCGATACCAATAACATGCTGGCGGCTCAGGCAGCCGCATCTCTGGCTCCAGAAAAAAAGTCAACTCCAGAAACTCTTCCTGAAAAAATTCAGGAAAAGGTTGGGAATGTATTTTCTTTAGATGCCGGTCCGATCGATCCAACGGTTTCTTTGTTGGATAAGCGCTGGGAGCTGTCTGAAAAAGCCAAGCTTGGAACGTGGAATATTCGTGGCTACAAACCGGTGTATTTGCTTCCAGTATTTTGGACCAGCAAAAAAAATGAGTTTCCATCAAGCCCTAACCCAAATAACACCGTTACTCAGGATCAAAACTTAAAGTCGCTAGAGTCGAAGTTTCAGTTATCGCTTAAAACCAAAGCGTGGGAAAACATCTTTGGCAATAATGGTGATTTATGGCTTGGCTACACTCAGTCATCACGTTGGCAAGTCTTTAACGGTGAAGAATCGCGTCCTTTTCGTGAAACCAATTACGAACCTGAAGCGAGTTTGATGTTTCGTACCAATTATCGGGTATTTGGTCTAGATGGACGATTGCTTGGTGTCACACTGAATCATCAGTCGAATGGTCGTTCTGATCCATTATCTCGTAGCTGGAATCGTGTGATATTTAATGTGGGTTTTGAGCGCGACAATTTTGCTTTAATGTTGCGTCCATGGATTCGCATTGAAGAAGCTGCTAAAGATGACAATAACCCCGATATCGAAGATTACGTGGGCCGTGGTGATCTAACGGCATTTTATCGCTGGAAACAAAATGACTTTTCGTTAATGTTGCGTCATTCTTTAAAAGATGGTGATAAATCGCATGGAGCCGTGCAGTTTGACTGGGCTTTCCCAATTACCGGTAAATTGCGTGGCAATTTCCAACTATTTAACGGTTATGGTGAAAGTCTGATTGATTATAACCACCGTGCGACTTATGTCGGTCTTGGCGTTTCATTGCTAGATTGGTTTTAATTTGATTTTGAATAAGAAGAGGAAGCATGATGCTTCCTCTTTTTTATCCAATTTGAATATCGGCATTTGGATGTTTCAGGCGACTTTTACGTGGTGTGGCAATCAGGTAGGCCAGCGTGAGTGGGCCTAAACGTCCTGCAAACATCAATAAAGTCAATACAAATAAACTGCTGTTGTTGAGTTCGCCGGTAATGCCTCTCGAAAGACCAACCGTACATGCCGCAGAGACAATTTCGAAAAATAGATCCAGAAAGTTCTTATGTGGCTCTAAAATTAAGATTGTAAAAAAGCCGACAAAAATCAGAATTAAAGTAATAATGGCAACAGCCAAAGCCTTAAATGTACTTTCATAAGAAATCGAATGATTAAAAATGCGTACTTCATCGTGGCGTTTTAAAAAGGCAATCACGCTAAAAAGTAAAATAACTGCCGTACCGACTTTAATACCACCTGCTGTACTGAGTGAACCACCACCAATAAACATCATAAACATGGTCAGTAAGGTAGAGCTATTGGTCATTGAGCCAATATCAATGGTATTAAAGCCTGAAGAACGTGGGACGGTTGCCTGAAACCATGCATTGATTGCCTGTTCGCCGAAACTCATGTTGTACAAGGTGAGGGGATTATTGGCTTCCAAAAGCCAAATCATCAGAAAGCCAACAAGATTAAGCACTCCAATACTCACAATAATAATTTTGCTATTAGGGCTGAGTTTTCGCCAGCGTTTGTGCTGCTTGATATCCATTAAAACCAAAAAACCCATTCCGCCTAAAATATATAAAAAACTGATGGTGAGGCAGACGATATAATGATCATAAAAGTTGATTAGATTGTTAGGAAATAAAGAAAAACCCGCATTGTTAAAAGCTGAAACACTATAAAACATGGCGTAGTACAGCGCGTTTAAAAAACCAAATTGCGATGTCCAGACCACAGTCAAGATCACGGTGCCAATCAACTCAAAAATAAGGGTATAAATAAACACGGCTTGTGCCACAAACGTTACTTTAGACAAGCTGGTATGGCCGATTGAATCTTGCGCCATGATTTGCTGTTTAAGTCCCAATTGAGGCGCCAAACTAAGTGCGGCCAAGATGGCAAAGGTCATGAAGCCTAAACCCCCAATCTGGATCAAAAACAGTAAAATAATTTGTCCCGTAGTGGTTAAGGCGTGCCCGATGTTAATGACTGACAGACCGGTAATGGTCACTGCCGAGGTTGAGGTAAATAGGGCATCCATCCAGCTCAGGTGGCCGTTGTTGGCTACAGGCAGCTTAAGTAAAAAAGTACCAATAATAATAAAACTTAAGAACCCTAAAGCCAGTAGAGAGGGCGGACTTAAATTAAATGATTTTTGCTTAAGTTTTTGTTTTTTCATGAGGCAAAAACCGTACTGAAAGTTTTTTAAGTTGATCGATGTGTCCTTCAACAATCAAGATATCCTTAGATTGCACTGGGCAAGTCGGGTCAGGTTCGTAAATAATATCTTTGCCGCGTTTGAGCAAAATTGTTTTAACATGACTCATATCATTGATTAGCCCCAAAAGATGAATGCCATTTAAGTGCTTAGGAATTTCAACTTTTACAATATAGTGATCATCATCGAGTGCCATATAGCGGCTGACCATCGGGTAGTTCAATGCTTGAGCAATTCGGACGCCCATATCCTCTTCGGGATGAATAATTTTATCGACATGTAAATGCGACAAAATCATGCTGTGTGCTTTGGTTTTGGCTTTTACCCAAATTTTGGGCACGCCCATATTTTTTAAATGCAGCACACATAAAATACTGGCTTCGATGTCTTCGCCAATTGCAACAACGACTGTTTCACAACTTTGAATGTTCAACTCTTCAAGTACATGTTCGTCACTGGCATCGGCGATCACTGCATGGGTAAGTTGATCACTTAAATCTTCAACATTTCGCTTGATGGAGTCGATGCCAATCACATCATGATTTAACTTCACCAGTTCGGTTGCAACAGTTGCACCGAAACTTCCCAGTCCAATTACTGCAAATTGCGCCATATAAAAAACCTTATTGCTATTTTTCGGCTATAGTTTCATAAAAATCAGTGTAGTAGTTTTTGTTTGGGTTTAAAGCACATAAATGTTACGAAACAGAGTATAGAAGTCGGTCATAAAAAAACCAGCACATACGGCTGGTTTTTTTATAGCTAGATCGCTTTATTTAAGAAAGCGTTTATAGCCGGCATTGTGAGTAATTTCTTCATATGGATAATTGATTTGTTCGAGCGTCTGAATCAATACGTCAGGATTTTCCTGCACATCAGTTGCCTGTAATCCAACCAGTACGCGACCTTCCGCTGCGCCGTGGTTTCGATAATGAAACAGACTGATATTATGTGATGGACCTAAACGTTCCAAGAAGGTTAATAGTGCACCCGGGCGCTCAGGGAATTCAACACGAAATAGACGTTCGTTAGCAATGTTGGCATGACCGCCAATTAAATAGCGAATATGGAGTTTAGCCACCTCATCGTCAGACAAATCATCCACATCATATTGGCTTTTGAGTAATTCATGAATGTCATGACGCTCTTTTTCACCCGATTTTAAGCTAATGCCGACAAAAACCTGAGCGGTATCACTGTCACTGGCACGGTAGTTAAACTCAGTAATATTACGACCATGGAGTGCGCGGCAGAAATTTAAAAATGCACCTTTTTGCTCTGGAATGCTCACCGCAAAAATTGCTTCTTTACGTTCACCAAGTTCGGTACGCTCTGCGATATAGCGCAGACGGTCAAAATTCATATTGGCGCCGCAAACAATCGAGACAATATTTTTATGACTTAAATTATGTTGCTCGATATATTTTTTGATGCCTGCCAGCGCCATTGCACCTGATGGCTCAACGATACTGCGGCACTCGTCATAAGTATCTTTAATGGCTGCACATATTTCATCAGTATTGACCAAGACCACATCACGCTCAACGATTGGGCCAGAGTTGTCAGATTTTTGCAATTGAATCACTTCAAAGGGTTTTTCACCAATTTGTGCAACTGCGGTTCCATCTGCAAACAGCCCCACCTGTGGAAGCACCACACGCGCATTGTGTTCAAATGCCGCTTTCAAACATGCAGATTCATCATATTCAACTGGAATGACTTTAACATGGGGGGCTACATCGCCTAAATACGCCGCAACACCTGCAATCAGGCCGCCACCGCCCACCGCCACAAACACATATTCGACATCTCGCCACTGGCGCAAAATTTCATTGCCAATCGTTCCTTGACCTGCCATGACCAGTTCGTCGTCATAAGGAGGAATAAACGTCATGCCTTCATCTTGAGCACGCTGAATGGCGTATTTATTGGCAACATCAAACGAATCGCCATGCAACACCACATCGCCACCCAAACGTTTAACCGCTTGAACCTTAATGTCTGGCGTTGTTTTTGGCATCACGATAATGGCGCGAATTCCCAGTTTTTGACCAGATAGCGCCACGCCTTGTGCATGGTTGCCTGCCGAAGCCGTAATCACACCGCGTTCAAGCTGTGATTTGGGTAACTGGCTGATACGGTTATAGGCACCTCGTAACTTAAACGAAAAAACGGGCTGTAAGTCTTCACGTTTAAAGCGAATATTGTTGTTTAGTTTTTCACTAATTCGTGGCGCTGCTTCGAGTGGAGTTTCGATTGCAACGTCATAGACCGTTGCTTGTAAAATTTGTCGAACCAAACGAGACAGCATGTTAATTTTCCATGTAACAGTTTAAAATAGCCGCTTATTGTAACAAACCCCTGCACATTTGCGTTTTAAAATTGCGCAAAAGGTGAAAAAAAGTTGAGTGATGTCATGAGTCTATATGCTACCCAAGATGAGAAAAAACAAGCAGCAGCGAAAGCTGCTTTAAAACACTTACCTAAAGGGGGCATTTTAGGAGTGGGAACCGGAAGTACAGTCAATTTTCTGATTGAACTTTTACCTGAACTTCAGCTTGAGGCGGCGGTTGCCAGCTCGGAAGCCACAGCTAAACGCCTAAAAGAATTGGGCATAGAAGTGCTCGACATGAACCATGTGGGCGGTTTAGACGCATATGTCGATGGTGCCGACGAAATTGATCGTCACATGCACATGATTAAAGGTGGCGGTGCCGCGCTCACACGTGAAAAAATTGTGGCATCAATTGCAAAGAAATTTGTATGTATCGTAGATGATTCAAAATGGGTTGAACAGTTGGGTCGTGAGTTCCCGTTGCCTGTTGAAGTGATCCCTATGGCGCGCTCTGCTGTTGCGCGTAAACTGGTGAGTCTTGGCGGCGATCCTGTTTACCGTGAAGGTGTAGTCACAGATAATGGTAATGTGATTTTGGATGTATACAACCTGAATATCCTCAACGCGATTGAGCTTGAGAAAACCATTAATGATATTCCAGGTGTGGTGACCAATGGTATTTTTGCCCTAAATGCTGCAACCATTGCAATTGTTGCAACAAATAATGGCATTGAAGAGCGCACAGCGTCTTAATGATGACTGATCTTCCTGAGATCAAAATTGTCAAACACGTAAGGGCAAAACGCTTGCGCTTACGTGTTGAACCAGACGCGGTGCGCCTCACTATTCCCGTTTTTTGTACTCAAAAACAGATTCAAGCGTTTTTAGCGCAATCACAAACATGGCTTGAAAAAACGTGGCAGCAGCAAATGCAGCAACGAAATGCTGCTATTTCCAGTTCATCTGAAGCCCTGACTTTTTTTAATGATTCGACTTATCGAATTGTTGAGCATGAGGCGATCAAACTCTATCATTTCGATCACGACAACCAGCAATTACTCATTAACGCGGCCCATCGGGCATACGCCTTAAAAGAGGCCACCTTTAATTACGCCAAACAAGTTTTGCCTGACTACTTAATGCAGATCAGCCGCGAGACTACACTTTCTTTCAATGGATGCACAATCCGTCGACCTAAAACACGATGGGGCAGTTGCACCGCTCAAAAAGATATCATGCTGCATGCTGGCTTGGTGCTCATGGATAATGCTGTTGTACGGTATGTGTGTATTCACGAATTAGCACACACGCGTCATTTCAATCATGGACCCGAGTTTTGGACAGAAGTACAGCGTCATGACCAAGCCTTTCAAAAACATCGACAACGCCTGAAACAGACGCAGTTGCCACACTGGTGGTACAGCGCATAACGTAATTTGGTTGGTGGATTGCCAGTAATAAATACGGATTCACTTCAATCATTCCAATAAAAAATCACAGTGCGTTCGATAAATAGTTTTGAAAATCAGTACATCCTGTCATACTAGGCAACATTCTGTTGAACTTTGAGGTAAGACACGTGATTTCTGTCGGAATTGTAGGTGGAACTGGTTATACGGGCGTTGAATTGCTGCGCTTATTGCTTCGTCATCCACAGGTAACTGTTCGTGTGTTAACGTCACGTACAGAGGCAGGAAAGCGCGTTTCAGAGATGTTTCCAAGTTTACGAGGACATACTGACCTTGAATTTTCCGACCTCAATGAAGATCTTTTAAAACAATGCGATGTGGTCTTTTTTGCGACACCGCATGGTGTAGCCATGAAGCATGCCAAAGTATTGGTTGAGTCGGGCGTAAAAGTGATTGATCTTGCCGCTGACTTTCGTTTGCAAAATCTTGAGCAATTCGAAAAGTGGTATGGCCTACAGCACGAATGTCCAGATGTTTTAAAATCATCGGTCTATGGTTTACCTGAATTAAACCGTGAAAAAATTAAGACGGCGCAGGTGGTGGGTAATCCTGGATGTTATCCGACTACGGTACAGTTAGGTTTGGCGCCACTTTTACAAGCCGATGTAGCACTGATTAAGCCATCAAGTATTATTGTGGATGCCAAATCGGGTGTTTCTGGAGCAGGGCGTAAAGCCAGCCTAGGCATGATTTACACTGAAAATGCAGATAACTTCAAAGCGTATGGAGTTGCAGGGCATCGGCATCATCCAGAAATTGTGGAAGCGCTTGAAAATATCTCAGGGCAAACTGGCGTATTCGATCAGCTTTTGTTTGTACCGCATTTGGTGCCAATGATCCGTGGCATGCTTAGCACCATTTACGTCGATCTGACCGATGAAGGTGCAAACAGTGATTTGCAATCTTTATACGAAGTGTATTATGCACACGAACGATTTGTCGATGTGATGCCAGCCAATAGCTCGCCAGAAACCCGAAGTGTTCGTGGTTCGAATGAGCTTAGAATTGCGCTGTACAAGCCTCAGCCAAATAAACTGATCATATTGTCGGTACAAGACAATTTGGTGAAAGGGGCTGCTGGCCAAGCAGTACAAAATATGAATTTAATGTTCAACTTCGATGAGGCAACCGGTCTGGACGGGATTGGTTTGCTGCCATAAAAACAGCTTAAGACTTCACACACATTTAAATTTCGATTTAAATGTGTGTCAGGCACTATCTTTAAATCGAGATTGCGATGCAAGACACCGAACACGTGGCGACTTTGTCTGATCAACGATCACCCAAAAAGCCATTTTTGAAAACAAACTTACCTCTGGCGATTGCGGCAGTTGTTTTGATTGCAGGAAGCTTTACCTTGGGGTATACAGTAGGTAACCGCCAAGGCTTGACTGTTGTTGGATACGACGCCGATGCAGCTCAACTGGTGGATGTGGTTCAAAAGCAAAAAACATCACTTGATTCAGTCAATAAGAGCCTGAATGCGGCGGTGCAAGAGCGCGATGTTGCAGTAGACAATGCCAATAATTTGTATCAAGCATTAACACAAGCGAAAAATGACAATGCACAAATGATGAATATGAGTGCATTTTATCGTGAAGTGTTGCGTTTGAGAGGTGGATTGCCTCTGACGATTCAAAATATTGCGGTGAAACCTTTGCCTGAAAATGCCTATGAATATCAGGTAGATTTGGTTCAGGTGAGTCCGGGTAAACAACGTGCGATCGGCAGTATCGAATTGCGCTTGATTCAAGGTACTGAAGTGTTGGTCGTTCCAATGAACGACAAAAACTTCAATTTTTATGATTATGAGCGTTTAACAGGGCGCTGGACAATGCCTAATGGATTTACACCGCAATTTATTGAGGTGCGAATTACAGATAATGGCGCGCCAGTAGTTAAACGGTTTAGCTGGCAGCGAGGGAAACCTGTCGAGTCATCTTCGGCCTTTGTGGGCGAGATCCCACAAGCTGAAGCAAATGCAAATTAATTGTGAATACAAGAGTCTATGCGAACATACAAGCGCCAAATTAGTTTAAATGAAGTCAAAGCCTCCTTTTATCAGACAGGATATGTTGACTGGCACATCAATCCACGCTTGGGTGATTCGCAAACCGATGCACCCGATGGTGATCTTGCTGTCAAGACTGCTCCCCCAGAATTAAAGCGTCCCCCCCTTTATGCTGTCGTTTTAATGAACGATGACTACACCCCAATGGACTTTGTAATTGAAATTTTACAACAATACTTTGCATTGAATCTTGACCAAGCCACTCAAGTAATGCTAACAGTACATTATGAGGGAAAAGGTGTTGCTGGCGTATATCCAAGAGACATCGCGGAAACGAAAGCAAACCAAGTTAATAACTATGCTCGGTCTCAAGGTCATCCATTACTTTGTCAGATTGAGCCCAAAGATTAAGGGGGTCGTATGCTCAGTCGTCAATTAGAGGTGTCCTTACGTTTGGCTGTAAGCATGGCTCGTCAAAAAAGGCATGAGTTTCTCACTGTAGAACACTTATTGCTGGCTTTGCTCGATAATGATTCAGCAGTCAATGCACTTAAAGCATGTGGCGCAGACATCGTGTCATTACGTAAAGAACTAGAAGAATATGTGGAGCAACATACACCAAAACTTGGGGAAAATAGCGAGCAAGCACCGCACCCGACTGAAAGTTTTGATCGTATTTTGCAGCGCGCGATTTTCCATGTGCAATCAAGCGGTGGAGATCGTACAGTCGAAGGTGCCGACGTGCTGGTTGCGATGTATTCCGAGCGCGATTCCTTTGCGGTTTATTTGCTCAAACGTCATCAAATTAATCGTTTGACCCTGACTCAGTATTTATCTCACGGTACACGTAAAGATGAATCGCAGTCTGAAGAAGAAGTAGAAGACATCGAAGGTGAAAGTTCAGCTTCGTCTAATGCAGGCCCTCTAGAGCAATTTACGCTTAATCTGAACAATGAAGCGCTCAAAGGCAAAACCGATCCGCTGATTGGTCGCGAAAAAGAAATTGAACGCACGGCTCAAATCTTATGTCGTCGTCGCAAAAATAATCCACTTCTAGTGGGTGATCCGGGTGTGGGTAAAACCTCAATTGCAGAAGGATTGGCATGGCTAATTGTAAATGGTAAAGCACCTAAGCCACTAGCTAATGCTGAAGTGTACAGTCTTGATATCGGTGCGTTAGTCGCGGGTACTAAGTACCGTGGTGATTTTGAAAAACGCCTTAAACAGCTACTCAATGCACTCAAGAAAAATCCAAATGCAATTTTGTTTATCGATGAAATTCATATGATTATCGGGGCTGGCTCAAGCATGGGCAGCACCATGGATGCTTCGAATCTCATCAAACCAGCGTTAGCAAATGGAACTTTGCGTTGCATTGGTTCGACCACTTTCCAAGAATATCGTCAGGTATTTGAAAAAGATCATGCTTTATCGCGTCGTTTCCAAAAAATCGATGTAAACGAGCCAAGTATCCAAGAAACGATTGATATTTTACGTGGTCTAAAAACGAAGTTTGAAGACTTTCATCATGTGGAGTATGACGATAAGGCCTTAGTTGCTGCCGTAGAGCTTTCTTCGAAATTTATTAATGATCGTTTCTTGCCAGACAAAGCAATCGATGTGATTGATGAAGCCGGAGCGCAGCGCCGTCTGAAAACAGAACTTGATGACAGCTTGATTACGGTCGAGAATATCGAAGATATTGTTTCTAAAATTGCGCGTATTCCGCCTAAAACGGTATCGAAAGATGACAAAGCAGTGCTTGAATATCTGGAGCGCGATTTAAAACGCGTGGTATTTGGTCAAGACGAAGCCATTACTGCACTTGCTTCTGCCATTAAACTGTCTCGTGCAGGTCTGAAAGCACCAGATAAGCCTGTCGGTAATTTTGTATTTGCTGGCCCAACCGGGGTGGGTAAAACCGAAGTCACCAAACAGCTTGCAAAACTTTTAGGTGTCGAACTGGTTCGCTTTGATATGTCGGAGTATATGGAGCGTCACGCGGTATCTCGTTTAATCGGTGCGCCTCCTGGATATGTCGGTTATGATCAAGGTGGTTTACTGACAGATGCAATTCATAAAAATCCGCACTGTGTATTGCTACTCGATGAAATTGAAAAAGCGCATCCAGATGTTTTTAATCTGTTGCTTCAAGTGATGGATCATGGTTCTTTAACCGACAACAACGGACGCAAATCTGATTTTAGAAACGTGATTATCGTGCTCACGACGAATATTGGTGCTGAAAGTATTTCACGCAACAGTATTGGTTTTACCGAGCAAGACAACAGCAACGATAACCAAGAGGCCATGAAGCGCGCATTCTCTCCAGAGTTCCGTAACCGTCTTGATGGTGTGATTCAGTTTAAAGCATTACCAACCACTGTGATTGAGTCAGTAGTTGATAAGTTTCTTACTGAGCTTCAAGCGCAACTCGATGATAAGAGAGTGGTACTTGAGGTGGATCAGTCTGCACGTGACTGGCTCGCGGCCAACGGTTATGATCGCTTAATGGGTGCGCGTCCTATGCAGCGTTTAATCCAAGAGCATTTGAAAAAGCCACTGGCTGAAATGATTCTATTTGGTGAACTGGCCGATCATGGCGGTAACGTTGCGGTATCAGTTAAAAAAGAAGACGGTAAAGAGGTTGGCTTACAGCTTTCCGTATTTGAGGACCAAACGGCAGAACCTGCATAAATGTTATTAGAAGACTTCTCTGCAACCCGAATACTCAGTGTATTCGGGTTGTTTTTTGTGACTGCGGTTGCAGAAATTCTTGGTTGTTATTTCCCTTATCTGATTTTAAAAGAGGGCAAGTCGGCTTGGCTCTGGATTCCAACGGCCTTGAGTTTGGCTCTTTTCGTTTGGTTGCTGACGTTGCATCCCGCAGCGTCAGGGCGTATTTATGCGGCTTATGGTGGAATCTATATTTTCACTGCACTCATGTGGCTGAGGTTTATAGATCAAGTTGCTCTAACGCGTTGGGATCTATTGGGTGGAGCAGTGGTTTTACTTGGTGCAAGTCTGATTATTTTGCAACCCAAATAGCGCTCAATTAAATTTTATGCAAAAAAAAGCCTGATATTGGAGATCAGGCTTTTTTAAAAATTTATGCTTAAGATCGCTTTAAATTTTCATTCAATAAAAATTCCATCAATGCTTTTTGTGCATGCAATCGGTTTTCAGCTTCGTCCCATACCACAGAGCTTTTATGATCGAGCATGTGTTCAGAAATTTCTTCACCACGATGTGCCGGTAGGCAATGCATAAATAGACAATCTGGATGAGCAAGTTCCATCAGTTTTTCATTGACTTGAAATGCGGCAAAAGCTGCTTCACGTAACTTTTGTTCTTCTTCTTGTCCCATGCTAGCCCACACGTCGGTCACGATCAAATCTGCATTTACAGCCGCATCTTCAGCATTATTAAATACTTCAACACAGTGCGCAAATTCAGCCATAAATTCAGGTTTTGGTTCATAACCTTTAGGTGCACCAACCTTTAATTTAAAGCCCATCATGTGCGCAGCTTCAATATATGAATTACACATGTTATTGCCGTCGCCAATCCATGCAACGGTTTTGCCTTGAATACTTCCACGATGTTCTTGATAGGTTTGAAGATCTGCAAGTAACTGACATGGATGATGATCATCTGTCAGACCATTGATCACAGGGACAGAAGAGTAAGATGCAAAACGCTGCACAACATCGTGACCAAAGGTGCGAATCATGACAATATCAAGCATGCTTGAAATAACGCGTGCAGAATCTTCGATCGGTTCACCACGGCCTAGTTGTGTATCACGTGGTGAAAGAAAAATTGCACTTCCACCAAATTGAGCTATTCCTGCTTCAAATGAAATTCGAGTTCGTGTGCTTGATTTCTCAAAAATCATTCCCAACACTTTACCTTTAAATGGTTGAAACAGTTCATTATTGTGTTGCTGGCGTTTTAGTTCGCTTGCTCGATCAAGGAGATTCTTTAATTCAGTAGAAGAAAGATCGCGTAAAGTAAGAAAGTGCCGTAGAGCCATGGTTACTCCACAATAATTGTTTTATAACAATTAGTTGCTGGTTGGTGAACGAAAAAAACAATCGATTAATATACTATATGATATAAAAAATGCAAAAAAATTAGTTTAATTTGTGCGCGTTTAAAAAAAGATCAACGCAATAATCGATGTGTTCGTGAATGTCCTCACAATCGGTCGTTAAAGGAACCCCCATAATAATCTTCCATTCAATATTTCGAAGGATACCAAAGTACATCATGGCTGAATTTAAGGGTTTTTTGCACTCAATCTGTCCTTTTTCTGCGGCATATTGCAGTGCATCAGCAATGCATTTTTGAATATATTCTGGACCTTTTTGGTGCAAGTACAGGGCTAGATCTGGATTACGCTGTGACTGCTCGATTAATAAACGCATAAAAGCAGAATTTTCTGTGCAGGTAATTTTTGCAAAGAAGTTATATAAGGTGCTGGTTAAAAAGGAACGAAGATCATCCTGTTGAGCGTCGTAAGAGGCACAGATATTTTTGAAAAACAGTTCGCGACGATAATCACAAATCGCAGTAAACAAACCTTCTTTACTACCAAAGTATTTATAAATCGAGGCTTTCGATCCACCTGCATGATTTACGACATCATCTAAGGACACCGCATCATACCCTTTTTCAAGAAACAGTTCTGTTGCACTAAGTAATAAAGCCAGCCAGCGCTCATGCCCCCGACGTGTTAAGGGGAGATCGCACTTTGTCGGGCAGGTTTGTCGTGTCATCTGTTTAGACATAAAAAAGGAGGGTAATACTAATCGTGTATTTAAGTATAACAAATTGTTTGATGTTGTGCTTTTGGGGCTGGTGCAGGGGCTGAGAGGTTTTTAAAGTGAGAGCCCACATGTGACTCTCACTTTAAAGTATTTAGATTTCAGATTCTTCTTCTACGTCGTCTTCAGCCGCAATACCGAGCTCTTTGAGCTTTCGGGTGAGGGTGTTTCGACCCCAGCCAAGTAACTCAGCAGCATGGCGTTTTCGACCACGAGTTTGTTGCAGTGCCGCGTTAATGAGTGTTCTTTCGAACATTGGCGTGGCAATATCCAAAATTTTCATCTCACCATTTTTGAGCTTTTGAATCGCCCATTGGCCTAATAGCTCATCCCAGTGATGTAGAGAAATGCGATCAAAGTTTGGTGTCGCAATATTTGTATCTGCTGATTTCTGGATCGGGATTTGTTTGAGTTCAGAAGGTAAATCTTCCGGATAAACTTCTCGACCAGTAATCATGACCGTCAACCAGCGGCACGTATTTTCGAGCTGACGCACATTACCTGGCCATGGCAGTTGCTGCATATAGTCAGTTGTTTCGGTACGCAAAATCTTGGGACTCACCCCAAGCTCTTTTCCAGCTCGGGCAAGAAAGTGCTGCGCCAGCATTGGAATGTCTTCGCTGCGGTGGGCCAGCTTAGGAATATGAATACGAATCACGTTTAAACGATGATACAAGTCTTCACGGAAGCGTCCTTCATTCACCAGTTTTTCCAGATCTTGATGCGTTGCTGCAACAATACGTACATCGACCTTAACTGGAATATGGCCACCTACACGATAAAACTCGCCATCTGCAAGTACGCGAAGTAGTCGTGTTTGCGTTTCAAATGGCATATCGCCAATTTCATCTAAAAATAACGTACCACCATTGGCCTGTTCAAAGCGGCCTTGACGCTGTGTATTGGCACCAGTGAAAGCACCTTTTTCATGACCGAACAACTCGGTTTCAATTAAGTCCTTTGGAATGGCGGCCATGTTGAGCGCAATAAAGGGTTTGCTGCTACGTGGCGAATGCTTATGCAGTGCATGTGCAACCAGTTCTTTTCCGGTTCCCGATTCGCCATTGATCAACACAGTGATATGCGACTGAGAAAGGCGCCCAATTGCTCTGAATACTTCCTGCATGGCAGGCGATTCGCCAATGATTTCAGTTGATTGAGCAACCGATGCTGACTTGCTGGCTTCTTGTTGCTGTAATTTATTGATATGCAAGATGGCACGATTGACCAGTGCAAGAGCTTCATCGATATCAAATGGCTTAGGTAAGTATTCAAAAGCACCCGTTTGATAACTAGACACAGCCGATTCAAGATCTGAATGCGCTGTCATAATAATCACAGGTAAATCTGGATTGCTGTTTTTGACTTTACCTAGAAAAGTAAGGCCATCGATACCTGGCATACGGATATCGGTTAAGATCACATCCGGTGCATCGTCGAGTAATTGGTCAAGCGCAGTTTGAGCTTCTTCAAAACTGGTGACATCAAAACCTTCTTCTTTAAAGGTTTTCTCTAAGACCCAGCGCATGGCGCGATCGTCGTCAATTACCCATATTTTATTTCGCGACATGGTCTGTCTCCCAAGGTAGATATAAGCTAAATACAGTTTTTCCGGGTACAGATTGGCATTCAATCATCCCGTTGTGTTGATGCATAATATTTTGAGCAATACTCAAGCCCAGTCCTGTGCCTTTGGCGCGCCCAGTAACCAGTGGGTAAAATACAGATTCAATAATATCTTGCGGAATACCTGGGCCATTATCTTCTATATCAATTCGAATGGCTGAGCGATTTAATACCCCATTAATGGTCACTAGTCGTTGAATACGCGTACGTAAAGATAAATGTGGCGCTTCTTCAACGAAAAATTCCTTATTTTCTGTCATGGCTTGAATGGCATTTACACTAATATTCAGCATGACTTGAATGAGTTGATCGCGATCTGCTTTGACATCTGGCAGTGAAAGATCGTAGTCGCGTGTAATCTTAATTTTCTTTTTGGTTTGATTGACTATTAGTGAGCGCACACGCTCTAAAGGCTCATGTACATTGACATCTTCATAACTTGGTAGCTGTCTCGAACCCAGCATGGTATCGGCCAGATTACGAAGACGATCCACTTCGCTGATAATAATATCGGTAAACTCTTCGTATTTCGGATCGTTAAGACTACGTGCCAGAAGTTGAGTTGCGCCGCGAATACCACCAAGCGGATTTTTGATTTCGTGAGCAACGCCACGAATCAGTTGCCGTGCAACTTGATGTTGCTGAATAAAGTTTTCTTCTTTAGAAATTTTCAGCATCCGATCAATCGGATTTAACTCGATCAATAGCAATGGATGATACGGTTTGCCGGTATTGAGCTGTGAAACGGTGTAGTCGACATGAATGTCTTTGAAATTGACATTAATTACCGCTTCACGCCGCGTATAATGCTGCCCAGAATTCAGGGTGTTTAAAAGCGCCTCGTAGGTATTAAAGGTATCATCAGGTGCATGCATTAAGTTAATGGCAGGTTGACCGGCAGCCCTTAATAGGCTGATGTCGAATAGTGCTTCACAGGATGAGTTCAAATAAAACACATTCAGATTGCTATCGACCAATAAAATAGCAGTGGTCATATTGTCCACTAAAAGTCGGTAATCGATAGTCGGTTGGTGATCCATTAGCGGAAGTATCCTGTTTTAAAATGGCGCAATGGCATCTTGTTAAAAAATATCTGTCCTTGTTATGAGGTATATCCGAAGCAAAATGCACGCCAACTTTGCCAATTAAAGTGCAATAGCAATATTTTTGAGTTAAAAATGTGCTATGTGGTCTATCAGTGAATTTTTTTAACACATTCTTAGCGTCATGATCTGTAATTATGCATTTAATTGGTGCATTTTGATGAAAATATAAATTTTTATGAATTATTTTGGTGCGCTAATGAATCGTTAATGAATCGACCTGTTTTTCTTTTCAGAAACATCATACAATACGCGGATTCTAGTGGAGTGCAGATTCATGAAATCCCCCAAAGTCGGTTTTGTATCTTTAGGTTGTCCTAAGGCATTGGTAGATTCTGAACGAATTTTAACTCAGTTGCGTACTGAAGGTTATGAAGTAGCATCAAATTACGATGGTGCAGATTTAGTTGTTGTGAATACCTGTGGTTTCATTGAATCTGCAGTACAAGAGTCATTAGATGCGATTGGCGAAGCCATGAATGAAAATGGCCGTGTAATTGTGACAGGATGCTTGGGTAAAGACGAAGACAAAATCCGTCAAATGCACCCAAATGTGCTTAAAGTCACTGGTGCAGCAGCGTATCAAGATGTGATGGAAGCGGTACACGAGTATGTGCCTGCGCCGCCTAAACATAACCCGTTTATCGATTTAGTTCCAGAGCAAGGTATTCGTCTTACACCAAAGCATTATGCGTACTTGAAGATTTCAGAAGGCTGTAATCATCGTTGTACCTTTTGTATCATTCCAAGCATGCGTGGTGATTTAGTATCGCGTCCAGTTGGATCGGTGCTTGAAGAGGCCGCAGCGCTTAAGCGTTCTGGCGTTAAAGAAGTTTTGGTGATCTCACAAGATACGTCTGCTTATGGTGTCGATACCAAATACAAGCTTGATTTCTGGAACGGTCAACCTGTAAAAACCAAATTTTACGACATGTGTGAAGCCTTGGGTCAGATGGGTATCTGGGTACGCTTACATTATGTTTATCCCTATCCGCATGTCGATGCCGTAATTGATTTGATGGCTCAAAGCAAAATTTTGCCGTATTTAGATATTCCTTTTCAGCACGCCAGTCCGCGCATCTTAAAATTGATGAAGCGACCAGCCCATAGTGAAAATACTTTAGAGCGTTTAAAAGTATGGCGTGAAAAATGCCCGGATCTCGTCATTCGATCAACCTTTGTGGTCGGTTTCCCAGGTGAAACTGAAGAAGATTTCCAAATTTTATTAGAATGGCTTAAAGAGGCCCAGCTCGATCGCGTAGGTTGCTTTACCTATTCACCTGTTGAAGGTGCGACAGCAAACGATTTGCCAGATCATGTTCCAGAAGAGATTAAACAAGATCGTTACGAGCGTTTTATGCAAGTTCAGCAAGAAATTTCGGCTGCCAAATTGCAAAAGCGTATCGGTCAAACCATGACTGTTTTGGTGGATGATCTTGAAGATGAATTTCCAGTAGCAGTGGCTCGCTCTTATGCTGATGCACCTGAAATCGATGGGAACGTATTTGTCGAAGATATTGATAAGTCCATGATTCAGCCTGGCCAGTTGCTGGAAGTGGAAATTACCGACGCTGACGAATATGACTTATATGCCAAGCTGATCAAGATCAAAGCAGCTTAGTTGCGCGTTAACAAACAGAATTCAATTTAAACATCGCATTTTGGAGCATAATTATGGCTGATACGAACAGTCCTCGTTATTCACGAATTTTGTTAAAGCTGTCGGGCGAAGCATTGTCAGGCAATAAAGATATGGGAATCGATGCTCAAGTGCTCGATCAAATGTCTTTATCGATTGCACACTTGGTCGGCTTGGGTGTGCAGGTTGGTATCGTGGTTGGTGGTGGTAACCTATACCGTGGCAGTCAATTGCAAAAAGATGGCTTGGTAGGCCGTGTAACTGGCGATCAAATGGGCATGCTGGCGACGGTCATGAATGGTCTAGCGATGCGCGACGCACTAGTACGCCGTAACATTAAAACTCGTTTGATGTCTGCTTTGTCGATTGGTACTGTAGTAGAACCATACTCAAGTCGTGATGCAATTCGTTATTTGGGTCAGGGTGAAGTCTGTGTATTTGTAGCAGGTACCGGAAATCCATTTTTTACAACGGATACAGCTGCATGTTTGCGCGGTATTGAGATTGAAGCTAATCTTATTTTAAAAGCCACAAAAGTTGATGGTGTTTATAATAAAGATCCAAGTAAATACGATGATGCTGTTAAGTACGATCAATTGAGCTTTGATCAGGTGCTTGACGAAAAACTCGGTGTAATGGATTTGACTGCGATTTGCTTATGCCGTGATCATAATGTGCCGTTACAAGTATTCGATATGAATAAGCCAGGTGCATTATTGTCGGTTATCATGGGTGAAAAAGAAGGAACCCACGTCACCAACAGATGACGGCGCCTTTAAAGCTCTTTATACTAGCCCACTAATTTAGTTTTACACTTTTTGAATGAATAAGTAAGGAAGATCATATGATTAACGATCTCAAACAAGACAGCGAACAGCGTATGCAAAAAACTCTAGAATCGCTAGAGCAAGGTTTTGCAAAAGTTCGTACAGGTCGTGCACATCCATCAATTTTAAATGGTGTCATGGTTCCTTACTATGGTTCAGATGTGCCGCTTAATCAGGTTGCAAACGTGGGTGTTGAAGATTCACGTACGCTTATTGTTCAGCCATTTGAACGTACGATGGTATCTGCAATTGACAAAGCGATTCGTGAAAGCGACTTGGGTTTAAACCCAATCACTGCAGACGCGATTCGTGTGCCGTTACCCGCTTTGACTGAAGAAACACGTCGTGACATGCAAAAAGTTGCACGTACAGAAGCTGAAAATGCCAAAGTTGCGATCCGTAATATTCGTCGTGATGTACTTGGTGATATCAAAGCATTGTTGAAAGAAAAAGAAATTTCTGAAGATGATGAGCGCCGTGCAGGTGATGATATTCAAAAAATTACCGATAAATATGTTGCTGAAGTTGATAAGCGTTTGGCAGCAAAAGAAGCAGAATTGATGAAGGTCTAAGTTTTTATGACCTTATTAGAAGAGCACCATCTTCCAAAACATGTTGCCATCATTATGGATGGCAACAACCGTTTTGCCAAAAAAAATCAAATGCAAAAAGGAGATGGTCATCGAGAGGGTAAAAATAGTTTAGACCCGATTGTTGAGCATTGTCGTTCAAGAGGAATTCAGGCCTTAACGGTCTTTGCTTTTTCGAGTGAAAATTGGAATCGTCCGCAAATTGAAGTCGATTTGCTGATGAAGCTTCTCGAGGAGGCGATTCATGAGCAATTGCCTCGCATGCGTAAATTCAATATTCAGTTGCAGTTTATTGGTGATCGTTCGCGGTTATCTCCTCATTTACGTGATCTTATGCGAAGTGCAGAGCAAGAAACAGCAAGTTTTAGCTCCATGACGCTAACCATTGCTGTGAGCTATGGTGGGATGTGGGACATTGCAGAGGCGGCAAAACAAATTGCCAGTGATGTACACACGGGTCATCTGGATATTGGGCAAATTGACGCTTCCTTATTTGGTCAGTATGTTAGTCTGAACGAGCTTCCACCAGTCGATTTATTGATTCGAACTGGAGGCGATTATCGTTTGTCTAACTTTTTGCTTTGGCAGGCTGCCTACGCAGAGCTTTACTTTACAGAAACATTGTGGCCAGAGTTTTCAACTCAAGAGTTCGACCACGCATTAGATGTTTTTGCTGGCCGTGAACGCCGTTTTGGTAAAACATCAGAGCAAATCCAACAAGATAAAATTGAGAATTAATAATGTTAGAGCGGATCCTAACCGCGTTGGTGTTAGTGGCAGTGGTGCTGATCTGCATGTTTGCTACCCAATCGCATTATCCTATGTTTGGATTGATGATCTTAGCGGCAGGTGTTGCAGGCTATGAGTGGTTCAAGCTTATGCCAAGAACCACACCACATGTGGTCAAGCCTAAAGCATGGTGCTATGGTGCTGTAGTTGCACTGATTGCAGGGCTGGCGTTATTTTATAATGACGTGGCACTCTTACTATGGTCGGCATCCATTTTGACATGGTTGGTGAGTAGCTTCTGGGTGAAATCTTATCCGGAGTACGATGGCTGGTACAACGCGACATTGTATATACTTGGTCTAATTCTGGTGAGTGCTGCTGTTACTGCGATCTTTGAGGTATGGAAAGCATCTCCGTGGTGGCTGATGTATCTATTTCTTCTGGTTTGGGGCGCAGATACTGGTGCTTATTTTGTTGGGCGTAAATTTGGTAAGCGAAAACTTGCACCAACGGTCAGTCCAAATAAATCAATCGAGGGGTTGATTGGTGGTGTAGTGATCACGGTTATCGTGATTATTGTGGTTGAGTTCTTTTATCTAGATCTATCCCTTGCACAACATATTCTTTTTCTGATTTTATCTTTATTGACTGTATTTGCCTCTGTTTTAGGTGATTTGTTTGAATCCATGATTAAGCGTCGAGCGGGAATCAAGGATTCAGGACGTATTTTGCCAGGTCATGGTGGTGTACTCGACCGAATTGATTCATTGTTGGCTGCTGCTCCTGTTTTTGCTGCAGGAATTTATCTATTGAAGCTCATTGGTGTAGATTTATAAATGACACAATCTGTTTGTATATTGGGTGTGACCGGTTCGATTGGGCAAAGCACTTTAAGAGTTTTAGAGCAGCATCCAGATCAATATTCAGTATATGCCGTTACCGCATATAGTCGAATTGATGAACTACTGGCGATATGCAAACGGGTAAATCCTCAAGTTGTGGTGATTCCTGCTGAAAAATTTGTTCAGCTTAAACAGCTTTTTATCGATGCTCAACTTGAACACATTGAGATTCGGGTCGGATCTGAAGGTTTGATCAGTGTGGCTTCTGCTCCGGAAGTAGACATTGTGATGGCGGCGATTGTAGGTGCGGCGGGTTTGCTGCCAACACTCGCAGCAGTTAAGGCAGGTAAGCGTGTATTGCTTGCAAACAAAGAATCGCTGGTGATGTCTGGTGATATCATGATGCAGGCTGCTCGCGAACATCGTGCCTTGTTGTTGCCTGTCGATTCAGAACACAATGCGATTTTTCAGTCTTTACCACATAATTACTTGAGTCTGTCCCCAACAGGATCTCCTCAGCTTGGTGTATCTCAAATTTTATTGACTGCATCGGGTGGGCCATTTCTGGATTATCCAGATGATTTGTTGTCACAAGTAACTCCGCAACAAGCATGTAAACATCCAAACTGGTCAATGGGACAAAAAATTTCTGTTGATTCCGCTACACTCATGAATAAAGGGCTTGAGTTAATCGAAGCCTGTCATTTATTTTCAATTTCCGAACATTTTGTTACAGTTGTTGTTCATCCACAAAGTATTATTCACTCCATGGTTCAATATGTAGATGGTTCTACGTTAGCGCAAATGGGGAATCCAGATATGTGTACACCAATTGCGCATGCACTGGCGTGGCCTGAGCGTATAGCAACAGATGTCCCAGCTCTGGATGTCTTTGCTCACGCGCAGTTGAATTTTAGACAGCCTGATACACAAAAGTTTCCTTCCTTAACGCTTGCCAGAGAAGCGATGCGATCTGGTGGTTTGGCACCATGTATACTTAATGCAGCCAATGAAATTGCAGTTGAGGCATTTTTAAATCATAAAATAAAATTCACTTCGATACCGGAAGTGGTTGAGCATGTGCTGAATCACGTGCAAAATGATAAGGCAACCAGTATTGAGCATGTTTTAGAGATCGATGCTGTAGCACGACAGGTTGCAGGTCGTTACATCCAACAGATCAGAGGCTAGAAAGATGAGTGTATTGTATATTGTCATCGCTGCAATATTGCTGCTAGGTCCTCTTATTGCGATACATGAGTTTGGTCATTACTGGGTGGCTCGAAAACTGGGCGTGAAAGTGTTGGTCTATTCAATTGGTTTTGGGCCAACATTACTTAAATGGACGTCTAAAAAATCGGGCATACAGTATCAGCTTTCGGCGTTACCGCTCGGTGGATATGTCAAGATGCTTGATGAGCGTGAAGGTAATGTGGCCGAGGCTGACTTGCCGTATGCGTTTAATCGTCAATCGCCATGGAAACGGATTGCAATTGTCGCGGCAGGCCCTTTGATTAACTTACTGTTTGCTGTGGTTTTGTTTTGGATTCTCTTTTTACCTTCACAAGAACAGCTCAATACGCGAATTGGGAAAGTTATTCCCAATACACCTGCAGCCGAAATGGGATTAAAAGCAGGTGATCAAGTTGTATCTGTCGATGGTAAAGAAACACCTACTTGGGAGCGTCTAAATTTTGCACTGGTTGATCGTGCAGGTGAAACGGGTCAAATCCGTGTCATGGTCAATGATCAAGGTACAGATAAAACGGTAAATTTGCCGATACAAGATTTTTTGAAAAATCAGAGCCAATCAGCGCTTGATGTACTTGGTTTTCTGCCGTATCGTCCCGCCATGCCAGCAGTCATTCATCAGTTGAGTGAGGATGGTGCTGCAATACGTCAGGGGATGAAGGTTGGAGATCGTATTTTAAGTATAAACGGCTTAAAGATGAACGATTGGTTCGATGTGGTCGATATTGTTCAAAAATCACCTGAGAAATTGCTTAATATAGATGTCTTACGCGAGGGGCAGCTTGTTCATTTACAAGTGATGCCACAAGGTAAACGTGACAGTATGGGTAATGTTACAGGAATGCTGGGTGTTCAAAGTAATCCTGGTAAGGTAACGATTCCTGCTGAATATAAGCAGTTAATTCAATATACTCCTATCCAGGCAATGGGTATGGCTGTTGATAAGACCGTGCAAATCTCTGGCATGATATTGAATTCCATTGTGAAAATGGTTCGTGGTTTGATTGGTCTTGAGAATTTATCGGGTCCGATTACAATTGCTAAAGTTGCAGGTCAAAGCGCAGAAATGGGCTGGCAAACATTTATCTCTTTTATGGCTCTCATGAGTGTGAGTTTGGGGATTTTAAACTTGCTGCCGATTCCTATGCTGGATGGAGGACATTTGGTTTATTACTTTATTGAAGCCATACGCGGTAAACCTGTTTCCGAACAAATACAAATGTTCGGTCTAAAAATTGGTATGGTACTGCTCGGTAGCATGATGCTTTTAGCGCTTTTTAATGATTTTATGCGTCTATAAACGCTGATATGGAAAAATTAACTTACTGGAAAAAACTGGCATGCGGCACACACATTTATTAATGCCTTTGGCACTTGTTAGTGCTATGGCAGCGGTACAACAAGCATATGCAGCAAATGGTTTCATTGCACGCGAAGTAAAAATAGAAGGCTTAGTCCGTCTTACACCTTCAAATGTTTACAATATGTTACCGATTAACAGTGGGGATCGTGTTGATGATCCTACGATTGCCGATGCCATTCGTACATTGTATGCAACGGGTCTTTTCGATGACATCAAAACCTATAAGCAAAACGATGTCCTCACCTTTAGAGTGGTTGAACGGCCAGTCATCTCTAAAATTGAATTTAAAGGCAATAAGCTTATTCCTAAAGAGGCCTTGACTGAAGGTCTGAAAAAAATGGGTGTGGTTGAAGGTGATGTGCTTAAAAGCTCAGCACTACAGACCATTGAAACGGAACTTGAGCAGCAATATGCGCAGCAAGGTCGCTATGATGCAGACATCAAAGTTGAGACCATCGCGCAGCCAAATAACCGTGTTGCTTTAAAGCTGGATTTCTATGAAGGAAAGCCTGCTAAAGTCGTCGAAATCAATCTGATTGGTAATACTGTATTTAGTGACAGTGATATCAAGCAAGCCTTTGCCATTAAAGAGAGCGGCTGGTCTTCAATTGTTACGCGTAATGATCGTTATGCACGTGAGAAAATGGCGGCAAGTCTTGAATCACTGCGCGCGCTTTATTTAAACAAAGGGTATATTAATTTCAATATTAATAACTCTCAGTTAAATATCAGCGAAGACAAGAAAAAAATCTTTGTTGAAGTATCTGTTACCGAAGGCAGTCAGTTTAAATTTGGTCAAACCAAGTTTCTTGGCGATGCGCTTTATCAGCCACAAGAGTTAGAAGCTCTCAAAATCTATAAAGACGGTGATACTTACTCGCAAGAGAAAGTAAATGCTGTTAAGCAATTGCTTTTGCGTAAATACGGTAATGCTGGTTATTACTTTGCAGAAGTGAATGTTGTTCCGCAAATCAATAATGAAACCGGTGTGGTTGATCTTAATTACTATATCAACCCGGGTCAGCAGGTTAAAGTACGTCGTATCAATATTACGGGGAATACCAAAACCGCTGATGATGTATTGCGTCGCGAAATGCGTCAGATGGAAGGCGCACTTGCAAGTAACGAAAAAATTGATCTTTCAAAAGTGCGTCTGGAGCGTACAGGCTTCTTCAAAACAGTTGATATTAAGCCAGTTCGTGTACCAAACTCACCAGATGAAGTTGATCTTAATGTCAATGTAGAAGAGCAGCATTCAGGTTCTACAACCTTAGCTGTAGGTTATTCTCAAAGTGCAGGTATCACCTTCCAAGCAGGTTTAAGTCAAACCAACTTGCTCGGTACGGGGAATCGTTTTGCACTTGACTTGACTCGTTCGCAAACACAAGACTATTACAACTTAAGTGTTACAGACCCTTACTTTACCATTGATGGTGTAAGTCGTGGTTACAACCTTTACTACCGTAAAACCAAACTCAACGACGAATACACTGTTAATAACTATGTCACGGATAGTTTTGGTGGCAGTTTGTCATTTGGTTATCCAATTGATGAAAATCAAAGCTTAAGTGCATCTTTGGGTATCGATTCGACTAAAGTAAAAACTGGCCCGTATGTCTCTACTTATGTACGTGATTACTTATTGGCGAATGGCGGAAAAACGACAGGTACATCGACATATTGTACTGTTGATCTGACCGAAGCGAATAACTTTACGTGTCCTGCAGGATCGACGGTTACTTATGACTCTCAATTTGAGGGTGACTATCTCACTTATATCCTCAACTTAGGATGGTCATACAACACCCTGAATCGTCCGATTTTACCAACCTCAGGTACGTCACATCGTGTTAACCTTGAAGTAGGTTTGCCGGGTAGTGACGTCGATTACCAGAAGTTATCATACGATACGCAAGCCTATTTCCCATTAGGAAAAGACTTCGTACTCAGAGGCTACGGTAAACTTGGTTATGGCAACGATTTACCATTCTATAAGAACTTCTTTGCTGGTGGTTACGGTTCGGTACGTGGTTTCGAAAGTAGCACATTAGGTCCGCGTTATCCGGGTGTTGTTTATCAAGAATCTGGTAAGACTGATCCTGATTGGGAAGCAGTCGGTGGTAATGCACTGGTGCAGTTTGGTACAGAGCTTGCACTCCCTGTACCGTTTAAAGGTGACTGGGCGCGTCAGTTCAGACCAGTGATCTTTGCTGAAGGCGGTCAAGTTTTTGACACCAAATGTGATCTTCCATCTGGGAAATATTCGATTAATGGTGTAGATGCCAAGAAGTATTGTGAAGATAACTACGGCTTCGATCTGGGTAACCTCAGATATAGTGTGGGTGTAGGCTTTACGTGGATTACGATGATTGGTCCATTATCTTTGAGTTATGCATACCCACTTAACAAAAAAGATGGTGACGATACACAATCGATCCAATTTGAAATTGGCCGTACTTTCTAAAGTACGGTTCACTTTTGATCTGTATGTTTTCCTGATTAAGGAACAGTTATGAATAAAATGAACAAAATTTTACTGGTTCTCGGTATTGCATCATCGGGTCTTACACATGCTGCTGGTATTGGAGTGGTTGATCTGGCTCGCGTAGTCGATAACAGCACCTATCTAAAACAGCAAAATGCAAATTTGAACCAGTCGGTAAAGCCAAGTACAACGCGTTTAGAACAGTTGGGTAAAGAGCTTGATGCGCTTCGCCAAAAAGCTGAAACTGAAGGGCGGAGTATGAAAGAAGCTGATATTCAAAAGCTGAATCAACAGTATCAGGCCAAATTAAGTGAGTTCAATTCAACCCAGCAAAGCTTGCAGACCAAAGTTCAGGGTGGGTTGCAGAATATGAACAACACCTTTGAAGCACGTGTCAAACAAGCGGCTGAGCAACTCAGAAAAGAGAATAATCTGGATTATGTATTGAATAAAAATGCAGTGATCGCATCGGATACAAAAGATGATTTAACTGACAAAATGATTCAAAAAGTGAATGCAATTAAATAATCCATGAAAGTTCATCAATATTCTTTAGAAACATTGGCTCATCTTGTACAAGGTGAGCTTTTTGGTGATGCAGCACTGAAATTGTCGGGTTTGGCAAGCCTTGAGCATGCAGATAACCAACACATTGCCTTTGTGAATGGAGAAAAGTATCTTGATGCTGCAATTTCCACACAGGCCGGTGCACTCATTGTTCAGCAAGAGTTGAAAGAAAAGCTGACACAGCATCAGAATTTTATTGTTGTGGATAATCCCTATCTGGCATTTGCTAAATTGACGCATGTTTTTGAAAAAAAGCATACGCAAACTGGAATTGAAGCGACGGCCCAAATACATCCATCAGTCGTTGTTCCTGAAAATGTCTATATCGGCCATTATGTAGTCATTGGTGAAGACTGCAAGATTGGTGAAAATACCGTTATTCTTTCTCATACTGTGTTGGCAGATAATGTATCTGTTGGTCATAATTGCATGATCGATTCACATGTTTCTTTGCTTGAAGGCACCACAATTTTGGATCGTGTACGTATCCATGCCAATACCGTGATTGGTGGGGAAGGATTTGGTTTTGCGCCATATCAGGGTCGATGGCACCGTATTGTGCAATTAGGCAAAGTTCGAATCGGTAATGATGTGCGTATTGGTTCAAATTGCTGTATCGATCGTGGGGCACTCGATGACACTATTATTGAAGATGGCGTGATTATTGATAATCTTGTGCAAATCGCCCATAACGTGCATATCGGTGCGAATACTGCAATTGCAGCCAATTGCGGGATTGCAGGCAGTACCACAATTGGCAAAAACTGTATCCTTGCGGGTGCCTGTGGTGTGGTGGGTCACATCAACATTGCAGATAATGTGACGTTAACGGGAATGTCAATGGTCACAAAAAGTATTTCTGAAGCTGGAACTTATTCTTCAGGTACAGGTCTTTTGGACAATCATCATTGGAAACGTACAATTGTTCGCTTTAGACAATTAGCAGATGTGCCATTGACCCAAGTCATGAAACGACTCGATCATATACAAGCTCAAATTGAGTCTCTTGAATCAACTTTTAAATTGCGTAAATAGAATATGATGACTGAGTCAAACACTCCTGCGTTTACGATCCCTGAATTGCCAATGGACATTCAAAAAATTCGTGAATACTTACCGCACCGCTATCCATTTCTTTTGGTCGACCGTGTAACTGAAGTCGGTGAAAATAATATTGTAGGCTATAAAAACGTTTCGATTAACGAAGAGTTTTTTCAAGGCCATTTTCCAAACTATCCAATTATGCCTGGTGTTTTGATTGTCGAAGCACTGGCACAGGTAGCAGGTATTTTGGGTTTCATTATGAATAATGAAACACCAAAGCCGGGTTCTTTGTTTCTGTTTGCAGGCGCAGAGAAAGTACGTTTTAAAAAGCAAGTGGTTGCAGGTGACCAGCTGGTGTTAAAAGCTGAGCTTGTGATGCAAAAGCGTGGTATTTACAAGTACAATTGTATCGCGACAGTTGATGGTAAAGTCGCAACAACCGCTGAAATTATAGTTTCACATTTAAGAACAGAGCAGGCATGAGCAATAACGACCTAATTCATTCTACCGCTATTATTGATCCATCTGCTGTAATTGCAGCAGATGCTCAAATTGGGCCGTATTGTGTAATTGGTCCCAACGTCACGATTGGGGCTGGAACAAAACTTCATTCGCATGTCGTTGTTGGTGGTTTCACCCGAATTGGTGAGCATAATGAAATTTTTCAGTTTGCAAGCGTCGGTGAAGTGTGTCAAGACCTTAAATATCAAGGTGAAGAGACCTGGTTGGAAATCGGCGATCATAACCTGATCCGTGAGCATTCTAGCCTGCATCGCGGTACAGTGCAGGACAATAGCTTAACCAAAATTGGTAGCCACAACCTGTTGATGGTGAATACGCATATTGCCCATGATTGCCAAATTGGTGACCATAATATCTTCGCAAATAACGTGGGCGTTGCAGGTCATGTGCAAATTGGCAGTCATGTGGTTGTGGGTGGAAACTCAGGTATTCACCAGTTCTGTAAGATTGACTCGTATAGCATGGTAGGTGGTGCATCTTTAATTTTAAAGGATGTTCCAGCTTATGTTATGGTCTCTGGAAATCCAGCACATGCATTCGGTATGAATGTTGAAGGTATGCGTCGCAAAGGCTGGTCAAAGCATGTGATTCAATCTCTACGTGAAGCTTACAAGCTGATCTATAAGTCAGGATTGACCACTGAGCAGGCTATTGAAAAAATTCGTACCGATATCTTACCCGAAACGCCTGAAGTTGAACTTTTAATCGACTCAGTAACTTCTTCAAAGCGTGGTATTGTGCGTTAAGTCGTTAATAAAAAAAGACACTATAAAGTGTCTTTTTTTTGGCCTATTTGAAGTATTTTACTTCTTCGGCTTGAGGATAGGTTTTTAATAGCTTGGCCTTGAGTTGGTTGGCTGCTGTCGTGTTGTGTTCAACATCTTTGGCGATACTATAGAGCTGATAAAGTGAACGTGGCGCCTTGCTTGATGTTGGATAGCGTTTTACGACAATATCATAATTCTTTTTAGCTTCTGAATAGTTCACCGGATCTGTAGCCAAGTTAAATTCTGCTAACCAGAAGTAAGCGTTCCCTGTATAGATGCTATTGGGGTGATTCTTGATAAAATTTTGCATGGGAGCAATCGCTTTTTTTGCACCGCCTTGTTTATAGGCATCTAAAGCAACTGTGTAAGCGGCCTTTTCAAGTTCTACTGGATCTTGTTGATTAGCAGTAGGGGTAGTATTATTGCCAGCTGCAGCTGAATTTGAGGCATCTGAAGGCGCAATGGTGGTATTTGTAGGGGATGCTGTATTTGTTGGAGAATTGGCAGGAGGTGCTGTATTCGACTGCGCATCCGGATCAGCAGCACTACTATCAGGATCAAGTTTCTGATTCAATAACTCCAGTCGTTGATCAAGATCGGTATAGCGATTTTGTAAGTCATT
Source organism: Acinetobacter sp. ACZLY 512 (assembly GCF_023614015.1). Classification (NCBI taxonomy): domain Bacteria; kingdom Pseudomonadati; phylum Pseudomonadota; class Gammaproteobacteria; order Moraxellales; family Moraxellaceae; genus Acinetobacter; species Acinetobacter sp. ACZLY 512. Next base: position 123,600 of record NZ_JAKIVI010000006.1, read on the forward strand.
CTTCAGTTTTTCAATTTCGTTGTCTTGTTCTTCTAATTTACCGCGTAAGCTACGAATCTCGTTTTCGAGCTGCTGGTTTTTTTGCATGAGCTCCCAGTTAATATTAATGGGTGCAGCAGGAGATGTACCAGATAAAGAACTACCAGTATTTTGACTCAGACCACGCGATTCAATGGGAATATTTGCATATGTTTGTGCGCCAATAGAAAGAAGAACGGCTGTAAAAAGCAAATGCTTGTTGAGCATAAGAGAATTCCATTTAAAAACTTAGAAAAATGCGCTATGCATAAGACGAGCAGAGTCATCTTAAATACTGTTGTCATTTCATGTAGTCATTAAAGCATTGGTATATAGAAATGCAAGATGTACTTACAAACTTGTAGCATTTTAATAAGTGAAAGCATGAAACGATTCAATTGGATTAAATTTTGCCTTTAAAATGAATGAGCTGATGATGAATTCACCACTTGAAACTGATTTTGACTTAAAACCTTAATTAGTACTTGCAAGGCTTATAAAAATCTCTATACTCTGTTCTTGCAATGGTAGCCCTGCTGGTGGCTTCGCAATTGTACTCTGTGAACCCCGCCAGGACCGGAAGGTAGCAACGGTAGCAGATCTATAATGTGCCGAGGTTTTGCTAGTAGGGTTACCACCATTCTAATCTTCTGCTGTGTAATTTATCGCTTTCAAAATAATATCCATATCAAAACCTCTATATTGTAAGAACCGAATTTGCTTTGCTTTTTGTTTAGGATCTTTCTCCACAGTATCACCAAACTTCTTTCTTTTTAATTGATATGCCTGTTCAAACCAGTCGATATCATTGAATTCATCATCAATTAATTCACGATCAAGCGCTTTCTTCTTTAAAGCGTGTTTAATTTGATTGGGACCTTTACCTTTGCGCATTTGACTGGCCAGAACCATTTCTGCAACACGCTGATCACTTTGATAGTTTTGATCTGATAACTCCTCCACCAATTGTATGACTTCGGCTTGATCAAGCGCGTACAGATTGAGTTTCTCAATTAATTCAGCTTTGCTGTATTCTTTTCGCGTTAGAAGTGCAAATGCTAAAGAGCGAAGGCGAGTGCCTGTTAGGGTGGGATTATCGGGTTTCTTTTTTTGGAAATACATATTCAAACTCATGAAAAAACGCCCCAGAGGGCGTTTGATAGTGTGGTGGCTTAACTTTCAATAAAGTCGGGCTGTTCTTCTGGCTCATCATCATGCGCAGCGGCTGGATCTGTATTTTTGGTGAGCAATTGTTCGCGAATAGCGCGTTCAATTTCTGCCGAAATACTTGGATTTTCCTCAAAATAACGAATCACGTTATTTTTACCTTGTCCAATTTTGTTGCCTTGATATGAATACCAAGCACCTGCTTTTTGAACAATATTTTGTTGAACTGCGAGATCGACAAGTTCACCTAACTGGTTAACACCTTTGCCGTACAGGATCTGGAAAATAGCTTCGCGAAAAGGAGGGGCCATTTTGTTCTTAACCACTTTTACTTTAGTTTCAGAACCGACGATTTCGTCACCTTCTTTTACTTGGCCAATACGACGGATATCCAATCGAACAGATGCATAGAATTTAAGTGCATTACCGCCCGTTGTGGTTTCAGGGCTTCCAAACATTACACCAATCTTCATACGAATTTGGTTAATGAAGATCACCATGCAATTAGAGCGTTTGGCATTACCCGTAATTTTACGTAGCGCTTGACTCATCAAGCGGGCTTGCAAGCCCATATGTGAGTCGCCCATTTCACCTTCAATTTCAGCTTTTGGGGTCAATGCGGCAACCGAGTCAACCACGATTAGATCAATCGCACCCGAGCGAACCAGCATATCCGCGATTTCTAGGGCTTGTTCACCATTGTCTGGCTGAGAAACCAAAAGATTTTCAATATCAACACCGAGCTTGCGTGCGTATTGAGGATCTAGTGCATGTTCTGCATCGATAAATGCACATGTACCGCCAGATTTTTGACATTGAGCAATTGCCTGTAATGTCATGGTGGTTTTACCTGAGGATTCAGGACCGTAAATTTCAACAATACGACCCTTCGGTAAACCTCCAATGCCAAGCGCAATATCAAGCGTGAGCGAACCTGTAGAAACAGCTTCAACGGCTTGCACGGTATTGTCGCCTAAGCGCATAACTGTGTTTTTACCAAACTGTTTTTCAATCTGGCTTAAGGCAGCTTGTAATGCCTTACTTTTATTATCATCCATCTCACAACCTCAAAACTGTGTAATATCACTTTCATTCAAAGTGGATGTATTGAATTTCAACCTCGTTCCACTGATGTATAGTGACAGATTTGCTCTTTCTCTTCTATGTCGATAATGTGCTAGTACGACACATTATGACGCTCAAAACGCAAATGAGTTTACTCATCATTGTATGACCACGATTGATCGAACTGCTGATCATTATCTTGCTTGAACCGATTGATTTGTCTTCTATCTTTTTTGGATGGACGATGATCTGGTCGAGCTAAATTATGCAATTTTCTTTGCGAAGCAATCAACTCTCTTCGTGCAATACTGACAGGCGTTTCTTCGTACAACTGTTGTGCAACTGGAGCAGGGCCACGCATGCTCGATAGTGCTTTAACCACAATAGTTTTACGCTCGATTCCCTGCTGAATGGTAAGCTCCATTCCGATACGCACATCTTTAGAAACTTTTACGCGTTCATTGTTGTGGTGAACCTTGCCACCTTCAATTGCAGCTTTTGCTATTGAACGTGTTTTAAAGAAACGAGCTGCCCATAACCATTTATCGACTCGCATTGAATCGATACTTTTTTCTTCATGTTGCTGTTTTGACATCAAAATCCTTACAAAAGCCACAAAGCAGTTTGATTTTGCCTTTTTACTTTTAGGCACGCTACAGGTTCTAAATATGAGGGCTTTCTGAACAGTTTCAATAGTTCCATTAATTTTTTACACATTCAGTTTTATATTGTTCAAGCGAAACACAATGCTGTAAAGAGTGGGTAAAATAAAATATTTTTAGTTGTAATGAAAGATTAAAAAAGCCACATTAGTGGCTTATTTGGGGCTAATCACATAAAAATAGAGGACTAGAAATAGTAAAACGATTGAGGTCATGAATAGATAAGTATTTGCCGTATTGAAACTCTTTAAAAATTTAATTAAGTTCATGTTAGTTTGATCCAGATTATATTAATTAGTGCTGTAGCGATTCATATTTTAATTTAATTTGAATTTTTTGTCTCATATTATTGCTTATTTGTTATGCATTTGTGTAATTAGTTGATTTTTTAATTAAAACTTAATTTTTAATGTAAATTTTTTAAATATTTTTATTAAAAAAACAAATCTTCTTTCAGATTATTTGAAATAAAATAATTTAAATTCTAAATAAATAGAGAAGATCTAGTTATGTTTGTTATATCTGATCCGGTGTCTCATGATCCATTGTTGTTGAAAATTCTTGATATTTTAGTTCATGCCTCGGAAATACTGGTTCAAGAGTTTGATACTTATGCATCGGGGAAAGTGTTTAAGATTGATCGGAAAGAGGATACTTCTCCAGTCACTCAGGCGGATCTTCGCGTCAATCAGTATATGACTGAGGAGTTGGCAAAACTTGAGCCGTTCTATCCTGTACTTTCTGAAGAAAGTGAAAGTGTGCAGCGATCCGAATGGAAAAGTTTCTGGATGCTTGATCCACTCGATGGGACAAAAGAGTTTTTACATAAACGGCAAGAATTTACGATCAATTTAAGTTTGGTGTGTGGTGATAAAACAAACTTTTCAGCTTTGGTTGTGCCTTGTAAAGGTGTTGTTTATTTAGGATATCTCGATCAACATCCCTATAAATACGAGTTTCAGTCCAAACGCTGGTGGCGTTATCAAGCAGATAGCGATCAGCATTCAAATGTAATTCGAGTTGGCTTAAGTCATAACAATAAAAATGATCAGTATCAGCAACTCATGACGTATCTGGAGCAACACTATACTGTTGAGCGTTTGGAAGCGGGCAGTGCTTACAAATTTTGCTTAATGCTTGAAGGTGAGATTGATCTTTATCCACGTTTTCATCCCACTTCTGAGTGGGATACTAGCGCGGGTCAGGGGCTTTTAGAAAGTATAGGCGGAGGGTTGGTCTCTTTGAAAGGATTGCCTTTTAAGTATAACGTTCGCGATACCTTATTGAATAAAGGCTTCTTAGCATTTGCCAGCCCTAAGTATGAAAAGCTTGCCAAAGACCTGTTGAGTCATATGGACAATTATAATTGAGTGTTTTTTGTTGCGTGGTATAGTGATAACGTAATAAAGAATTAATGATTTTGATCATGACACTTAAATTGCTTCCTCCCAGCATGTTCCGAGCTTTAGATCTACTTCCAGATCCAAACATACCTGTGACTTTGTTTACCCGCCATTCACTGAGAGAGTTGGTGAATGGGCAAGGGCTGGCTGGCTATGATCTACAGTTAACTGATCAAGGACGTGAGTTAGCCAAAGCATGGGGGGCTTACTTGATTGAAAATACTGGTCGAACCATTCAGCATTGTATTTCAAGTCCCATTCAGCGCTGTGTTGATACTGCTGCATTGATCATTGAGGGTGCCGATGCGGTGGCACGTTGCCCAAATACCCATACGATTGAAATTGTCGAGCAAGGTTTGCTGGTGGAGCCAGGAAGTTTTGTGCTTGATATCAAACAAGCTGCACCTTTCTTCAGACAGCAGGGTGCGCTTGGTTTTATAAATAGTTTTGTAAATAACGCGCTACCCGGTATGAAACATCCGATTACGGGTGTATTCGATGTGCTTGAGTTGATTTATAACACGCACCCTTCTGCACCTTATGGTTTAAGTCTTGCGGTCAGTCACGATACAATTATTGCAGCGATTGTCGCAGTCATGGCTGGGCGTCAACAAATTGATCAAGAAGATTGGCCTGCCATGATGGAAGGTTTATTTGTATGGTTTGAAGGAGATGATTTTGCTGGGAGCGAGCTAAACTGGTTATGGCGTGGTGAACGACATCATTTGAGGGTTTCTGATTTTTTAAATCGACATGAGTAATGACAAAATCAGATAAGCTAAATAGCAGACATAAAAAAAGCCCCATCGGGCTTTTTTTATGAATTACTTAGTTAGAAGCAAGTGCTTTAACTTGAGCATTCAAGCGGCTCTTGTGACGAGCTGCTTTGTTTTTGTGGATGATGCCTTTGTCAGCCATACGGTCGATTACAGGAACAGCTTTTTTATAAGCTTCTGTAGCAACAGTATAATCACCAGCTGCAATTGCATTTACAGTACGTTTGATGTATGTACGAACCATAGAACGCAAGCTTGCGTTGTGTTTGCGCGCTTTAACGTTTTGACGCGCACGTTTTTTTGCCTGAGCAGAGTTTGCCACTCTTGCACTCCTTGAAATTTGATTGGTCTGGGCGGGCTGAAGCTTTACTTAAAAAATAAAACAATCACCAGCCCGTAAACAAGTGCCATATTTTGATGAATCCCTGTCGGTAAGTCAAGCCTTGAGACGTTTTTGCTACGTTTTTGATGCTGATTAATGCTAAAGAAAACGTTAAATTAGCTATAAAAATAATTCGGTAGTAAAAAACATGTCTAATTTAAAAAATAAAGCACTGGTTTTGGGTTCGACGGGTTTGGTTGGAAGCGCATTACTTGAACAGCTACAAACTTCAGCATTCTTCGATGCGATCACCGTTATTGTACGGCACAAAAATGACGCATTGAATGATATTCCTCGTGTTGAACAATATGTGCTCGATGATTTTTTATTATTAAATGATGAAGATTTGTCTGGATATACCCATGTTTTTAGCTGTTTAGGCACAACTTTAAAAAAAGCAGGGTCTAAACAAAAATTCTATGCGGTGGATTACGAGATCAATGCACATGTAGCAGATTTGCTACAGAATCAGCAAACACACTTTCTATTTATCAGTGCATTAGGTGCAAACGTATCTTCTATGTTTTTTTATAACCGCGTGAAGGGGGAGCTCGAAGAATATATTAAATCGCTTGGGCTATATCGGGTCTCGATTTTCCAGCCGTCACTTTTAATAGGCATGAGAGACGAGCAGCGTTTACTTGAAGGACTTGGACAGCGCGCATTTACTGTTTTTGAGCATCTTGTGAAGAAGCCATTTTTATATAAGCCGGTTCATGCAGATCAAGTGGCTAAAGCAATGCTAACTGCGTCAAAGCAGCAAATACAACCTTTACAGATATATGATAATTTGCAGATTCAAACAATGACATAAATGGAGAATAAAATGACAACAGTGGTACCGTTTGTGACCTGTGATTTACTTGATGATCATCCAGACAAAAATATTCAAGTACTGGTGCCATCGTTAGACGGTAAGAGTTTTAAAAGTTATGGTGCACGCCAAACCTTTGGGGGAGAAATTGTTACAGTGAAATGCTTCGAGGATAACTCCCGGGTAAAAGAGCTGTTAGCAACGCCTGGGCATGGAAAGGTGCTAGTGGTAGATGGCGGTGCATCGATGCGCTGTGCATTAATGGGTGATATGATTGCCGCATCTGCTGTAGAACATGGCTGGCATGGGGTTGTGATCTACGGGTGTGTCCGTGATGTTGACGTACTACGAACACTTGATCTGGGTGTGCATGCATTGGCTGCAATTCCTCAAAAAAGTCATCGCAAAGGGATAGGCGAAACACATATTCCTGTTTATTTTGGAAATGTGACATTTCAGTCTGGCCATTATCTATATGCCGACAACAATGGAATAATTGTGACAGAAGAACCACTTCATCAATTTTAATAAAGGTTGTTTTATGCTGATTCATCAAGTTAAAGTTTTACAATCCGTTGCTGCCAGTATTATTGAAGGCGGGCGCGGAGTGACTGGAACTGCATTTCCAAAGCAGCCAGAAAAACCGATTAAACTCTATGAGTTTGAAGGATCGCCCTTTTCTCGACGTGTTCGAGAAGTTCTTACCTTATTAAATCTGGATGTTGAAGTCTATCCATGTCCTAAAGGTGGGCAAAAGTATAGGAAACTTGTAAAAGAAAAAGGCGGTAAGACTCAATTTCCTTTCTTAATTGATGAAAATACGGGTGATCAGTTGTATGAGTCAGAGCTGATTATTCAGCATCTATTTAAGCATTATGGACAAACAGGCAAAACACCTGAGAAATATGCTCATTATCCGAAATTGCCTGTTGCAGGGATATTGGCAACGCTTGTCAATACAGCACGTGGTGTATGGGTCAATAAGAAAATTATTGATCGGGCAGCGCCAGAGCAGTTACTTGAGTTGTGGAGTTTTGAGGCGAGTCCTTACTCTCGTTTAGTTCGAGAGACGCTAACAGAATTGGAGTTACCTTATCTTTTGCATAATGTCTCTAAAGAGCGTTGGCAAGATATGGGGCCGGCTGTTTTACGATTGAAACCCGGTAAATATTGCCCATTGAAAGGTGGGAAGCGTGAAAAGCAATTGCCACTCATGCAGGGGAAAATGCAAGTGCCGTATTTGTATGATCCAAATACGCAAACCAAATTATTTGAGTCGGCGCTTATTGTTCAATACTTGAAAAAACAGTATGGACATTCTTAAACACCCAATCTAATCAATTTGGACATAATGCATGAGATTGCCAGAATGCGTGTTACGTGTTCTGGCATGACGAAATCGGGTAAAATTGAACATCCTGATCGAAGCTGAGACAAGACATGTTTAAAAAAATCACGGACTGGGTGGGTGGCTCCAAAAACAATCTAGAAGCCCAGTATATGAAAGATCATGACATCTCATATCATCCTGAACAGGGCTACTGTGTAAACGGCATAGTGGTAAATACGCTTTCAGAACGACTCGAATATTTTTCGAATCGCCGTCTGAATCGTTTCGATGATTTGGCAGCGCTTTACCTTGCAAGTATTGTGATTAATGAAAAAATCGATCTTGAAATTGCTACTGGAAACTATGTGCAGCGGCTACAAAATAACGAGAATAACTTACGAGAATTCAAGGCAATTATTGAAAAATTGAATCATTATTATCGAGAGTTTAAACGAGATAAGTAAGGCATAGATCAATTCGGACATGCTAAGATACAGCGCATGTCTACTAGATATGCGACCTCAATGTTCCAACACGAAATTTCACAACTCAAATTACAGCAATTAAAAACAGGCGAGAAACGCTGGATCGGTTCACTCTTGGGTTCATCTGGTGCACTTCTATTCAAAGAAATGTCTGCTCAAATCTCGTCACTGATTGTAGTGGTTGCAAAGAATAGCCAGCATCTTGCACAACTTGAAAGTGAATTGGAATTTTATGGCATAAAACCGGTTATTTTTCCAGATTGGGAAATTCTTCCATACGATCGTCTTTCACCGCATCAAGATATTGTGTCTGAACGTCTAGCAATATTGGCCAATATGCCGCAGCAGGGCGTATTATTGATTTCAGCTTCAACGCTTGCACAAAAAATTGCCCCAATTTCTTGGATTGTGGGGGAGCATTTTGACATTCAGGTTGGGCAGAAATTTGACTTAGAAAAAGAAAAATTAAGATTGATTCAGGCAGGATATCATTTAGTCGATACTGTATATGACCATGGTGAATTTGCAGTTCGGGGTAGTATTATGGACATTTACGCCTCTGGACAATCACAGCCCATTCGTATCGATTTGTTTGATAATGAAATTGAGACATTAAAGTTTTTCGATCCTGAAACCCAGCGTACGACAGAAAGTTTAAAGCAATTTCGTGTTTTACCTGCTAAAGAGTTTCCGTTAAAAGAAGGTCGATCTGTTTTTCGTGAGCGTTATGCAGAAGCATTTCCAACTGCAAATCCAAAGAAAAATCCGATTTATCAAGATGTTCTAGACGGTATTGCATCGCCTGGTGTTGAGTTCTATCTGCCGCTATTTTTTAGTAAAGAAAGTGTACAACAGGGTAGTTACTTTACTTCATACTTACCTAAAAATTGCATTGTCATTACAAATGATACATTGGATGAGATTTTAATCTCATTTTGGAAAGATGTGTCACAGCGTTATGAAAGCCGCCGACACAATATCGATCACCCAATTTTGGCGCCAGAAGAATTATTTTTAACGCCTAATATAGTGTTAGAGCAACTCAATCAACTGCCTCGTATCGAAGTGTCAACTACACCAGCTCCATCTCGTGCAGGTGCAATTAACTTACCAACAGCAGAACCTGTACGATTACCTGTCGATCCAAAAAAACAGCAACCTTTTGAAGTCGTAAAAAACTATATCGATTCGGCTGGTCATCCAGTTTTACTTGTTGCAGAAAGTGCCGGTCGCCGTGAAACCCTAAAGGATGCGCTACGTCCAAGTTTGGGTGATATCCCAACAATCGACAGCTTTCAAGATTTTCTAAAGCAGCAGCATCCTATTTCAATTACCAGTGCGCCTCTTGATCGTGGTTTGGTGATCGTTGATCAACTGTCGGTTATTTCTGAAAATCAACTTTATGAGCATCGAGTCGTTCAGCGTCGTCGAAAACGCCAGCAAGATGTCTCTGAAGAGTTTCTGATCCGCAGTTTAACAGAACTTAGTATAGGTGCCCCGGTTGTACATATCGATCATGGTGTAGGGCGTTATGCCGGTTTGGTCACGCTGGAGATTGATGGACAGGACTATGAGTTTTTGCAGCTCGATTATGCCGATGCTGCAAAAGTATATGTGCCTGTCACCAATTTACATTTGATTAGCCGCTACAGTGGAGGGGATCCAGATTTAGCGCCATTACACAAAATTGGCACTGATGCATGGAACAAGGCCAAACGTAAAGCACTGGAGCAAATTCATGATGTGGCTGCGGAGTTGCTTCACATACAAGCACGACGTCAGTCTAAGCCGGGATTTGCGTTTGAGCTGGATCATAGTCTGTATATGCAATTCTCAAGTGGCTTTGCTTATGAAGAAACACTCGATCAAGCTAATGCTATTGAGGCGACCTTGCATGACATGCAACTGGCTAAGCCAATGGATCGTTTAGTATGTGGTGATGTTGGGTTTGGAAAAACTGAAGTGGCCATGCGTGCGGCATTCGTCGCGGTGCAAAACAATAAGCAAGTGGCTGTATTGGTTCCCACGACACTATTAGCCCAGCAGCATTATGAATCTTTCAAAGATCGCTTTGCCGACTGGCCGGTACGTATTGAAGTATTATCGCGATTTGGTTCGAATAAAACCCATCAAAAAAATATTGAAGATTTAGAGGCGGGTAAAGTCGATATTGTGATTGGTACACATAAGTTACTTCAGGAAACCGTCAAATTTCATGACCTTGGACTGATGATTGTCGATGAAGAGCATCGCTTTGGTGTTCGTGATAAAGAGCGAATCAAAGCCATGCGTGCTGATGTCGATATGTTGACCCTTACAGCAACACCAATTCCGCGAACTTTAAATATGGCATTTTCGGGCATGCGCGATTTATCCATTATCGCAACGCCACCAGCCAGACGTCTAGCAGTCAAAACGTTTGTTCAAGAACATACCGATGACTCCATTAAGGAAGCCATTTTACGTGAGTTGCTTCGAGGTGGTCAGGTTTATTTCCTGCACAATGAAGTGGATACGATTGAGCGTGCAGCAGAAAATATTCGTAATTTGGTGCCAGAAGCGCGTGTCGCCGTGGCACATGGTCAAATGCGCGAGCGCGAACTTGAGCAAGTGATGCAGCAGTTTTATCACAAAGAATATAATGTTTTGGTTTGCTCAACCATTATTGAAACGGGTATTGATGTACCCAATGCCAACACCATTATTATGGAGCGAGCCGATAAGCTAGGTTTGGCGCAACTCCATCAGCTTCGTGGCCGTGTTGGGCGATCGCATCATCAAGCTTATGCCTATCTATTGGTGCCTTCAATCAAACACCTTAAAGGGGATGCAGAAAAGCGTCTGGATGCGATTCAACGCGCATCAACGTTAGGGGCCGGTTTTATGCTGGCTACAGAGGATTTAGAAATTCGTGGTGCAGGCGAACTATTGGGCGAGCAGCAAAGTGGATCTATGCAGGCGATTGGTTATAGCCTGTATATGGAAATGCTTGAAAAAGCAACCAAAGCGATTCAAAAGGGTAAAACGCCTAACTTTGATGCGCCGCTCACGCTCACAGCCGAAATTAATTTACATATGCCAGCTTTGATCCCGGATGAATATTTGGGCGATGTACATCAGCGCTTACTGTTTTATAAGCGTATCAGTAATACCGACACTCAAGAGAAACTAGACAATATTCGAATGGAATTGATTGACCGATTCGGTACACTACCACCTGCTGTGAAGCAATTGTTTAGTATTCATCACATTCGACTGCAAGCTGAGCAGTTGGGAATCACCAAGATTGATCTCAACACGCAAGGTGGCTACATCGAGTTTGCTCAAGATACACCAGTTCAGGCAATCAGTATTATTCAGCTTATGCAAAAGCAACCGACCTACTACCGTATGGAAGGTGGGCAGCGCCTTAAAGTCATGGTTCAGCTTGAAGCATATGATAAACGTATCCAATTTGCGCAGGATTTATTATCTAAACTTATTAATGAGTTGAATGTATAAAAGCAAATTAGCGTGCTGTATTTAACTCGATTTTTTTGAACAAAATCATTGATATTTGTAAGTAAACACTTGGCTAATAATATTCACATCACAACTGATGTGATAGTATTAGCCATCACTGTTATTGTGTCATTTATAAAGATATGTTTAGTTTGCATCCACAACTTGCTCAAGATACTTTTTTTGTTGGCGACTTTCCGCTTTCAACATGTCGTTTAATGAATGATATGCAATTTCCATGGCTTATTTTAATCCCACGTGTTCCTGGGGTTTCAGAGCTTTATGAACTGAGCCAAGCTGATCAAGAACAATTTTTGAGAGAATCAAGCTGGTTGTCGAGCCAACTGGCGCGCGTGTTTCGTGCAGACAAAATGAATGTGGCTGCACTCGGTAATATGGTGCCTCAATTACACTTTCATCATGTTGTGCGTTACCAAAACGATTCCGTTTGGCCGAAACCAGTATGGGGAACACCTGCGGTCCCGTATTCTAATGATGTTTTAGCGCATATGCGTCAAACCTTAATGCTGGCATTGCGTGGTCAAGGTGATATGCCATTTGACTGGCGTATGGACTAAGTCCAATGTGCTGCATCTGGAATGATGCAGCCTAAGCTGCGAAGTGGAGGATAGGATGCTCACGAGATTGCTTGAGAGAGAGCCTCAACAATTTATGTATTTTCATCGGATGATGGGATACTTCATTCTCTCACTCAATTTGGTGATATATGCCTTCACTTCACCTGATTCAACTGTTCAAATCTTTGTTCCTGCGCTTTTCCTAGCCATCTTAATTGTTATTCCAAAACTTAATCGCTACTTAGAAGATAAGTTTGAAAGAAAAGTTGTTCTCAGCGTTTTTTTTATTATAGATACCATTGTGGTATCAATGTTTCTGGCGGGTGTTCATTTAAATCTTGTTTTAACTTTTGTTAGCCTGTTTGCACTTTTATACAGTGCGATCAACAGCCGAATTCCATTTGCTGTGATGGCTCTGGCTGTATTATCTGGTATTGCCTTTTTTTACTTCAACACACTGTTTATTTTCGGTTTTCATGGTTATCTCGGAGCGACTAGCCAAGAATTAATCGTGATCAGTTTGATTTGCCTGATTATTTTTATCAGTATGGGCAATTACTATCAAAATTTATATATTGAAAAACTCAACTTAGAGCGTCAAGACTATTACAACCAAATGACGCGCTATATGACATTTGCTAATCAGTTAAGCCGTTATGCACCTTTGCAGTTATGGCAGTCGATTATGCGCGGAGAGTCAGAAGCTAAAATTGAATACAAACGTAAAAAATTGACCGTATTTTTTTCTGATATTCAGGGATTTACCGAGCTTTCAGAAACATTGATTCCAGACGATTTGGCTTTTTTGCTCAATGATTATTTGAGTCATATGACTGAAATTGCCAATCAGTACGAAGCAACAATTGACAAGTTTATGGGCGACGCCATTTTAATTTTCTTTGGTGATCCAAATTCTCAGGGTGTTCAGCAAGATGCCAGATCCTGTGTTGAGATGGCCATTGCGATGCGTCAGCAAATGAAACTGTTACGAGAGCGCTGGAAAAAAATGGGATATCCCGCTTTAAATATCCGGATGGGAATTAGTACGGGTTATTGCCACGTGGGAAACTATGGTGCGACATATCGTATGGCCTATACCATAGTAGGTCGTGATGTTAACTTGGCAGCACGTTTGCAATATGCAGCAGAAGTTGATGAAATTTTAATTTCGGATGAAACTTACCAGCTCATTAAAGATGATTTTTTATGTGCGCCGAAAGCGCCAATTTATTTAAAAGGTATTCAAAACGCGGTTAAAACTTGGCAAATTCTTGAAAAATATACGGGAAGCCATGAGGAGTTTCAGCGCTGGTTTGATTATGAGTATAAAGGCTTTCATCTACTGTTAAATTTAGAAGAAGTACAGCGTTATGAATACGCACAGCTGATTGAAGTGATGGAAAAAATGATCCAGCGTATTCAAGATCAGCAGGCAGTCACCAATAGTGAAGGCGTGGTGAAGTTGTCACTTGAAGATGAAGTAAAATCCGAATAATCCGCTAAAGCATATAAAAAAGCCATCGTTGAACGATGGCTTTTTTTTGATTAATGATTTTCTGAGGCATGATTGATGGTGTATTTTGGAATTTCGACTTCCAAATCTTCAGTCACCACTTTTACTTGGCAAGACAAACGTGAATCTGGCTCTAAGCCCCAAGCACGATCAAGTAAATCTGCTTCAACATCATTCATTTCATCAAGGCTATCAAAGCCTTTACGAATAACCACGTGGCATGTGGTACATGCGCATGACATGTCGCAAGCATGTTCAATCTTAATGCCGTTTGCAAGCAAGCTTTGACAAAGGTTGGCATTTTCTTCTACTTCAAACTCAGCACCATCTGGGCAAATTTGTGTATGCGGAAGAACTTTAATACGTGGCATAGTAATTCACCTGTTTTATTTCTGTGAGTTTGACCAATCTTCAAGTTTGGTGCCTTTAAGTGCATGATCGATATGACGATTCATGCGCATAGCAGCAAATTCATCGCTATGCACCTTAAGCTTGGCGACAGCTGCTTCAATTTGAGCAATATCATTCGATTGTAATTGTTGCTGAAGCGCTTCTTTCGCTTGAACAAGTGCTTTTGCCTGCGATGAATCGAGTAATTCAGCATCGGCTTTCAATGCTTGTTCGAGTGCCTCGAGTTCGCGTTGCGCTTCAACTTTGGTTTCTTGCAAGTGACGAAGATTTTTATCTTCTTCGGCATGCTCGAAACCTTCTAACAATAGGCGTTCTGTATCTGCAGAAGAAAGCCCATAAGATGGTTTAATATCGATCTGTGCTTTGACGCCGGATGTGGTTTCTTGCGCAGAAACATTGAGCAAGCCATCTGCATCCACTTGAAACGTAACTTCAATGCGTGCCTGACCCGCAGTCATTGGTGGAATACCATGCAGTACAAACTTACCCAGAGAACGACAATGTTCAACCAGATCACGCTCGCCTTGAACCACATGAATCAACATTGCAGTCTGGCCATCTTGATACGTGGTAAATTCTTGGCGGCGTGCCACAGGAATTGCAGTGTTACGAGAAATCAGTCGCTCAACCAAACCACCCATCGTCTCTAAACCTAAAGACAATGGCGTAACATCCAACAGAAGTGATCCATCTTGTGTATTACCAATCAATTGATTGGCAGTGATCGATGCACCAATTGCCACGACTTCATCAGGATTGATTGAACAGAGTGGTTCTTGTTTGAATACTTCACGCACCACATTTTGAACGGCATACGAGCGTGTAGAACCACCCACCAAAACCACTTTCTCAATCTCATCTAAACTGAGTTTTGCATCACGTAAGACACGTTTACAAACACTAATGGTTTTATCGAGTGCAACTTGAATAATCGACTCAAAATCACTACGGGTAAGTACGATCTGATGATCCAGTGCTTTAAAGGTCACTTCAGGCAATTCAGAAAGTTGTTCTTTTGCACTACGTGCAGCCACAATAAAGGCTGCATATTCGTGATCATCGAGTGATTCAATCTGTAACTGTTTTTTCACCCATTTAACAATGAGTCGATCTAAGTCATCCCCGCCTAAAGCCGTATGTCCACCAGTAGCCAGTACTTCAAAAACACCTTGTGAAAATCTTAAGATGGAAACGTCGAATGTTCCGCCACCCAAGTCGTAAATCACATAATTGTGGTCTTGAGCTAACTGGTTTTCTTGATCTAAACCGTATGCAATTGCCGCCGCAGTGGGTTCGTTCAATAAACGCAACACGTTTAATCCAGCAAGCTGGGCCGCATCGCGCGTTGCCTGACGCTGTGCTTCATCAAAATACGCAGGCACTGTAATTACAGCACCATTAATCGGATTTTTTAGGCTATCTTCTGCGCGAAGTTTGAGCTGAGTCAAAATGGCTGCAGAAATTTCGACTGGCGTTTTACGCCCTTGCGCCGTTTCAAATGCAGGCATTTCATTGTCATTACCCACCAGTTTGTACGGGTGCTGAAACTTAATATCCGCTTTTGAGCGTCCCATAAAGCGCTTGACCGAAACAATGGTATTTTGCGGATCAGTAGTCAAAAATGGTTTGGCATCGTTGGCATATTCAATCGACTGATCGGCGTAATGCACAATCGAAGGAAATAAGACATGGCCTTTTTCGTCCTGTAACACTTTGGCTTGCCCAGAAAGAACTGTTGCAACCAAAGAATGTGTTGTTCCAAGGTCAATACCAATCGCAATGCGATGCTCGTGTGGGGCACTTGATTGACCAGGTTCAGCAATTTGCAAGAGTGCCATGTAAAATCCCTTGAGTAAATCTATGCAGTAAAATTAAAAGTCGTCATCAAGATCGAAGCTATCTTCATCAAGTAGCTGATCTTCTGCTTTGTCTATATCGTTTAAGACTCGTTGAAAAAAACGTAATTTTCGTACGGTGTCACGTGCTTCCGACCAGTCTTCATCGTTATAGTCAATTTTAAATTCGCGAATAAGACCATCGATCCATTGATTCACTTCATTTTTGAGTAAATCAAGCTCAGATGGAGTCGAGGCTTCATCAAGCTGCTCTCTAATTTCGAGTGCAGATTGTAAAAATTCAAAATCATGAATAGATTGGTCGAGGTGATGATCTTGTTTTTTCAACGCCAACATATAGGCAGCACGACTATCGACATTACTTAAGGTTTTGTAAGCCTGATTAATGTCACTAGATTGAATAAGCGCCTGTTCTTTATCTACAGCTTTATCTGGATGATACTGCTGTTGTAATTTCAGAAAATTATTTTTTAAAGCGACTAAATCAATGTCGAGTGCTACCGGTAAGTCAAACAACTCAAAATGATTCATGGGAGATGAATTCCGAAGTTAATCATAAATTAAAAACAGTGAAGATCACTGTTTTTAATTAAGAAGAAGGGAAGGTTAAGGATTAAACGGTAAAGGATTCACCGCAACCACATTCACCTTTTTTATTTGGATTATTAAATTCAAAGCCTTCATTCAATCCATTTTTGACGTAGTCCATCTCCAAACCTTCGAGATAAACTAGACTTTTTGGATCTACAAACACTTTTACACCATGCTGTTCAAAGATTTCATCGTGCTGATTAACATCATCGACAAACTCAAGCACGTAAGCCAAACCGGAACAGCCAGAAGTTTTCACACCCACCCGAATGCCTTCGCCTTTACCACGGTTGAGCAAATAGTTGCGCACATGAGTTGCTGCATTTTCAGTTAAGTGAATCATGAAAACTCCGTTGTAGTGCTAATTAAGCTTTTGATTGCTTGTTGCGATAATCGACAATTGCGGCTTTGATTGCATCTTCTGCAAGTACTGAACAGTGTACTTTTACAGGAGGTAATGCAAGCTCGGTTGCAATATCGATATTTTTAATCGCTTGTGCTTGATCAAGCGTCTTACCTTTTAGCCACTCTGTTACCAAAGAGCTTGAGGCAATCGCAGAACCACAGCCATAAGTTTTAAAGCGTGCTTCTTCGATAACGCCTTCATTATTTACTTGGATCTGTAAGCGCATTACGTCGCCACATGCAGGAGCACCAACCATGCCAGTGCCTACATTTTCAGCATTTTTGTCTAAAACGCCAACGTTACGTGGGTTTTCGTAATGATCAATTACTTTTTCGCTATAAGCCATGTTGCTTCTCCAAACCTCGGGGTCAGCCTAATATTAAATATGAGGGTTAAAACACCGATTTCAATTAAAATTAGTGTTCAGCCCATTCAACCGTAGAAAGGTCGATACCTTCCTTGTACATATCCCAAAGCGGAGAAAGTTCACGAAGTTTCTCAACAGCGGCTTTGGTTACTTCTAGCACGTGATCAATATCCGCTTCTGTGGTGTATTTACCGAAGCTAAAACGAATTGAGCTGTGTGCAAGTTCATCCGACAAACCAAGAGCACGTAATACATACGATGGCTCAAGGGTAGCAGATGTACATGCTGAACCACTTGATACAGCAGCATCTTTTAATGCCATCATCAAGGATTCGCCTTCTACAAAGTTAAAACTTACGTTAAGGAAGTTTGCAACGTTTTGTGTCGGATGACCATTTAAGAAAACTTGCTCTAGACCTTGCAAGCCATTCCATAATTTGTCACGTAAAACACGTAAACGCGCTTGTTCTGTTTGAATACTTTTTCCTGCAAGTTCAAACGCTTCACCCATGCCAACAATTTGATGTGTTGCCAAAGTACCTGAACGCATACCACGCTCGTGACCACCACCGTGCATTTGTGCTTTCAAACGAACGCGTGGAGTACGACGAACATAAAGTGCACCAATACCTTTAGGGCCATAAGCCTTATGCGCAGAGAAGCTCATCAAGTCAATTTTCATGGTCGAAAGATCGATTTCGACTTTACCTGCTGCTTGGGCAGCATCGACATGAAGGAATGTTTTATTGGCACGTGTAAGTTCGCCAATCGCAGCAACGTCAGTTACCGTACCCAATTCGTTGTTGACCAACATAAGTGAAACAAGAATGGTGTCTGGACGAAGCGCAGCCTTCACCATTTCAGGCGTAATCAAACCTGTACGTGGCTCTGGCTCTAGATAGGTGATCTCAAAACCTTCTTCTTCAAGTTCGCGGCATGGATCAAGCACAGCTTTGTGTTCGATTTTGCTAGTAATAATGTGCTTACCTTTCGAACCGTAAAATTGTGCGATACCCTTAAGCGCAAGGTTGTCAGATTCTGTTGCACCAGAAGTCCAAACGATTTCGCGTGGATCTGCTTTGATTAAATTGGCAACTTGTTCACGTGCATATTCAACTTTTTCTTCAGCTTGCCAGCCATATGCATGTGAACGTGATGCAGCATTACCGAATGTGCCTTCAAAAGTAAGACATTCCATCATACGTTCCGCTACTTCTGGAAGAACGGGAGTGGTGGCTGCATAATCAAGATAAATCGGACGTTTCATGTCAAATACCTGTAACCGAAAGAAGCGGTGAATCGAAATGAACTGAATTTTGACGTAGTGCAACGGTTTGAACGTTGTCGCGTGCGATCAAGTCAGCCAGTGTGATTTTTGCTAAGTAATCGGCAATGTGGTGAGAAAGTTCTTGCCATAAGTCATGTGTTAAGCACATTGCACCGTTTTGGCAATTGCCTTTATGGTCACAACGCGTGGCATCGACAGTTTCATTAACTGCTTCAATGATTTCTAAAACCGTGATTTCGGCAGAGTTGCGTGCCAAGTGGTAACCACCATTTGCTCCGCGAACACTCGAAACCAAGCCATGACGCTTAAGTTTTGCAAAGAGTTGTTCGAGATAGGCCACTGAAATGGATTGGCGAGCTGCAATTTCTGCTAGCGTGATCGTTTGTTCAGTTGGCTGCAAGGCTAAATCAAGTAAAGCAGTCACTGCGTAGCGACCGCGAGTTGTAAGACGCATGATTCGGTACACATGTTGAGACTAGATAATGGAATTTTATGAATCCTGACTAAATTAGTCAAGTTTTTTCACTGTCATTTAAATCGCTTTAGATAATCAGATTTTTCTATTAGTTGTAATTCAGCCACGTAGTATACACCAATAACAAAACCAAAACGATTGTCGTAATACCAAAGCTGATATTAGTGATGCGCTGACGACGCTCCAAGCGACGTAAACGGTTTTTATATTGTTTCACTTCGACAGTTAGCGTATTGATATGGGTGCGTTGCTGATCGATCTTGTCCAAGAGGGGAGCGATTCGCTTTTTTGAACCTAAAATATCATCTGGAGAAGCTGGTTGGTTTAACCATTGTTTCCAGTCTGCAAAAAGCTTAGGTACACTAAAGTGAAGAATGATATCTTTGAATTGTTCTTTAAGTTGTTCGTCGCCTTCAATGCGCATTTTTTTGATGCTATAGCGATTACCCACAGACAACACTTTAAATAAATCCATTAAAGTCGTATTGACGGTAAGATCTACCGGGTGCTCTGGCGCTTTATAATCGAACAAAATGCCTTTTTCACAAAACTGTACATAACAGTCGAAATAAGGAAGATAACTGTTGATGCGGATGGTCACTTTGTTCTGAACAAACTTTTTTGCTTGCAAAGCAATGACACCGTCGTTCTTTAAGATAAAAGTGAAGACAGTTTCAAGGATGATCAAAATAATATTGAGCAACAAATAACTTTGTTCTTTTCTTTGTTGCGCTTCGCTCATAAAAAGTGAATCCTTAGATAACGCATGTGTTGAGTAATACAGCTCGATATAAAAATCAATTTAGTTTGCTTTGTAGAACACTTTTAATAAACGATCAAGTGCTGGCTTGTTATTATAGAAGCATTTTTAATACAAATCCGACAAAGTGATGCGAAAGTAATCAGGAGTAACGACGAATGGAAAAAAAATCAGTCAATGCAGATGATCTAGACAATGAATCAGAAAAAAAATGTGAAAAAATAAAAGCTTCTCGAAAATCGGCGTTAGATTTTAGAAAATATACCAAGCAGATCTGGTTGGCTGGTTTAGGGGCTTTCTCACGTGCAGAGGAAGAAGGGAATAAGCTTTTTGACTCATTGGTCAAAGTTGGAGAAGAGCTTGAGTCAAAAACCCAAGATGTTGCCGATCAAACTGTACATCGGGTAACTGAAAAAGCCAAAGAATCTGTCGTTGATACAAAGGACAAAGTTGAAAAGATGATTGACCATAGTGTCCATCATTCGCTGAATCGGATTGGTCTTGTGACTACAAAAGACGTTCAGCATCTGGAGCAAATGTTAGTACAACTTACGGCAAAAGTTGATTTGTTGATACAAGAAAATCAAAAGTTGCAAGCGAAATTAAATGAAAAGTGAGAAAAAACTGATTTTGGCAAATTTCTTCATAAATTCGTCGTTATTTTAACTAAAACAGCTTAGGTAGTATTGCGTTTCCCCCTAAAGCATTGCTATAAAGGCGTCATGGCCTTTTTAAACTTCAGCCTTGGATCTCAAATAAACGAATTAAGAGGACGTTACCTTCATGAATAAATCAGAATTAATTGATGCGATTGCGGAGAAAGGGGGATTGTCTAAAACTGATGCTGGTAAGGCATTGGATGCGACTATTGCTTCTGTAACAGAAGCGCTTAAAAAAGGTGATTCTGTCACTTTAGTAGGTTTTGGTACATTTAGCGTGAAAGATCGTGCTGCGCGTACGGGCCGTAACCCAAAAACTGGTGAAGAGCTTCAAATTAAAGCGACCAAAGTACCAAGCTTTAAAGCTGGTAAAGGTTTAAAAGATTCTGTTGCTTAATCTTTTAATAAAATTAAACGCGCCATCTTAAGGCGCGTTTTTTATTAAAAAAAGATGCGTCTCTGAGTGTTTCATACATTCATTCAATAGCGTTTTTCAGTTAAAATCCCTCCGAAATAAAATATTGGAATATTTATGGAATCGTTTCGTAAAGTCATTAAGGGTTGGCTTGGAAAAGTCCTGCTGATTTTGTTTTTGACCCCTTTGGCGCTCGTGGGAATTGAAGGTTATTTTGGCGGGGGAAACAAAGCAGATGTTGCTAAAACGGTAAATGGTCAAGATATCTCCAAAAAGGATTTGGAAAATTTAACCAAAACCTATAAAGAACAGTATTTGTCGCTAGTGAAAGGTGATGAAACCTTATTAAATCAATCGTATATTCAAGAAAATGCGCTCAATACCCTTATTGCTCGTAGTCTATTGTTACAGCAAGCAGAAAAATTAGGCATTTCTTTGAGCGATGCACAAATTGAACAAATGCTGGCTCAGCAACCAAGTTTCCAGGAAAATGGTAAATTTTCTGAAACCTTATACAGCAATTACTTGCGCTCGGTTGGCATGACCAGTCAGGCATTGATCGCAAGTCTTCGTCAAGATCATGCTTTGAAAATGCTGACGTCAAGCATCGTCGATACAGCACTGGTGAGTAAACATGATCTCCAGCAAGTTGCTGTCTTACAAACAGAGCAGCGTACGTTGCATTTGGCTAGCATTAAGCTTGATGAATATAAGAAGAATATCAGTGTAACCAATCAAGAAATTGCTGACTATTACAATGCACATAAAAACAGCTTCAAACAGATTGCAAGTGTAGATGTCGACTATATTGTGGTTTCACCATCACAGGTAACGACGGCACCGGCGGCGGTTACTGAAGCAGAATTGCAACAGGCTTATAGCACTTTTGTAGAAAATCAAAAGAAAGATGCCAAACGAAATGTAAAGCACATCTTGATTACTTTGGATAACCGAACTGATGCACAAGCATTGAAACTGGCTAATGATGTTTATGCCAAGATTCAGGCTGGAACTTCATTTGCTCAGGCCGCGCAGCAGTATTCAGATGACACCAGCTCAAAAGCTAATGGTGGTTTAGTCGATGCTTACCAACCGGGTGTCTTCTCGGTAGATTTCGATCAGGCAGTTCAGTCATTGAAAAATGGTCAGATTTCAAAACCTGTGAAAACGCAATATGGTTATCATATTATTCAGGTTGAAACGGCTCAGCAAAATGTGCCTTCGTTTGAGGCAGAAAAAGCCAGATTAACTGCTGAATTACAAAAGTCTAAGGCAGCAAATGCATACTCAGACACCATCAATCGTTTAAATGAAATGGTGGTGAGTAGTGATGCATTAGATTCAGTTGCTCAAGAAGTAAAAGGCAGCAAAGTTGAAGCACTCAACGGCGTCACAGTTGGAACGCAACACCCACTATTGAGTCAAGCCGGTGTCAAGGCAAAACTCTTTAGTGATGATGTAAAGAACGGTGACCGTAATGCATCGACCAACATTCAGTTGGCCAATGGTGATACGATTTGGGTGAAAGTCCGCAATTATCATGCAGCAGGTGTAAAACCTTTAGCCGCTGCAACTGCCCAAGTGCGTGCTAAACTCATCGAAGATAAGGCCTTTAAAGCTGCTCAAGCAAAAATTCAAACGATTCTGAATGACTTTAAAACACAACCTGCGGCACAAGTTGTTGCAAAAAGTGGTTTACGTTTTGAAAATGCAGGAGTGTTTGCTCGCTCTCAAGGCCTAAAACGCGAAATTGAACGTACAGCATTTAGCCTAAGCGCACCAAAAGCTGGTATGTGGTCTGTAGCTGCGACTAAGCTACCCGACGAAATGGTTGTGGTTGCCGTATCTGATGTCAATTCAAAAGCAGTTGATGCATTGAATCCAGAGCAGCTTCAAGAGTTGAATAAGCTTTATCAACGTTTCCGCGGACAACAGGAGTTGGATGATTACACCCAATATCTGAAGTCTCATGCAAAAATAAAATAAGTTTCAATTAAAAAAAGCGCCGAAATGGCGCTTTTTTTACTCGATATTTACATTAATACTTTGTCGATACTGTTTGGGTGTTTGTTCAAACTGTCGCTTAAAGGCTTGACTAAATGCAGTTTCAGAAGCATAACCCACCTTATGGGCAATTTGCTGAATATTGAAGTTGCTGGTTCTGAGTAGTTGGACCGCGAGCCGTAAACGATGTTGCTGTAAATAAGCCAGTGGCGTTTCGCGTAGCACACTCTGAAACAAACTGGCAAATTTTGAACGCGACATACAGCATTGATCTGCTAGTGTTTCGACCGTCCAAGGCTGTTCGGGATATGCATGAATTGCCGCTAGAGCGCTAGACAATTCTGGATGTTTCAGTGCAGTAAGCCAGCTTTCTTGATCGTCAAGCTGTGCAATATAATCGCGAACACATTCAATAAAAAGAATACTCATCAAATGATCAAAAATTTTATCTCGACCCGGTTGAATCCGCTGCGTCTCGAGTGCCACAAAATACAACCCGACGCGTAGCCATTCAGGCCCAGTCGAACTCATGGCATGATGAATATGAAGAAATGCAGGTAAAGCATCGAGTAGTGGCCCAGCCATATGCATATCAATATGACTACGCACAGTAAAGATCAGGGCGTGTTCATTTGATCCAGAGCCGAATTCAATCGCGTCATTGAGATGACCATTGAATAGATGATCAATACTCATGCTGTCAATCAGCTTACTCTGCCTGTCATTCGAGACGTGATGTGCTTTTCCAGAGGGAATCAGCACAATATCGCCTGCCTGTGCTTCGACCTGCGTGCCATCGGTGATGTAAAATGTTGCACTTCCCATCAAGATGATATGAGTCACCAATGCATCTTGTGCACCGCAATGAAAAGCCCATTCACCTTGGGTTTTGAGGTATAAATATTCAGACTTATTTAAATGAATATCATCAAAGATTTTACTCAGTGCATCCATACCGCGTTTCAGATTCTTTTTATGTCTTGATTATATTACGTGATTTTCTCATCTACATGTGATTTTAGGTCATTGAAATGGATGAAAATGCCAAAGACGTTTAAATAGGTTTTTTGGACGCATACGACTGTTTTAACGGCGCAGAATACATAATCATAGCTTTAACACAAGGCAAGAAAAAGAAAGGATGCACAATGAACGCACCAGTGAAAGTGGACCCGTCTTTAGAAGACGCCATTCAGGCAACTAAGTCGATGCGTGAGATTGATCGCAAACGCTATTTATGGATGATCAGTCCTGCGCTTCCAGTTTTGGGTATCGGAATTTTGGCAGGCTATCAATTTTCTCCTCGTCCGATCAAAAAGATCTTTGCATTGGGCGGTCCATTACTTCTGCACGTAATTATTCCGACGATTGATACGCTGATTGGCAAAGATGCCAGTAATCCGAGTGTGGAAGAGATCAAACAACTCGAAAATGATCCCTATTATGCTCGGTTAGTCAAAACATTCATTCCTTTGCAATATATCGCCAACGTATATGCTTGCTATCTAACGAGCCGTAAACAAACATCGTTTTTAGATAAAATCTTACTCGGCATTTCAATGGGGGCGATTAATGGCATTGCCGTGAATACAGCACACGAATTAAGTCATAAACAGGATCGCATTGATCATCTTTTATCACATCTGGCTTTGGTTCCGACTGGCTATAACCATTTTCGGATCGAACATCCTTACGGGCACCATAAACGTGCGGCAACCCCAGAAGATCCCGCGTCATCGCAAATGGGAGAAACCTTTTATGAATTTTGGCCACGCACCGTATTTGGTTCACTTAAATCTGCGATCGAAATTGAAACAACGCGTCTAAAACGTAAAGGCAAAAAGTTCTGGTCGAAGGAGAATGAACTGTTGCAAGGCTGGGGTATGAGTGCTGCTTTTCACAGCAGTATGCTGGGTATATTTGGTAAGGGGACACTGCCTTATTTGGTGACTCAGGCATTTTATGGCATTAGTTTATTTGAAATTATTAACTATATTGAGCATTACGGCCTATTACGGCAGAAAAAAGAGAATAGTCAATATGAAAGAACCATGCCTGAGCATAGCTGGAACAATAATAATATTGTGACCAATTTATTTTTGTACCAGTTACAGCGTCATTCTGATCATCATGCTTATCCAACAAGACCATTTCAGGCGTTACGCCATTTCGATGAAGCACCTGAGTTACCGAGCGGATATGCCAGCATGTTATTGCCAGCCATGATTCCACCACTTTGGTTCAAAATGATGGATCAGCGTGTGCTGGCGCATTATAAAGGCGATTTATCTAAAGCCAATATATATCCTAAACGCCGTGCCAAATTGTTTGCAAAATTTGGTCTAACCGATCCAATGCAATCATCTGAATAAATAAAAAAGCCTCATTAGAGGCTTTTTTTAAACTTAAAAAATTGAATTACTTGAGCTCGCTGGACGATTTACCGAGTTCTCGCCGTGCAATAATGAGTAACTGAATTTGTTGAGTTCCTTCAAAAATATCCAGAATTTTTGAGTCACGCGCCCATTTTTCGAGTAGTTCATCTTCGTTATAACCCAAACCTGCCGCGAGTTCGACGCATTTTAGGGTGATTTCATTACAAATCCGTGCAGCTTTGGCTTTTGCGATTGAGGCCTCTTTCGAGTTGGGTTGTTTATTGTCAGCCATCCATGTCGCTTTAAGGGTCAATAAACGGGCCGCTTCCCATTCAGCTTCCATTCGATAGACCTGCGCCGCCAAATGAGAAGTCTGTAAATAGGGGGTGCTGTAATGTGAATCGAGATGATCTTTTAACAGTATTTTAATGCGCTCAAGTGATGCCTTGGCACATCCTATGGCCATAGCAGCAACCAGTGGGCGGGTGTTATCAAAAGTTTCCATAACTCCTGCAAAGCCTTTGGCAACATCGATCTCGGCATTGCCAAGCAAGTTTTCGGCACCAATTCGACAATCGACAAAACTAATTGCAGCGGTATCTGAGGCCTTAATTCCAAGTTTATGCTCCAGACGTTCAATGGTCATGCCCGGCGTACCTTTAGGCACCACAAACGACTTAATTGCAGCTCGACCCAGCTTTCGATCCAGTGTTGCCCAAACCACCACGGCATCAGCACGAGCACCCGATGTTACATATATTTTCTCACCATTTAAAATGTAGTGATCACCGTCTTTTACTGCGGTGGTTCGAATGGCAGCGGAGTCGGAGCCACAATTGGGTTCGGTAATGGCCATTGCAGCCCAGATGCCTTTAAAGCGTTTCAGTTGTTCGTCATTCGCTACTGCTGCAATTGCAGAGTTACCAAGTCCTTGACGCGGCATACTGAGCAGTAATCCGGTATCGCCATAGCACATTTCTATAATACCGAGTGCGGTTGACATATTGGTGCCGTTTCGAATGCCTTCTCGATTTTCATCGCCGCGTTTGCTCGCACCCGCTGCGCCTGCATTGATTCCGTCACCACCTTCATTCATGCCGTCAATCAGTGAGGCAATCATATCGAGTTCTTTAGGATAGGCGTGCTCAGCTTTGTCATATTTACGTGAAATGGGGCGTAAAACATTGACTGCGACATCATGCGCCTGACTGACCATCATTTTAAATTTTTTGGGAGTTTGTAAGTTCATGGCATATCCTTTCTTCTGCTTGTCGTGTGTTTATGCATGTAAGCCCGAGTGAACAATCGCAGTTGCGCGCAAATCTCGATACCAGCGTTCGACAGGATGTTCTTTGGTAAAGCCATGACCGCCCAGAATTTGCACGCCATCTGTGCCGATCCGCATGGATTTTTCGGCACACAATAAACGAGCCAAGTACGCTTCACGATGAAAGGATTGACCAGCTTCTGCAAGACTGGCCGCATTCCAAACCAGCATCCGCATTGCATCAATCTCTATCGCCATATCGGCCACCATAAATGCCACACTTTGACGATGCGAGATAGGTTCGCCAAAGGCGATCCGATCATTGGCATAGTCAATACAATAGCGTTTGACCGCCTCGCAAGTGCCAACTGCCATGGCACACCACATCAAGTTACCCAAATCGACAAATGCACTGTAGTCAAAATCATCGTCACCTAAGCGCTGGGCAGGGGTCTGCTGAAACTCAAGTGTTATCGTTTCAGTCGCTTTTAAACCCATCGCCGGCGATGACTTTATGGCAATGGTGTCACTTCGCTCAACTACAAATACATCGGGCTGGCCCTCAAGCATGGCACTGACGAGGTAAAGATCGGCATGCTCACCTAAAAGCACCAGTGTTTTTTGTCCATCCAAGTAAAAATGGTCACCTTCACGCTTGGCTGTCGTTTTAAGCTGGAACGGATTAAATGCGGCAGTATTCTCTTGAGTTGCAAAAGTGGCTTTTAACTGACTATCTTCAGCAAAAGCGGATAAATAACGTGATTGAATGCTTTGTGATCCCCAGCGAGTGATCGCATTGATGGCACTAAAGCTGCTTAAAATCCCTGCGGCTAGACTAAAATCACCTTGCGCCAGATCTTCTGCAATTAAAATATTACTCACAATATTTTGCTCACTGGCTACACCTCCTGCAGCTTCGGGAAGGGCGTAATAATTCAGGCCAAGTTCATCTAGATATTGCCAAATAGTTTCGGGGAATTGTCCGTCATGATCAGCTTGATGTGCATGTATATAGAGCACTTCCTGTGCAAATTTGCGCATGGCTTCGCGCGTCATGGTTTGTTCTACGGTCAAACTCAAATCAAATAAATCTTTGTTTTGCCGAGGCAGGCGCTGTCGATCAATTGAGTTGGATTTAAACGTTTTCTGCGCTTTTGAAAGCGCCTTAAAGCCTGTTTTTGAACCTTGATAAAGTGATCGCTCTACAAACTTTCTAAGTTTGAGTTGATCAAGTACGTCACTTCCTGCAAGTTTGGTAATCAATGATAGTCCTAAACCTTGCGCCTTACTCACCATATTTGACATTGCAAACTCCGTTGCCCTGAAGGGAATACGAACTATGCTGACATGCTGCCCAAGTAAAGACTATGTCATGGATGACAGGTGAAAGAATTTAGATTAACGGTAAAAGACAATTTTTTATATTTATAAGTATATGAATATTATGGAATTTAATCGATTTTTAAAAATGAGCTTTTAACGGAATTGACTAGGATGACAAATGTCATCCTAGTCAATTGAATCATTGAACAAATTTTTGAATCATACGGCGAACATTGGTTTTGGCTTCAATCACGGTCATAAAGGTATATGCACCAATGAATTTGCGGCTGATAAACATAAATTCTTTTGGCGGTACAGAAAAATAACGCGAGGCCATCGATTTGCTGGCTTGTTGCATCACACGGCTATGTAGCTGGCTTTTTTTCCAGTCATAGCGGTTATCCTGATCCATCAGACCTTCTGGCATGTCTGGGTTATTTTGTGGTGAACTAAAAGCTTCAGTTGCCAGCAAGAAAACCTTGGCCATATCTGGCTTGATGCTTTGCGGGATTGAGTCAAAGAAACCGTAACCTGTCATGGCTGCAACCATTTCTTCACTGCTGTGATGATAGCCAGCCTGAATCAAATTACGTGCAACGTTGAGCAGATGATCATCGAATTGGCGGATCGCACCAAAATCGAGTAAAACAATTTTATCGTTGATGTCATCGCCGTTGCCCAAACGTACCAAATAGTTGCCGAAGTTTGGATCGGTCTGCATTTCTCCCCATTCAAAAATCTCGCGGACAGCAATTTCAAGAGAAGCTTCACCCAGTTGATTACGGCGTTCTTGTGGCAAAGACAACATCACGGGGCTATTAATTGGGACGCCACGTTCATAGGTCATGCATAAGATTTTGCTGGTACAGTAGCGATCGACAATTTGAGGAACAACATAACGGGGATCGCTTTTTAAGCGCTCTGCAAAGCGACGCGTAGTTGCAGCTTCAATATCGTAACTCACCTCACGGTGCATCATTTCTCTGACTTCTTCAAACCACTGATCAAACTCACGTGTTTGCGGCACCATGCGGGTGAGTTTCAGCATGTTTTTAAACAGGCTCATATCCGAGTCAATGGCTTCGGCCACACCTGGATACTGAATTTTTAATACCAGTTCTAGACCGTCAGATTTACGTGTTGCGCGGTGAACCTGTGCCAATGAAGCGGTACCGATAGGTTCATGATCAATGATAAGATCATCTAGCTTACTGCCCAGTTGTGTTTGTAAATGCGATTTGATTGCAGGCCAAGCCAATGCGACGGTCTGGTTATTGAGGGTATTGAGTGCCTGAGTAATTTCCTCAGGTAGAAAATGCTCGCCGTACAGTGCCATCATCTGGCCGATTTTGACGATAGAGCCTTTCAGCTTGCCAATTTCAGAAACCAAATAATTGGCTTGTTCGGTCATGGCTTTTTTTCTTTTCTTTTCCTTTTCTGCTTCACTTGAAAACATTGAGCTTGCACTTGCAGTGGCCCAGCGCGTGCCTGCGAGGAACGAGGCTTTTGCGATCGATAAGCGTCGATCCATCGAAGAAGTTTTTAAATTCTTAAGCTTATCGTTCTGATTTGACATATAAAATCCTTTGCTGAAACACGCAGAAAAGTAATGAAGACAATTGTAACGAATACTACAGGCTCTAATCGTATTAAAACAGTCATAGGCTGTTTAAAAGATGAAAAGTATTACTGCAATCAGACGCTGAAACTTGAGGGTATCGTATTTTAAGGCAATTTTGTAAGTGAATAAAACTGAATTGTGATGAACTGCAGTCGATTTATCTGAATTCATTCAATTTTTTCACCAAGTATTGTTATTCAGTATCCAGCTTGACTACATCGCATACTGAATCTTGATCTGGTGACGCTGTTTGAGTTGAACCTTGTTGGCTTCAATATGCTTGGCAATCATGCTCTTGACCGAATCGTGAGTAAAACCCAAGGCGTATCCTTTTACAATCACAATACTAGGGAGTGTAAAAAAGAAGTATCGCGCATCGTCAAGTGAAGGCTGATCAAAAATTTTGTGTTCTTGCAAGGTTTCGCAAAAGAACGTTTTTTCATTTTGCACATGATGTGAAGCGTCGTCATTCCAGTACTTTTCACGCATTGCCATAAGATTATTATGCTTATAACTCATATCGGATGTACCTCTAGATGGATCAATCAAAACTTATCACATTATTCGCTCAGATGAGTTTAATCAACTCAATGTGAAATCTTTGCGAAGCGTGTTGGTCCGCTGTTGATGAAAGTCTACAAGTAAATGAACAGACTATAATGAGTAAATTACAAAGAAAAAAATACAGTGATGAAGATTAAGCCATGAACATGGTCAGGTTTAAGCTACATCACTGTATGGCTGAAATCATGAATTATTTTAATCGTTGAGTAGTTTTTCTGTATTGCCGCGTTTAACCGAATAGCGGCTATAAAAATAAATCACGAGCCCGAGCAGGTACAAAATACCAGACAACAATAACAAAGACAGACCTGCAGCATATAACAGCCACACCGCATATAAGGTTGCGATACCGGCAATAAAAATATGTTTGCCACGTTTGTGGCGTGCAGATTCTTTCAGATAAAAAGCAGAAACCAAAAAGTAAGGCAACAGGATCATGACCGATGAGATCAGTAAAAGCTGGGTGTAGTTTTTATTGAAAAAACATACTGCAATCAATGAAAGCTGTACCACAATCGAGGTCAGCCACAATGATGTAATCGGTACATTATTGGTATTGGTTTTTAAAAAACTTTTTGGAAAAGCGCCATTTTTTGCAGCCAAAAATGGAATTTCGGTTGCAAACAAGGTCCAGCTTAAATAGGACGAAGAAACTGAAATAATCAGCCCCAATGTAATGACAATGGTACCCGGTAAACCAATCAATTGCGCAAGAATACTGGCCATAGACGGATTATGCATGCCTGCAATCTCTGCACGCGTATTGATACCGTATGACAACACCGTCACCATGACATAAAAGCCTAGTGCCAATAACACACCCAGTAGAGTTGCTTTACCGATATCGTTTCTACGTTTGGCGCGCGACGAAAGGACAACGGCGCCCTCGATACCTGTAAATACCCAGAGCGTAATCAGCATGACATCACGCACTTGTTGCCATACTGGCATTTGTAAGGATGTATCGAGAAAATTTAATTTGAATAGTTCAAGCTTGAACGCCACAAACGAAAACAAAATGAATACGACAAGTGGCACAATCTTGGCAATTGTTGCCAGCAAATTGACCAAAGCCGCTTCTTTAATGCCTCGACTCACGAGCCAGTGCACAAGCCAGACAAAAATGGATGAGCCAATAAGCGCATATAGGGTATTGCCTTCACCAAAGTAGGTATGTTCAGGCGTATCGGTAAACATACCCACCGCAGAAAAAGCAATGACCACATAGCCAACAATCCCGACAGTGGTACAGAGCCAGTAACCCCAGGCAGAACAAAAGCCGATCAAATCGCCAAAGCCTTCGCGTGCATAGTTGTAAATCCCGCCGTCCAGATCTGGACGTTGACGGGTTAAATGTAGCAAGGATATCGCCAGAAAAATAATACCGACGCCAGTGATCAGCCATGCAAACAGTAAAGCAGAACCATTGGCAACAGCAGCCATATTTTGTGGCAGACTAAATACGCCTGAACCGACCATGGAACTAAACACTAAGGCGGTGAGGGAGAGTAAACCAATTTTAGAAGTGGACATGCGGCTTAGTCTTGAAAAAATTGAGAGAGTTTCTGAATATGTTCAGGACCAATACCACAGCATCCCCCAATCATACTGGCGCCAGCATCTTGCCATTGTTTGGCAAATTGTAAATACGCGTCTGGATCTAAGTCTTTACGGATTTCATCTAGACCATCATTGGCTGTGGCTTCACTGTTTTGTGGCGGAAATGCATTCGCATAGGCACCAATTTTAATGGTGTTTGGAATGAGTTCACGAATTTCTTGAATCGCTTGAAGAATGACTTCTGGCTGACAGCAGTTGAACAGTACGGCACTGACATTTAGTGATTTAATCAGTTCGGCAGTTTCTGCGATGCTTTCGCCAGAACGTAGCTGTGCAGCAGGAAGCGCCTGATCATCTTGGAGGGTAAAGGAAACCCAGAATTCACGACCGTCTTGAGGTAAAAGCTCACGAACAGTACGAACTTCTGCCAAACACGACTGAGTTTCTGCAAGCCATAAGTCAACGTCAGGCGACAATGCTTCAATAATAGGGCGTGCCAAAGTGGCTGCTTCATCTGCCTGAAATAAATCGGCGCGGTAAGAACCAAAAAGTGGAGGAAGACAGCCCGCAATTTGCACCGCAGCGCCACTTTCTTCAACTGCACGTTTGGCCTGAGTAGTGGCAACCTTGACTAAATCAGTGACCTCTTGATCAAAACGGTCTTGACCAATATGAAAAGGTACAACTGCATAGTTGTTGGTGGTAATGACTTCAGCGCCTGCACGAATAAAATCTAGATGAACCTGCTTCACAATATCAGGTGCTTCGGTAAGTGCCAAAGCTGACCATTCAGGTTGTCTAAAAGGTGCACCACGACGAGCCAGCTCGCGCCCAAATCCGCCATCTAAAATTTTCATAAGATCTCGAATACAAAAAAAGTTGATTATAGAGGATATAAGCACCGCCACCTGTGTAAAAAATTGACAACTGGGGGTGTACTTATAAAAAAATAAGCAATTTATATGAATATTTTAGATAAAGAAAGATTAATTTGGTTCAATCCTCTTAATGAAAGATGACCCAGATTCATCGATCAATTTCAAGTGCATGACCTCTGCAATTGAGATACAACTGCTGATTGTGCCACGCGATTTGTCCCGATACGATGGTGGTGGCGACGCGATACTGAAAACTTTTATGCTGAAAAGGGGTCCAGCCACAGTGCATGTAAATCGGCTGCTCGGCAACGGACCATGGATTTTTTTCGACTAAAACCAGATCGGCCCAATAACCTTCTCGAATATAGCCGCGCTCTTTAATTTTAAATAAATCGGCCACGCGGTGTGAGGTTTTGCTGACCATATCTTCGATACGTAATTGGTCTGCCGCAACCAGCTCAAGCAACGCAGGCAGGGCATGCTGAACAAGGGGTAAACCTGCTGGTGCATTGAAGTAACTGTTTTGTTTTTCATCCCAAGTGTGCGGAGCATGATCTGTACCAATAATATCTAACAAATCACTTGATGAAACAGCTTTAATCAAGGCATCTCGATCAGTTTTTGTTTTGATTGACGGGTTACACTTGATCAGATGACCGAGCTGGTCGTAATCTTGGGCATCAAAATGTAAATGATGAATACATACTTCAGCTGTTATGTGCTTTTCATGAAGCGGTTTATTTTCAAAAAGTGATAACTCTTTGGCTGTGGTCAGGTGCAGTACATGCAATTGCGTCTGATATTTTTTTGCCAGCTCGACTGCCATTTTTGAGCTTGCATAGCAGCAAGCTTCATCGCGAATCAGTGGGTGAAAATGCGCAGGAACATTCTCACCATATTGCGCCCGATACAGCGCCTCATTGGCAGTAACAATGGGGCTAGATTCACAGTGCGTGAGTAAAATAGTGGGAACATGAGCAAATAAAAACTCAAGCGCTTTGGGATCATCTACCAGCATATTGCCAGTAGAAGAACCCATAAAGACTTTCACGCCGCTGACCAGCTTTGGATCGAGCTGCTCAATGATCGACAGATTGTCTGCACTTACACCAAAATGAAATGCATAATTGCCATGACTCGAGCGGGCTGCAATTGCTTTTTTGGCATTCAAGGCATCTAAGTTTAGCGTAGCGGGCTTGGTATTGGGCATGTCCATGAAGCTGGTAATGCCACCTACAGTTGCTGCTGCCGACTCAGAGGCAATAGTGCCTTTATGTGGCGCACCCGGATCACGAAAGTGAACCTGATCGTCAATCATGCCGGGCAGTAGCCAAGCGCCATTGGCCTCGATCTCTTTTGCACGATGTATGCCTGTAATCGAGGACTGTATTTTGGAAATACGGCCTTGCTGAATCAAAACATCACAAAATTGGCTATGACCTTCATTGACCAGATGTGCGTTACGAATAATCAGGTTGGGTAAGGCATTAAAACTCATTGGATAATGCCTTATATCCTTGAACCAATTCGATGTTGGTGGTCACCACACTTTCTGAAAATTCGGTAATCGAGACGTCGATTGGAGGATACGCCGCCAAGTCGGTTTTGGCGTTGATATAACTCATGGCAGGGACATAAAAGTTAGGCGGTAAATCACGACCATCGACAACGGCATTATGACGAATGGCACTGTTGTTACCGATTTTGCAATTAAATAGTACACTGTTAAAACCGACAAAAACACGCGCACCGATGACGCATGGCCCATGAATAATCGATCGGTGCGCAATTGATGAGTTTTCACCAATTTGAACGGCTGCTCCGGCTTTTGAATGAATAACCACACCGTCTTGAATATTCGAATTTGCACCGATCACGATCGGTTCCATATCACCGTTTTCATCGGTTTCATCTGCACGAATGACAGCGTAAGGCCCAACAAACACATTGGCGTGAATGATGACTTTGCCACAAATGATGGCAGTCTGGTCAATGTAGGCAGATTGATGAATTTGCGGCAAATGGCCTGATGGGTTTTTACGAATCATAGTCAATATTATTAAGCAGTGAATGAATGGGAGTTACAGTGGTCTGTATTATTGTTATGTTATAACATAACAATAAATTCAATCAAGTCATTCAATCCTTAAATTTTGGCCTAAAATGTTGTTTATTCGTGCTTTGATTCAGAAATGGGCTTGAATTTTAATTGCACGCATAATCCATTTAAAAGATTAGACGTCTTAAATTGCATAGATGCATCGAGTGACTGCAATGCAGTATTGACAATCGAAAGCCCTAAACCACTCCCTATTGCATTATGCTGAGTTTTTTCTAAACGAACAAAACGTTGCAACACATGGTTGTATTGATGCTCTGATATTCCCGGGCCATTGTCGTGGATATCGACACAGATCATTTCATGATCGTATGAAACTAAAATACAGACCTGATTTTTGGGTGGGCTGTATTTAATGGCATTATCGATGAGGTTGATAAATATACTTTGCAAGGTATTGGGGCGCGCCAAAATCATCACTTGCTCGAGAGCGGGCTCAATACTGACTTGAATTTCGATTTGTTTTTTACGCGCATTGGCCAATAACTGACCGACACTTAAGCGAAGTGCATTGACCAGATTGAGTGACTGTAGTGGCTCATCTTGCTGAATTTCCTGATGTGCCAAACTCATGAGCTGATCGACCAGATGTGACATGCGTTTCAGACTCAGAGATAGATCATTCAGATTTTCTTGATAAAACGGATGATCTTGTGGTGTTTTAAGTAAAAGTGAGGTTTGTAGCTTTAAAGCAGTCAGTGGCGTTCGAAGTTCATGAGCAGCATTGGCAATAAACACTTGCTGTTGATTTTTTGCCTCATCAATGCGCTTAAACAAATAGTTGAGTTCATCTATGGCTGGGCGGATTTCCATAGGCAAATGATCAATTTTGACCTCTGACAGATCGGTGTAATTGCGCTCTGAAAAGGTACTACGAAGTTTGGTGAGCGTTTTAAGGTGATGACGAATCAAACGATATACCCCATAAATACCAAATGGCATAAAAAAGATATACGGAATCAGCATGTTAAATGCCAATTCTTTGGCCAGATGTCGCCGTACTTTGATTAACTGACTAATCTGAATTTGCTTGTCTTTGGCAGGATACACATAAATTTTAAGTTCGCCGCGGATGGTTTTTTTTCTTGTGAAATATGGGGTAGAGGAGTATGGCAAAATATAGTCGTATTGTTGGCTTAGTTTTGCAAGTTCGGTATCTTTAATAATATCAATAAAGACATCGGTTTCATCATACTCAGCTTTAGGATCATAAGTAGATAAGCGTAATGACAAGTCGTTTTTATCGAGAAATTCCGCCATTTCCTGCATTTGGCGATCGATTACCTCCTGAGATTCTTCTAGTGCAATTCGATACGCCGCAATTCCGATAAAAAAAAGCAAAAAAATACTGAAAAGCGAAATGCTCCACGTCATACGTTGGCTGAGTGGTTTTTCGCGATAAAAGGATCGAAGCTGACTGAACCTGAATTTCAGGCCTCGGTGGTCATTTGTCTGTGCTTTCAACACAATAGCCTAAGCCTCGCACATTTCGGATAAAATCTTTCCCTAGCTTTTGTCTTAAATTATGAATATGGACCTCAATGGTATTGCTGTTCACTTCATCATCGCAATCGTAGAGTTTTTCTTCGAGCATATTTTTAGAAAAAATCTGATTGGGATACATCATCATCGGTTCTAAAATGGCCCACTCTTTATTTGAAACATTAATGGGCTGGCCTTCTTTGAGTAGTCGATGTGTATTTGGAAAAAGCTGAATCTGACCCACTTTAAAACTGATTTCACTTAAAGAGGAATAATTACCGCGTCGCAAAACGGATTCAATCCGTGCCACTAACTCATCAAAATCGTAAGGCTTGACGATATAATCATCTGCGCCGAGCTTCAAACCCTGAATCTTTTCTTTACTCTGATCGCGGGCACTGATAATAATCACTGCCAGCTTGTTTAGCTCCATTTTTTTACGAATGTGCTTGAGTACGTCTAGGCCGTCAAGTTCCGGCAAGCCCAAATCGAGTAAAACCAAGTGATAAGTCTGGCGAAATAAAAAATCGAGTGCCTCGATGCCATTTTTGGCCCAATCGACTTCAAACTTCTCATGCTGAAGCAGTTTGAAAGTCGTTTTACCGATCATGACATCGTCTTCTATGTATAAAATTCTGATCACGCTACAGTTTACCTCTGCATTGAGCGGTCAAATCCAAGCTTGAATCCAATACCTGTGTTCGAATATGCAACAAGCCCAACACGGTTGGAAACAAATTATCTTGACTGACCGGATTATTTTTTTGTCCGTTTAAGCACTGCTTGATTGTTTGTTGCTGTGGCCATGTCGTTGAAAACCAGAATAACATAGGAATGTGCGTTTGTTCTTTCGGCGCCATAAAATAAGGCGTACCGTGGAGATACAATCCATTTTCACCAGTCGATTCACCGTGATCCGATAAATACATCAGACCTGTCGAGACCGGTAAAGCATCGAGGGTATGAATCAATGTACTCAGTACGTGATCGGTATACAAAATGGTGTTGTCGTAGCTATTGATCAAGCTTTCGCGTGAGCAGTTTTGAATGTTGTTGGTGTCACAGGTCGGCGTAAATTTTTTAAAAGCAGCAGGGTAGCGTTTGTAATAAGCTGGCCCATGGCTCCCTAGTTGATGCAATACAATCAATTGATCTTTTTTGAGCTGTTTTAAGTCGAGCGCTTTAAGATAATCCTTTAAGGCATCGATTAAAATTCCGTCATAACATTCGCCGTCTTTACACTGATTTTTGTAACGTGGATCATCTTTAGGCGAGATGTAATGTTGTATACGATCACATGCACCTTTGCAGCCCGAGTTGTTATCAATCCATGTCACTTCATAGCCTGCGCGCTGCACAATATCTAACAGGCCTTCACGATGACCCGCCAATGCTTCATCATACGCGCTACGCTTCATGCCTGAAAACATACACGGCACTGAAACTGAGGTTTGCGTACCACAAGAGGAGGCTTGAGTAAAATTTACCAGATCAAGTTTACTTAGCTCTGGATTGGTCGGTTTGTGATAACCATTTAGGCTAAAGTTTTCTGCACGCGCTGTTTCACCCACCACCAGCACCATAATTTTAGGTGCATGTGCACCCACAGTATGTACGATGTGTGCATCTTCACCGTATTTGACCAAAGGCAGATCGCGTTTTTTATATTGCCGGCGGGAATAACTCCAGCTACTCGAGATCACATTTAGCGGTGAAATCTGTGCTTTAAGCTCTCTATTTTCGCGAAAGATCGGCGCATATTGGCTATAAAAAGAAAAAAGCCCAGCACCTATCATAAAAAGTGCTACAGCCAAGCTGCCGAATTTACCAATCAACAAATGCTTAAGGTTATTTGCTGGCTTGATTTGAATAAATAAAAGACCAATTAAAGGTACCACAATGATTTTAAGTACCCATAACAACAGGGGTATAGAGAGCAAATCCAAAGCTTCACGCGTATCGGTTTGCATGACATTTTCAATCTGCGCGGTATTGATATTTACACCGAGCTGATTGACAAAGTAAGAGGTTAACCCCGTTAATACAATCATGATCACAGCGACAGTTTTGGCAGATGCTCGCCAACTGATCAATTGTAAAAAGATAAAATTTACGCCAGCAATCAGTAAAAATGTGGCACTCATAAACAGTACTTGCATCAAACCGTCAAATGCACTGAGCTGCAAAACTTTATGATAAAAACTGCCATTGGTAAAACTGGCCAACCAGCAAGCCAGAATAGCATTAAAGGTGTGTATCGAGACACGCCATTGTTTGTTTGGTGTTAAAGCGGCAAACATATTTTGGTCTTTAAATGTTCATTGAGATTCTAGGTATATTAGAAAACTCAAAAATTAAGAAAAAATTAGATTTAGAATGAATTCACGATCTTCTCATTGTTAGAAGTTACATATTTTCAAGTGCTTAATATAAGAAAATGGCCATTTTGATCGATCTTTTGTCTTGTAAAAAAGATATTTGAAAATTTTTTAATGATCATTTGTTTTTAGGTTTTTGTTTTTTAAAGATTATTTAAAATATTGATGTCTGTCATTGAGATCTTTTAATTGGATAAGTTTTGTGCGCTAACGCAAGATGAAACTAGATAAAACAACACTCAAAGGAATTGTGTGATGAAAAAAGTTCGTATTGCATTGGTGGGTGGTGGTATTGCGGGAGTCGCGCTTGCAGCCAACTTATTTAAACAGCCGCATTTAGATGTTTGCTTATATGAAGCAGCACCTCAATTTTCTGAAATTGGTGCCGGAATTTCATTTGGCGCGAATGCGGTTCGTGCCATTGAGCTACTTGGTTTGGCTTCGCAATATACCGCGATTGCAGATCAAGTATCTGCGCCATTTCAGGATGTATGGTTTCAATGGCGAAATGGCTATAACGATGATTATTTGTCGAGTTCAATTTCTCCTCAGGTTGGTCAGTCTTCGGTGCATCGTGCCGATTTCTTAGATGCTATTTTAGGAAATATTCCACAGCACCAGTGTAAGTTTAATAAAAAACTCAAATCGATTCAGGAGTACGATACGCATATTGAATTGAGTTTTGAAGATGGGACACGCGCCGAAGCCGATTATGTCATCGGTGCAGATGGTATACACTCCGCCACGCGTGATTATGTGCTGCAAACCCATCAGTTTGCTCCAGTACGTCCTAATTTTACTGGCACGTGGGCTTACCGCGGTATCATCAAAGCGACAGAATTTAGACAGGCCATTGTGGCAGCCGGCCTAGATGTAGAAATTGCCGACGTACCACAAATGTTTTTAGGCAAAAACAAGCACATTTTGACCTTTCCGATTCGTCAAGGTGAAGACATTAACATTGTGGCGTTTAAGACAAACGCTGAGCAACTTACGCTTGCAGAACATACCCCATGGACACGTGCGGTAGACAAACAGGAAATGTTGGACGATTTTCAGGACTGGAGCGAAAGCTGCCGAATTTTACTCGCTTTGATTGAGCGTCCGACCTTGTGGGCACTGCACGAACTGGCCGAATTGCCGACTTATCAAAGTCAGTCTGGCCGTGTCGTATTAATGGGAGATGCTGCGCACGCCATGCTTCCACATCAGGGTGCCGGAGCAGGACAAGGGCTTGAAGATGCACTCACGCTAAAAGTATTGTTTGAGCACACTGAGCTGACTGTTGAAGATTTACCGCGAGTTTCTGCAATTTATGAACAGATCCGAAAAGAACGCGCCTGCAAGGTTCAGCGTACTTCGCGTGAGTCTGGGCAAATATATGAACTTAACTCAGCGCTGTATCCAAGCTTTGAAGCAGTGGGTGCACATTTGCAAAACCGTTTTGACTGGTTATGGCAGCATGATTTAGCACAAGACATGTTAGCGGCCCGAGCAGCGCTATCGCCTGTTGCAACGATTTAAACCCTAAGAATTTGGCACAAGAGTGTTTTGAACGACTTGTGCCTTTAGCACAATTCTATTTTGAAAAAGTTGAATAAAAGTGTTTATGATAGGATTAAATTAAAATCATGGAAGATTCTAAAACGTGGACTTAAGTCTGATCCGTATTTTTATTTGTGTTTATGAAAATAAAAATATCAGTAAAGCCGCTGAGATTTTAAATCTGAGTCAACCTTCTGTTACCTATAATTTAAATCGATTACGTAAGCATTTAAATAATCCTTTATTTGAACGCACGCAATATGGTGTGGAAGCAACTAAATTATCGCATGAATTATATCCTGTATTTAAAGAGTCGATTTTAAAAATTGAAATAGCAGTCGATGAGGCATTAAATTTTAATCCACTCACTTCAAATAAAATCTTTCGAATTGGTTTATCAGATATTGGTGAAATTTGCTTATTACCGACATTAATCGAATACTTAAGAGCACATGCACCAAAAATAAAAATAGAAGTAGAAGAGATTAAAATTGATCAAGTCGAAAAATGGTTAATCGAAGGATTTATTGATGTGGCTATTTTTAATAGTACACATTTGGAGTTTAAGCATCTTGAATATGAGACTCTTTTTTTAGAGCGATATGTTGCACTGGTCAACATGAATCATCCGCGAATAGGAAGTACACTCGGTTTTGATGCGTATTTAAATGAATCTCATGTGGCGATAAAGTCATCTACCGGGCATACTCAGGTCGATCATGTATTAAAACTAATGGGGCATCAGCGTAAAATTGCTTTGGAAGTGCCTCATTTTGGAGTTTTACAAGGTGTGCTGGATAAAACAGATTTGATGGTGACGCTGCCCAGTCGTGCTGCACAGCAATATTTAAATCAATCCCATGTCCGTGTTTTGGAGTTGCCGTTTCAAATGTCTGAATTTTATGTGGGCTTACATTGGTTTGCCCAAACCAATGAGCCCCTTGCTCGGACATGGTTGATTCAAACCTGTAAAAAGGTTATTTCAGTTTTGTAAGACCGCGGGCTAAGCCCGGCAGTCTAAACAATTAATCATGACTGGCTTCAATAATTTTAGTCGCCAATTCCTGAGGGCGGGTAAACATTGCTTCATGGCTTCCACCCATTTCAACCAACTTGAATTCTCCAAGTCGGCTCGACATTTTAGGGTGCCAAAAGCCAGCAGGTAAAGCCTGATCTTCGGTGCAGTTCAGGTAGCTTTTTGGAATATTCAGCGTATAGAATTTTTTTAGATCCAGTCGATCATGAAAGGGCTGACAAGGCTCAGGCGTCAGCATCTTATAAGTTTCCTCGGCCATTTGATCATCTGCATCATTGATGAAAGCATGACGCCATACTTCATAAGGCAGTAAAACGGTGTTATCACCCGATGCTGCGGCCAGACTCGTAAACAGCTCGTAGTAGGCTTCCGGCATGTTATCAAACATATTTTCGCCGTCTTGTAAAACAAAAGCATTCCAGTAAATCAGCCTTTGAATGCGCTCGGGAATGACCTCGGCGACTTTTGAGATAATGGTGCCACCATAACTGTGCCCAAGCAGTACAATCTCACTAAGATCATGCTTTACGATATAATCCGCAATCGATTGACTGCACTGCGTGTGAGTCACATTCCGGTCGGCATTTGAGCCATGGCCTGCCACAGTAGGACAGTGCACGGTATGGCCTTGAGCACGTAAATGAGTGGCTACAGGTTCCCAGAGAGAGCCATCGTGCCATGAGCCATGAACAAGTACATATGTTGTCATTTTGATCGTCCTTTAATGTATTGATCGCGTTTAAAAGTCTTTTGAAATTCCGAGGGTAATCACATGGTTCTGATTACTTAAATGGGTACCTGTGCTGTTTCCAGTGCCATTTAAGGTTTTGTTCACCGCATATTCATAGCTAAGATTGAGTGTTGCAAAACCAAGATCACGGCCGTAGCCAATAGTCCATGATTGATTGGCGACGGCATTGGCATAAAAATTCACCAATGTGTCTTGAGTATCTACGACTGAGTCTGCATGGCTATAGCCAAAACGCAAATGATCATGAGGTGTGAGTTGATAATCCACGCCAGCTCGATAAATCGTTTGATTTTGCCAGTTAAAAGAACCTTTTTTCCCTAATCCATCAGCATCTTGCCAATTAAAACGTACGATATCGGCTGCTAGAGTAAGTTTTTGATTTGGTTTGTGTTTAATCCCGATTCCATAACGTTCTGGCAAATTAATTCTGCCTTCACTGCGTGCCAATAAATCATTTTTATAGTCATCGAGCTTCGAAAATTTCATTTCAGTGCTATAGCTCGCGCCAAGCCACCAATTGGGTTGAAATTCCCAAGTCGTACCTACACTTGCACCAATCCCATAGGCCCATTGATTACCATGGCTTTCTAGAAAAATAGGCGTGCCTTGTCCATCGACTCCTGCAAGTACACCTTTTGCCCTAAATTGCTGAATGCCTAAATCTAAACTCGCCCCCAAACTGAGATTCGGTAAAACCTTGTACGATACCGTTGGACTTGCCTTTACAATCGCCAGATTATCTTTGGCTTTATCGGCTGGAAACCCATGGATTGCAGGTTCATCATAGTCTACTGAAGCACCTGCACCCGTGAGACTTAAACCCCAACTTAAGCGGTCGTTATAATGCTGCACCAAAGCCAGACTTGGAATCGGAATGACTTTATTGGAATAAAAGCCTTCTGGTTGATTCAGTAAGGTTGCTTTAGAACGAATATTTAATAACGAAAGTTGGGCATCTGCACCACTGTTTTGAAAAGACAGATTGGCAGGATTATCATGAATCGACGTTCGATCCATACCTTGAGCAAGACTTACACCGCCCATAGCGCTTGAAACCTGTCCAGATCCAGTATTATAAACGCCATTAAATGCATAGCTTGATAACGGTATACAGCCGATCAGAACCAGACATAATTTATGAGGAAACATACTCAAAATCCTTGTATTGGATAAGTCAAACCATTTGACTTTTATTTATCTAAAATTATTTAGAGTATTTTAAATTTTAAATGATTGGTTTTATATTTTTAGTCATGTGAGAGTATATATTTATACATTATTGATATAATAATTTTATGGGTAAATTAAAAAGGTTCTTAATAAGAACCTTTTTAATTAAAAAATGATTATTTGGCTTGTGTATTGTTTTTTAACC
Organism: Acinetobacter sp. ACZLY 512; assembly: GCF_023614015.1. NCBI lineage: Bacteria > Pseudomonadati > Pseudomonadota > Gammaproteobacteria > Moraxellales > Moraxellaceae > Acinetobacter > Acinetobacter sp. ACZLY 512. The sequence goes on from NZ_JAKIVI010000006.1 coordinate 166,800, forward strand.
ATGCTCTTATTATATTGATCGTCTCTTTCGTTTTATTGAGTACGCCATACATTTCAAAAAAACCATGTACCACACCTTTTATTTCATGATATTCAGTATTTACTAAACTGCTTTTTAATTTTTCAAAATAAACACGACCCTGATCACGTAAAGGATCAAATTCGGCTGTTATAATTAATGTAGATGGAAGATGTTGGTGACTTTGAGCGAGTAGTGGTGAGGCAAGCCATTGATAAGCAAAATCTTCATTTTTCAAATAGATTTGTATCATCTTTGACATTTGTTCGGCAGATAGAGGAGGAGTGAGCTTCTGTTCTTCAAAGGATGGATATTTATTGTCATGTATTACGGTAAGATCAATACATGGGTAGATTAAAATTTGCCCTGCTAAAGAAGTTCTATACGTTTGTTCTTTAAAAGTGAGAGCAGTGATTGCTGCCAGATTGCCTCCTGCGCTGTCTCCTGCAACATATAAATGGTCTGGATGAATGCCAAGAGCAGATGCATGTTCAAAAATCCACTGTGTGGCATGAATCGCATCATGAGCAGCTTGAGGGTATGGGTATTCAGGCGCAAGACGATAATCGACACTAATGACATTAACATCTAGATCGTTCACCAAATGTCGACAAAGTAAATCATGCGTTTCGATACTCCCTATACACCAACCTCCGCCATGGAAGTAAATCAGTGTTTCACATGATTCACTATGCTGGCGTTGAGTTTTATACGATCTTAAGCGTAAGTTACCATCGTTTACTTGTATCCATAAATCTTCTACGTCTTGAAGTTCAATGAATTGCCCCGCGACGTGAGGACCAAAATTGAGATACCAGTTTCTCATTTCATTGATATTTGGATCATTTAGAGTACCAATATCAAATGCAGGTGCACCTTGAGCTTCAAGCATTGCAAAAAAATTTGCCAGTTGAGGATCTAAACTCTGTAACATGTATTAAAAATCCTTTTTAAATCATTTTGATTTATTTACGATTTGAGAAGTGATGTCTTGTTCAAGACATCACTTCTCAATGCTTAACCAATTTTTAAAATGGGTTTGAGTGTGATGCCTTTGTGGCTATCTATTGCCGCCTGATTAATATCTTTAAAATCATAGAACTTAACCAGTTTGTCGAACGGAAACTTACCTTGCTGATATAGCGAAACCAAAGCCGGAATAAACTTTTTCGGTACGCCGCTACCTTCTACAACGCCGATAATCGATTTGCCGCCAAGCAATAAATCATTCACGTCAAACGCTGCGGTCGTTCCTAAAGGAGGGGCACCCACCACTGCAATGCTGCCAAGAATACCGAGCGCATCGATCCCTTGTTTCAAAATTTCTGGGCGTCCAGTCGATTCAAGAGCAAACTTTACACCACCGCCTGTGATTTCCTTGATGGCTTCGACAGGATCTTGCGTTTTACTGTTGATAACATGGGTCGCACCAAGTTCTTTGGCTAACGCCAAACGAGACTCGACAATATCCACTGCAATAATAGTGGTCGCACCACATACTTTTGCAGCAAGAAGTGCACTGAGTCCGACTGCGCCTGCACCCCAAGTGACAAAGCTACTGGCAGGCGCGACTTTCAGCGCATTGATTGCAGCACCTGCACCAGTTTGTATGCCGCAGCCGAGTGGCCCCAAAAGTTCAAGCGGTACATCTTTACTCACTTTTACGGCATTATTTTCACGGCTGATGGCGTAGGTTGCAAACGAAGATTGCGCAAAGAAATGATCATGAATTTTATGATGATCGTGCGAGCATACGGCAGAATGCCCATCTGGATCTCCACCACTGAAGTTTCGTCCAAAAAAATCCTGACAGTAGGCTGGTTGTCCGCTGCTACACTGCTCACAGCTTCCACAAAAGCCATAGCTGAGCACCACGTGATCACCTACAGCCAAATCTTTGACATTCGGGCCAATGGCTTCAATGATGCCTGAACCCTCGTGACCAAGTACCGCTGGTAATGGAACAGGATAATACTGATCGCGCACAATCAGATCGGTATGGCACATTCCCGTTGCTACAATTTTAACCAATACTTCATCGTTTTGAGGTTCACGAATCTTGAGCTGTTTGAGCTCAAAGTCTGCGCCTTTGCATTTGGTCACTGCTGCTGTGATTAAGGTAAACTTTGTCATTTCTGTACATCCTGTATGAGAAAAAAATTAAAATGGATAGTGTGGCGCCTCAGCCTGAATGGTCATCCATTGCCACTGAGTAAATTCATCTGGATTTGCTGGCCCACCAATTCGTGTTGCATTGCCAGATGCGCCAAATCCGCCAAATGGATTAATCGTTTCATCATTTACGGTCTGATCATTGATATGTAACAAACCGACATTTAGCTGTGCACCGAGTTGCATGGCACGCCCCACATTGGATGAAATAATGCCAGCCGAAAGCCCATAATCTCCCATATTGGCCAGTTCAATCGCTTGTTCATCGCTTGCAAAAGGAATCAGTACGGCCACTGGCCCAAAGATCTCTTCACTGAAAATTGGATTATCTGCTTGCACCTGTGAAAGTACGCTTGGCTCAAAGAACGGGCCATTCGCTTTACCTCCAACTTCAAGGGTCGCGCCGTGTTCAACCGCGGCTTGAACCAATGCTTCTACGCGCTTGCTTTGCTTTTCATTGATCAAAGGGCCAATGGTCACGTTTTGCTCTAAAGGATTACCCACCACAAAGCGTTTGACCTTTTCGATTACGCGCGCTTTGAGAGCATCGTAAATTTTTTCATGAATCAAGATTTTGCCAGATGTCATGCAAATCTGGCCAGAATGCAAAAATGCACCCCATGCAATATTCTCGGCTGCTAAATCGAGATCGGCATCGTCAAGAATAATCAGCGAGTTTTTGCCGCCAAGTTCTAACGAGACTTTTTTCAAAGTTTTGCCGGCATTGGCACCAATGATACGGCCCACCTGCGTTGAACCCGTAAACTGAATGCTGGCAATATGTGGATCGAGTGTGAGAGCCTCACCTGTATCGGCGCCACCTGGTAATACATGCAGTAAGCCCTTTGGTAAGCCAGCCAGTTCAAAAATGCGGGCAATTGCGTAACCACTACACACCGCCGTTCGTTCATCTGGCTTAAGTACCACCGCATTACCAAATGCCAAAGCTGGCCCAACCGCACGAAGCGCCAAATAAAGCGGAAAATTAAAAGGTGAAATTACGCCGACCACACCCAACGGTAAGCGTTTGGCCAAGCTTAATTTACCGTTGCGACTCGGTAATATGTTCCCCTGATCTAGCTGCGGAAATGCAATACAGTTTTTAAGCATTTGAATGCTTACTTTCACTTCAAACTGAGCTTTAAGTGCCAGTGAGCCACTTTCACGAATCAGCCAATTGACCAGTTCATCTTGGTGCTCTGTGGCAATCTGTACGGCTTTTTCAAATACGGCTTGGCGTTCTAAATAATCGAGCGCCCACCACTGCCGCTGCGCCGTTTGCGCTTCTTTCGCTGCTTGAGCAACATCTGTAGGCGATGCAGAGCCTGTCTGGCCGAGCTGCTCACCTGTGGCAACTTCTACCACACCGTAGGGTTGTCCGCTTTCAAACCAACCACCGTTAAATAATTTTTTGTTCCAAATTGAAGCATCAAGTAATGTCATATAGACCTCGTAACGTCCTGTTCGTGCTTTTTCGATAATTTCGTTCTTACGATTGTTTAAAATCACACAGACTAAAATCGTATGTGTAGTATCGATATCTCACCTATTGCAGGGAATGTGCCAATATTTAAATTATTGTTTTTATTTAATTAATTTTTTAAATTTTCGGGTGGTTGTTCAGGGGCTGAACACTATTGAATTGTACATTGTCCAGAATCTGAACAATGTACAGTACTACTTTTAGGATTTATTACTGTAAATACTTATACAGTGTTGTTCTTGAGATATTGAGTCGCTTAGCGGCTTGAGAGATGTTGCCTTTTTCTTGTTGCAAAATGTCCAAAACAAGCTGTTTGGTCATCTGATTTAGTGAAGTTTGAGGCTTATTTGCTAGGTAGGATTGGGGCGTAACTTTTCGTTGCTGTGGTAGATGTAAATGTTCAAGATGCGCATGTTCAAGAGAATCATGCGCTATAAGCGCCGCAGAAAGTTGAATCACATGAGCCAATTCTCGAATGTTTCCGGGCCAATCGTAGCGCTCGAACTGTTCTTGAACATTGACCGACCAACTGTAAATTTTGGCTTTGGCCAGCAGTGTCTTAAAAATATCAATTTTATCTGGACGGTCTTTGAGTTGTGGTAACTCGATCTGATAGCCACATATTCTGTAATACAAATCACTTCTGAAGTCATGGTTGTCAATCATTGCCAATAGATCTTGATGGGTGGCAGAAATTAATTTGAACTGACTTTGAATCGGCTTATGACCGCCTACACGATAAAAAAACTGATCTTGTAAAACGCGTAATAATTTTGCCTGTAAATGTTTGGGTAAATCACCAATTTCATCTAAAAACAAAATGCCCTGATGAGCAAGTTCGATCAAACCACGTTTGCCTTTGGCACTTGCTCCTGTAAAAGCACCTGCTTCATAGCCGAAAAGTTCAGATTCAAGTAAGTGTTCAGGAATAGCTGCACAGTTAATCGAAATAAATGCCTGATCTTTTGCCGCAAATTCGTGAATTTGACGTGCCAAATGATCTTTACCTGAGCCTGTGGCACCCGTAATTAAAATGGGTACATCGGAATGCAAGATTTTGCTTAATTTGGCAATATCTTTGAAATCGGGTGTAGATGTGCTGAATAGGTGGCTTGTTTTTTTAGTCATTTGAGGCGTGTATAAACGTGCATAAAACAGCGCTTCGTCTTGACTACGTATAAATTGCGTCTGCTGCTCAAGTGAGGCGAGGGTACTGATCGAACTGAAATAGTTCGAGATGGGCTTATACAATAATTGATCAATAGACGTATTGAGTAAAGTTAATGCCATTTGATTGGCTTTTTGAATCTGCCCCGTGGCATCAATTTCAATCATGCCAGTATAGGCTGTTTTTAATAAATCTTCTGAATGCTGAAAATAAAGCAGCTGATGTTGTGCTGGCATATTCTTTTTTATAATTTCATTTTCAACCACATATCCCTGATAAAGCAGGTGTCTTAGCCAGTTACTGGCCAGTTGTTCACGATATGAGGTGATGTCCAGCGCGCCCAGTATTTTGCCCTGACCATTGAACACAGGTACCGATGCACAGTAAAAGTCAGAGAATTCATTTAAATAATGCTGGTGGCCCATCATAATGATCGGCATCTGACTCAAAATACTACACGAGGGCGCAATACTGCCAAACTGTGCAATATCCAGAACTTGACCTTGCTTTAAAAAATGATAGGGCGAATGAGGGTCAGGATTTTGATATTCGGCAATAATTTTAAATTGGGTATTCAGAAAAAATGTACAAATATTCTGATGTTTAAACAGCGCCCAAATATCTTTCAAAATAGGAAAAACCGTTTCAGATAGACGCATATCGTCTGTGGTTAGGGGCTGCTGTGTCGAGGCTGGAACTGGCGTGAACGGGCTCAAGCCCGCTGCTTTGGCTTTATGCCACATCTGTAAAATGGTTGGATCAAGCTCGGTTTGTTCTGGAACTTGACCCGTTTTATAAAAATAATCTTTAACTTGGCACCAGTCACGACTTGATGAAATTTGCATAGTTTGAATCCTTCAAAAACAAAGAAACGTTGCTCGCGACTACATCAGAAACAACATCATCTTTTCATCGTCCATTGAATCTTTTTTGACTATAGCAAAGATACTTTTTGAGTTGTGTATAAAAGTTGATTTTATAGATTTCAGGCGTTTTATCCGCATTAACATATCCTAAAGGTATGAATATATGTATTTTTGAATATCGACACACGTGATTAAAAAAAATAAATTAGCGATCAATAATTATTTTTATTACATGATCAGGATGATCTTTTGGGAAGGACCTATGCAATATTCAACAACGCGTCTTTATCAGTTTATGCTACGAATGGGGGTTACTTTTGGCATGGTAGGCTGTATCGGTGTGATACCGACAGTGGTCAATGCTCAAGATAACTGGACACTTAGCCTCAAAAACGCTTATATCGATCGTGATTATGACGGCAATGCTGTCAAGGACACCGGTAGCTGGTCGCAAGGCGCTTCTTTATTTTATAAATCTGACTATTACAAAACACCCATCGATGGACTTGAAATTGGTGTGGATGGTTCAGTGCAATATGCGGTTCGTTTGAGTCATGACAAGGGTGTGGCAGATACCATTTTACCTTTTGATCCGGTAAGCCAAGAGCAGGCGCGTGATTATTTAAAATATGGTGGAACACTTAAACTTAAATATGATCAAACCGAGCTTCGTGTGGGCGAGCTTTGGCCAGATTTACCCGTCACTGCGGTAGACCGTAGCCGTCAGTTACTGACTTCGTATCAGGGGGTTAGTCTCAATTCGAAACTGACCAGTAAGCTTACGGGTGAAATTGGGATAATTTCTAAAGTATCGCCACGTAACGAAGAAGATTTTCGTAAACTGACCTTCACCAAAAATGGCATCAAATACGTTTCGGACGGTTTAAATTACATCGATTTAAAGTATCAGGTTTTACCGAATTTAAAGCTTGAATATTATTTTGGTAATTTAGAAAATCTTTATAACAAACATTATCTTGGCGCAGATTATAGCTACAAGCTTTCGCCTGAGGCCTCGTTGCACACCAAGCTTAAATATTTTAATGCCAGTGAAGACAATAAAAATTACAACATCGATAGCCAAAACCTCGGAATTTTAGAAACTTTAAAGTACCGAAATCATACTGTTGGATTGGGTTATCAGCAAATTGTGGGAGATGCTTACCCACTGCCAGATGGCTTTTTACCTGAAACCTATTTCATTAACTGGAACACCACAGGCTTCTTTAAAGCTGATGAAAAATCAGTTCACTTTATCTATGGCTACGACTTTAAAGATTATGTACCGGGTTTAAATTTTACCTTTAAGCATGTGTATGGGTACGACTTTAAGACCGCAACAGGTCTGAAAAACAAAGAGCAAGAAAGCAACTTTATTTTGAATTACGCCTTTCAAAATCCAAAGCTAAAAGGCGTCGGATTCCAGTGGTTGTATATCCCGTATAAAGTCCGTTACGGAACGGATTTTAACGAAAATCGTTTATTTCTAACTTACACCAAAAAATTCTGAGTGCTTGGTGCTAAATCCTTATGGATGGAGGAATGTTATGTCTAGAGAAATTAATGTCAATCAGATGATTGACGACTCAAAGCTCACGCCGTTTCATTGGCGAGTGATTATACTCAGTACCCTCATTATTATTTTTGATGGTTACGATCTGGTAATTTACGGGGTGGCATTACCGCTTCTGATGAAAGAGTGGGCCATTGATCCGGTCACCGCGGGCTTTATTGGCAGTATTGCATTGTTTGGTATGATGTTTGGTGCCCTGATTTTTGGCACCATCGCCGACAAGCTTGAACATTTGGGCGTGAGCCGAAAAAAAGTCATTGCGGTCTGTATTATTTTATTTAGCTTGTGCACGGTATTGTGCGGTTTTTCTGAAACCACCACGCAATTTTCCATATTTCGCTTTTTGGCAGGTGTAGGCATTGGTGGTGTAATGCCAAACGTAATTGCGCTGGTCAGTGAATACGCACCGAAAAAATTTAAAAGTTTTTTTGTGACCTTGATGTTTAGTGGTTATGCCATTGGCGGCATGACGGCAGCTTTTCTGGGGTCGATTTTAGTGCCGCTCTATGGCTGGAAAATCATGTTTATGATTGCCGGAATTCCATTGGTGTTGTTATTGCCTCTCATGAAAGTTTTACCTGAATCGATTGACTATTTGGTTCGCAAAAAGAAAGATGAAACGGTTCGTTTTATTATGGCTAAAATGGTGCCGTCGTATCAGTATCAGCCCGATCATGTTTTTGTACTGAACTCATCGAATCAAAATCAGGCACAAGCACCAGTCAAAATGATTTTTCAGGAACAGCGTGCGTTTAGTACGATGATGTTTTGGTGCTCAATTTTTATGACACTGATTATGGTTTATGCACTGGGGAACTGGTTGCCAAAACTGATGATTGAAGCAGGTTATAACCTCTCGAAGAGTCTCATTTTCTTGTTCTCTTTAAACGTGGGGGGAATGATCGGCTCTATTTTGGGTGGATATCTTGCCGATCGCTATAACGTCAAATTTGTGACCATGGGCTTGTTATTGCTGGGTGCGATTTCACTGAGTCTGTTGTCTTTCCAGTTTAGCAGTGTGATTTTGTATATCTTAATTGCATGTGCGGGCGCAGCCTCAATTGGTGCTCAAATTATGCTGCTGGCCTATATGGCAAAATTTTATGCCCCAAATGTTCGCTCTACTGGAATTGGCTGGGGGCTTGGCATGGGGCGTGTCGGCGCAATTTTAGGGCCAATCTTGACTGGATGGTTATTGTCTTTGCAACTACCGCACTTCTATAACTTTCTGGCACTGAGTATTCCTGCGGTTCTTGGTATTGTTACGGTATTTTTAATCAATGACAGACGTATGTATCAACCTGAACCGATCAGCCCGATTGCCCATCAAAACGACACCACTACGGTGAAAGTGAACGAAGCAGTCTCGCATTAATCTAAAAATTTATAAAAACCCATCAGCACCTCACAGTCTGATGGGTTTTTTGTTACCAGTTTGGCGGCTCAGTAAAACCTTCATAGGCATATATCTGGCGAATCGTTTCGTACAAAGAATAAATATAAGTGCTTTCCTCCATATTGCGCACGGCAATATAGATGGGCGTGATGGCATCGGGATCTAGAAGCGGCACATAGCTCAGATTAAAAAGCTGGATACTTTGCGTACTGGCCGGTACCAATGAAATTCCTTCACCCGCTGCCACTAATCCAAGCGCCAGTTGAACTTCACGGACTTCATTAATTTTGGTGGGTTCTAAGCCATGATCAGAAAAGATATTCATTACATGGGTAGAAAAATTAGGCTTAGGCGAGCTTGGATAAAGCAAAATTTTTTCATCAATCAAATCGTTTAAATGCACGCCTTTATCTTTCATTTGATTAAGCGGATGGCTGGCATGTACGGCCACCATCAAACGTTCATTACGCAATAAGGTACGTTTAATGGCGGGATCACTGATTTTAAGTCGACCAAATCCGGCATCGATACGACCTTCTTTTAATGCTTCGGTTTGTGCCTTGGTGCCCATTTCGTAAAGTTCAATGCGTAAATTGGGGTGCGCCTGACGATACAAATGAATAATCCGTGGCAGTAAACCAAATAGGAGCGAACCCACAAATCCGATACGAATGGTTTTTTCAACCGAGGCAATGCGCTTGGTCATGGAAACCATTTGATCGACATTCGACAATAGTTTGATGGCGTACTGATAAAAAAAGTGACCTTCAGGTGTTGTCTTGACCGGTCTGCTGCCGCGCTCTAAAAGCTGAATCCCCAATTCTTCTTCAAGATTTTGAATTTGTCGGCTTAAGGGCGGCTGTGCAATGCATAATTTGTCTGCGGCTTTGGTGAAGCTTTGCTCCTCAACCACCGCCACAAAATAGCGGAGATGTCTAAGTTCCATTTAAAAATACTCCATAGGTATTTTATTATACAAATAATGTGTTTGAACTTATTAAAACATTCTTTTAAGGTATAAACAAGCAAGAAAGACAAGAAGAAGGCAGGGGCTTGACCCATTAAATGCTTTCTTCAATTTGGAAAATTGAAAGCTGAAATGGATATTCGTTTTATTCGACGGTTCTGCCGTTAAGTAAACATTTTATGCGTTGCGTTGTTTAATTGAATGTTTGACTAAGCACAGCGTTTTGCTCTGGCCTAGACAAGTTTCTTATTTTGGAATGTTGGAGAAAGGATATGCCACGTATTCCCGTCATTAATACTAGCCATCTTGACCGAATTGATGAACTGCTTGTAGACAATACCGAAACAGGTGAATTTAAGTTACATCGTTCTGTATTTACAGATCAGGCACTTTTTGATCTTGAAATGAAATACATTTTCGAAGGAAATTGGGTTTACTTGGCTCATGAAAGCCAGATTCCCAACAACAACGACTATTACACCACCTATATTGGCAGACAACCGATTTTGATTGCGCGTAATCGCAACGGCGAACTTAACGCCATGATTAACGCATGTTCACATCGTGGTGCACAGCTTTGTCGTCATAAGCGTGGTAATAAGGCCACTTATACCTGCCCATTTCATGGCTGGACCTTCAATAACTCAGGAAAACTGTTGAAGGTGAAAGATCCAAGCGATGCCGGTTATTCAGATTGTTTTAATCAGGACGGTTCCCACGACTTAAAAAAGGTGGCGCGTTTTGAAAGTTATAAAGGTTTTTTATTTGGCAGTCTGAATCCTGATGTACCGTCACTGCAAGAGTTTTTAGGGGAAACCACCAAAATTATCGACATGATTGTCGGGCAATCCGATCAGGGTCTTGAAGTACTACGTGGTGTTTCGACCTACACCTATGAAGGAAACTGGAAGTTGACCGCAGAAAACGGAGCAGATGGCTATCACGTTTCGGCGGTGCACTGGAACTATGCAGCCACCACGCAGCATCGTAAAGAAAAACAGGCAGGTGACACCATTCGCGCGATGAGTGCGGGCTCGTGGGGGAAACATGGCGGTGGTTCATATGGATTTGAACATGGTCATATGTTGCTCTGGACACAATGGGGTAATCCGGAAGACCGACCAAACTTTCCTAAAGCAGCGGAATATACCGAAAAATTCGGTGCCGCAATGTCGAAATGGATGATCGAACGCTCACGTAACTTGTGTTTATATCCAAACGTTTACCTGATGGATCAGTTTGGTTCGCAAATTCGTGTTTTACGTCCAATTTCGGTCAATAAAACCGAAGTCACCATTTACTGTATTGCGCCTGTAGGTGAAGCACCCGAAGCGCGTGCACGCCGTATTCGCCAGTATGAAGATTTCTTTAATGCATCTGGAATGGCGACACCAGACGATCTTGAGGAGTTTCGTGCCTGTCAGGCTGGTTATGCAGGTATTGAACTGGAATGGAACGACATGTGCCGCGGATCAAAACATTGGATTTATGGACCAGACGATGCCGCTAATGAAATCGGATTAAAACCGGCTATTAGTGGTATTAAAACTGAAGATGAAGGCTTGTATTTGGCACAGCATCAATACTGGCTCAAAAGTATGAAACAAGCGATTGCTGCGGAAAAAGAATTTGCATCGCGTCAGGGAGAGAACGCATGAATGCTACAGCACTTTTAGACACCATCAGCATCGAACAGATTAGCCAGTTTTTGTATAGCGAGGCCCGTTTTTTAGATGATGAGCAATGGGATGACTGGCTTGAATGTTACGCACCTCAAGCCTCATTTTGGATGCCCGCGTGGGACGATAACGACCAGCTTACTGAAAACCCTCAAACTGAGATTTCGCTGATTTATTATCCAGATCGCCAAGGTCTTGAAGATCGAGTGTTTCGGATTAAAACCGAGCGTTCATCGGCGACCATGCCAGATACGCGTACGGCACACAATATTAGCAATATCGAAGTTGAATCACGTGATGGCCTTCAAGTCACAGTACGTTTTAACTGGAATACGCTCAGTTTCCGCTATAAAAACAGCTACAGCTATTTTGGCATGTCACGCTATGTAATCGATTTTTCAGGTGAACAACCAAAAATCTTGAGCAAGTATGTGGTGCTTAAGAATGATTACATTAATCAAGTCATTGATATTTATCATATCTAAATCAGTTGTACCTCAGTCAAACGGACACTTGACTGAGGGTTTATGAGTTTATATTTGAATAGGATTCCTGCCATGTCAAACCATCAAGTAGCACTTCAATTTGAAGATGGCGTTACCCGTTTTATTCGCGTCGCTCAAGGTGAAACCTTATCCGATGCCGCATACCGTCAGCAAATCAATATTCCAATGGACTGTCGTGAAGGCGCGTGTGGTACCTGTCGTGCCTTTTGTGAATCTGGCAACTATGACATGCCTGAAGACAATTACATTGAAGATGCACTCACCCCAGAAGAAGCGCAGCAGGGTTACGTTTTGGCATGTCAATGTCGTCCAACTTCGGATGCTGTATTTCAAATTCAGGCATCTTCTGAGGTATGTAAAACCAAGATTCATCACTTTGAAGGCACGTTGGCGCGGGTTGAAAATCTATCGGATTCGACCATCACCTTTGATATTCAGCTCGATGACGGCCAGCCCGATATTCATTTTCTGGCAGGGCAGTATGTCAACGTGACGCTGCCGGGCACCACGGAAACACGCTCGTATTCGTTTAGCTCACAACCGGGCAGTCGCTTAACCGGGTTCGTGGTTCGTAATGTGCCGCTAGGTAAAATGAGCGAGTATTTAAGTGTGCAGGCCAAAGCAGGCGACAAAATGAGCTTTACTGGACCATTTGGTAGTTTTTATCTGCGTGATGTCAAGCGTCCTGTGCTCATGCTGGCTGGTGGTACAGGAATCGCACCGTTTTTATCGATGTTGCAAGTACTTGAGCAAAAAGGCAGTGAGCATCCGGTACGACTGGTGTTTGGCGTAACGCAAGATTGTGATCTGGTGGCGCTTGAACAACTCGATGCACTTCAGCAGAAACTACCATGGTTTGAATATCGTACCGTGGTGGCACATGCAGAAAGTCAACATGAACGTAAAGGTTACGTCACGGGTCATATCGAAAATGACTGGCTAAATGGCGGTGAAGTTGATGTGTATCTGTGCGGACCGGTTCCTATGGTGGAAGCGGTGCGAAGCTGGTTGGATACACAAGGGATTCAACCAGCGAACTTTTTATTTGAAAAATTCTCTGCCAACTAACTCAAAACGGAGACCGATATGAATTCGACACAACGTTTTGAACATAAAGTTGTCATTGTAACAGGTGCAGCTCAAGGCATTGGTCGTGGTGTTGCACTACGGATTGCCCAAGAGGGAGGGCGTCTGATATTGGCCGACCGTTCTGATCTGGTTCAGGCGGTATTGGCTGAGATCAAAGCCTTGGGCGCATTGGCAATTGCTGTTGAGACAGATTTGGAAACTTATGCTGGTGCGGAATCGGTGGTATCACATGCAATTGCCGAATACGGACGCATCGACGTGCTGATCAATAATGTCGGTGGTGCAATCTGGATGAAACCCTTTCAGGAGTTTTCAGAAGAGGAAATTATTCAGGAGGTTCATCGCTCCTTATTTCCAACGCTCTGGTGCTGCCGTGCAGTACTTCCAGAAATGCTAAAACATCAACAGGGCACTATTGTGAATGTGTCGTCAATTGCGACACGAGGTATTCACCGAATTCCATATTCGGCTTCTAAAGGCGGTGTAAATGCCTTAACGGCTTCACTTGCCTTTGAGCATGCCCAGCATGGTATTCGTGTGAATGCGGTTGCAACGGGAGGAACTGAAGCGCCGCCGCGTAAGATTCCACGTAATGCTCAGCCTTTATCGGAAAATGAACAAGTCTGGATGCAACAAGTGGTTGACCAAACCATTGATCGAAGCTTTTTAGGGCGTTATGGCAGTATTGATGAACAAGTCAATGCGATTACTTTTTTAGCCTCAGATGAATCTTCTTACATCACGGGCAGCGTGCTTCCGGTGGGTGGAGGCGATCAGGGATGATCTGATGGTCATTATTTAAAGGGAGACTGCAAGGAGGCATCATGACAACCCTGTTAAAAACATTGAAGCAAGATTGGTCGTTATCGGCCACGATTGCAGGCTTTTTAGCGGTCCTGATTTCATACTCGGGCCCGTTAATTATCTTCTTTCAAGCAGCACAAAAAGCACACGTCTCGACAGAGATGATGATCTCATGGATTTGGGCTATTTCGATCGGTGCCGCCGTGACAGGTATTTTTTTATCTATTCGGTTTAAAACACCTGTAGTGACCGCATGGTCGGCACCCGGGACGGCATTGTTGGTTACCTTGTTTCCCAACATTAGTTTAAATGAAGCCATTGCCGCCTATATTACCGCGGCAATTGTGATTTTTCTGGTCGGCATTACCGGCTATTTTGACAAATTACTCAAATGGATACCGCAGGGAATTGCTGCTGGCATGATGGCCGGCATTTTATTCCAGTTTGGTCTTGGGCTATTTCTTGCCACCGATACTTTACCGCTGATCGTGTTTAGCATGTTGCTGTGTTATCTGATCAGTCGACGCTTTTCACCGCGTTACTGCATGCTTTGGGTACTTATTTGTGGTGTAGCGTTTAGTTTTTTTCTTGGAAAAATGAATCCGGTGCCGCTAGATTTTCACATTGCACGCCCGCAGTTTATTGCACCAGAGTGGTCATGGTTTTCAACCTTAAATTTGGCGCTGCCGCTAATTTTGGTGAGCTTAACAGGGCAGTTTCTGCCTGGTATGGCCATTTTAAAACTCAGTGGGTATAACACACCCGCCAAACCAATTATTGCCGCCGCAAGCTTGGCCTCGTTGTTTGCTGCCTTTGCAGGTGGAATTACCATTGTACTGGCCTCCATTACAGCCACCTTATGTATGGGTAAAGATGCACATGAACTCAAAGACAAACGCTATATTGCTGGAATAGCAAATGGTTTGTTTTATATTTTAGGAGGTGTGTTTGCAGGCAGTATTGTAGCGTTGTTTAGCTTATTGCCCAAAGAACTGGTTGCTGCACTGGCCGGACTTGCGCTTTTGGGTGCAATAGCAAGCAATATTAAAATTGCCATGCAAGAAGATCAGCAACGAGATCCTGCACTGATTACCTTTTTGGCAACCGTTTCGGGAATGCATTTCTTGGGCTTGAGTTCAGTGTTTTGGGGGATGTGTATTGGCATGCTGGCCTATTTTATCTTACTAAAACCCAAAGCCAGTTAAATTAAATTTGTCATTTAGACCATTCGATTATTTCTATCATATTCGCTTTATTCTAAGGCGAATTTTGTTTTTTAAGAGATGACATATCACTCAGCTTAATTTGTTTCTATTTCATTCCTGTTGAAACCACCATGGGTTTGAGTAGTTCAATACATAACAATTTTTTAACTCCTGAATATTCCTTTTATGAAGGTATTTAGCGATATCTGCTCGGCCATAGCAATGATCACATTATGAGCTAAATTTACTTTTTAAAATTTAAATACATTATATATATTTGAATTTTATTGTTTTATTTTAAATTTTAGCCTGAAAATTTTTATTAAGATTTATTTTTAAATCAGATGTCTAAAAAATTAGTATACCAAAAAAGCATGAAAACATACTCTCTTGGGAATTGGAGTCGTCATGAGTTTCAGATACAGTTGGTCAGTATGGAAGGTATAGAAACGACTATCGAAATAAATAAGTTTGTGGTGTGTGAAGCAAGGCAAAGCTCAAGGCTGAGGCAAACCAAGCAAAGGTTAATTGAACCAATATGCACAACACATTCAACGATAGCGTCGACAGATAAGTTTATCAAATGATGTTTTGGCGATTTCAAGGAGAAAGCCATGGAAGTTAAAATATTCAATACTCAGGATGTGCAAGATTTTTTACGTGTTGCAAGCGGACTTGAGCAAGAAGGTGGCAATCCGCGTGTAAAGCAGATCATCCATCGTGTGCTTTCAGATTTATATAAAGCCATTGAAGATTTGAATATCACTTCAGATGAATACTGGGCGGGTGTGGCATATTTAAATCAGCTAGGTGCCAATCAAGAAGCTGGTTTACTCTCGCCAGGCTTGGGTTTTGACCACTACCTCGATATGCGTATGGATGCCGAAGATGCCGCACTAGGTATTGAAAATGCGACACCACGTACCATTGAAGGCCCGCTATATGTGGCAGGTGCGCCTGAATCGGTAGGTTATGCGCGCATGGATGACGGAAGTGATCCAAATGGTCATACCCTGATTCTACATGGCACGATCTTTGATGCAGATGGAAAACCTTTACCAAATGCCAAAGTTGAAATCTGGCATGCCAACACCAAAGGCTTTTATTCACACTTCGACCCAACAGGCGAGCAGCAAGCGTTCAATATGCGCCGCAGTATTATTACCGATGAAAACGGTCAGTATCGCGTTCGTACCATTTTGCCTGCGGGTTATGGTTGCCCACCAGAAGGTCCAACGCAACAGTTGCTGAATCAATTGGGCCGTCATGGTAACCGCCCTGCGCACATTCACTATTTTGTTTCTGCCGATGGACACCGCAAACTGACTACGCAAATTAATGTGGCTGGCGATCCGTACACCTATGACGACTTTGCTTATGCAACCCGTGAAGGCTTGGTGGTTGATGCAGTGGAACACATCGATCCTGAAGCCATTAAGGCCAATGATGTTGAAGGCCCATTCGCTGAAATGGTTTTCGATCTAAAATTGACGCGTTTGGTTGATGGTGTGGATAACCAAGTTGTTGATCGTCCACGTCTAGCGGTGTAATACACCAAAATGGTTCAAAATTATCAGGCGAGTGATCAAGATCACTGGCCTGTTTTTATTTCAGGGAAGGGTGGAGACAATTACGTGGACAATCAAATCATTCAGGAAGCCGTAGATAAAATTTTAAGCGTATTGCCGAATCAGGCTGGGCAATTGGCACGCTTGGTTCGTCTGATGCAGTTTGCTTGTGACCCCACCATTACCGTCATTGGTAAATATAATCATGGTAAAAGCCGACTACTCAATGAGCTGATCGGGACAGATATTTTTTCTGTTGCCGATAAACGAGAGACGATTCAACTGGCCGAACATAAACAAGATCAGGTGCGTTGGTTAGATGCACCCGGACTCGATGCAGATGTTGCGGCAGTGGATGATCGTCATGCTTTCGAAGCAGTCTGGACACAGGCAGATATTCGCCTTTTTGTGCATTCAGTCCGAGAAGGCGAACTCGATGCAACCGAGCATCATCTTTTACAACAACTTATTGAAGATGCAGACCATAGCCGACGCCAAACCATACTGGTCTTGACCCAGATAGATCAGATACCGGATCAGACAATTTTAACCCAGATTAAAACCTCAATTGCACAGCAGGTACCCAAACTCGATATTTTGGCTGTTTCGGCCACTCGCCACCGTCAGGGCATTGAAAACGGGAAAACCTTGCTGATCGAAAAAAGTGGAATCGGCGCATTGCGACATACACTTGAGCAGGCACTTGCTCAGGTTCCATCTGCACGAGCGTATGAAAAGAATAGATTGCTGTCTGGTTTGTATCATCAACTCAATCAGTTATTACTCGATCAAAAACGTGTACTTCAGCAACTACAACAGACACAGCAGCAGCAATTACATGACTTTGATACAGGGCTCATCAACATACTCGATAAGATTCGAGTAGATCTTGAGCCCATTGTAAATATAGATGGCCAAGATCAAGCACTCAATCCAGATTCATTTGCCACGATGTTTAAAAATACAGAAGCCAAGCAGCAACGTGCCAAAGTGCAGATTGCTTACTCACGTGCCTGTATCGAGATCAATAGCCATCTCATACGTCACGGTGTGGTGGGTTTACCTACAGAGCAGCAAACTACGATTAAAAGTATTGATACGGTCATTGTTGCGGTTTTTGGAATTTCAGTGAAATTTCGCGATCAGCTACGTGCATTGTTTTATACCGATACCGAACGACAACGCCTGCAAAGAGAGTTTCGATTTTATTTTGAAAAGTCAGCAGGCCGAATGGCTTTAGCTGCCAAGATTGAGCAGACAATGCGGCAGCTAGGGGGTATTCAAAATGCAATGATGGCGTTGCAACAGATGGAGAGTGCAGCATGACCAGCGGCGGACATATTCAATTGTTTATCGAACACACCCGGCAGATTGCGACTGCCCAAGGGGATATACAGTTGGCATTGCAATTGATGCAGCAATGGCGCGAAGCATTTGCTACAGCATTAAAACAAAATACCTTTGATTTAACGGGCTGGTCACCGCAGGCAAAAATCGCCAATCAACTCAAGCAATTTAACCATAAGCTTACAACGCATGTATCGAATTGGGATACCGAATGGCATACTTTTAGTGCTGCTCAATCGGTTGCAGAAGTATTTCATGATCGGGTGATGTTGCTTGTATTCGGTAAGTTTAATGCCGGAAAGAGTTCGTTATGTAACTTACTGGCCGAATGCTTTCGTTCTCACGGACAAACCGTGCAATATTTTCATGTTCAAAATGAACAGATATTTTATACCGAATCTCGCTTACGCGAAGGTGCAACCGAGACGACAGCGCAACTACAGGGCGTATGTCTGGGTGAAAAACTTATTTTGCTAGATACCCCAGGTTTGCATTCTGGTACTCAAGAAAATGCAGTGCTCACACAAAAATTTATCGACAGTGCAGATGGTGTGCTGTGGCTCAGTAGCGCAACTTCACCTGGTCAGGTGCAAGAGCTAGATGCACTGGGGCGCGAGTTAAAGCGTCATAAACCTTTATTTCCTGTTATTACCCGAAGCGATTTTGTCGAAGAAGATGAAATTGATGGTGAGCTACGTACAGTGCTTTGCAATAAAAATTCAGAACAACGCGCGTTGCAAGAGTCTGATGTATTGATGCGTGCGCAAGAAAAACTGCACAGTATGCAAGTGGACGTGAGTTTATTAAAGCCGCCCGTGTCCGTTTCAACTCAAATGGCGCGTGAAGCAGATATGACCCCACAAGCCATGAACGAGGCTGGTTTTGAGCGATTATTTGCAGCACTTTTGGCCCTTATTGAGCCTGCTTTGCGCTATAAGCAGCGTAAACCTGCCGAAGTATTGTTGCATTTTTTGCAAGAACACGTCATTGAAGGTTTAAGGCTTTATCTGCAACCCGATCTAGAGCAAATACAACAGGACCTCAAACAGGCTCAAGATGATTTACGACAGCTACACACCGATTTAGCCGAGGCAGTCTGGCGTAGCGTATTGCCTGAGCTGCCACAACTTCTTGAGCAACATGCAAATACACAAGATATTGATGCCGTAGTGAACAGTTTGAACGAGTGGATGAACGTCGCATTCGAACAACAGGTTGCAATTCAGCTTGATGCTTATGGTTTAAATTTGGATTCGCTTAGCAAGATCGAAAAAATCGAAAAAATGCAGTATGAACGCATTGCGGGAATGTTAGTGCATGATGGCTTGTACACGATTCTCACGCAGCAGATTCAACAAGCTGTCAAAGCTTCCACGAGTGAATTGATTGAGCAGTGTCAGGCTCAACTTGAGCAGTCAATCAAACATGTTCAAACACTCGATGAAACGTTCATCGATTACAGCGCAGCACTCGATCAACTCAGCCAAGCGCTACGCGTTGAATAAATAGTAGAAATTTTTCAGACATATTTTATTCGATGAGTGGCCTGATGTGGTGTGTTGCAAACACCTCCTGTACACAGGCGAGAATTTTAGGAATGTAATTACTGTGGTCCATATTTCGCACCGCGAGTGAAATTGGGCTATAGGCATCATCATCTAAAATTGGAATATAAAGCAGATTCTTCACCCCAATATCCATGGCAGACGCCGGGACGATACAGACGCCTTCACCTGCTGCCACCAAGCCGAGCGCCAGTTGAATTTCGCGTATTTCGGTGAGTTTGGATGGTACTAGGCCCAGCTCGGTAAAGAGTGACTGAATAAAGGTCGCAAAATTAGGTTTTTGAGAGACAGGGTACAGCAGCATCGGTTCATCAATAATTTGAGAGAGATGAACTCCTGTTGCTGCAAACTGATTGAGATGATGATGCTTATGGATTGCAAGTTTGAGCTGTTCTTTATGCAACACGATACGTCGAATTGCAGGATCGGTAATTTTGAGCCGACCAAAACCCAGATCGATTTTTCCCTGCTTAAGAGCATTGATTTGATCTTTGGTACCGCATTCGATGAGTTCGATGTGAATTTCAGGATTTTGCTGACGAAACAGATAAATAATTTCAGGTAACAAACCATACAGTAAGGAACTGACATAACCAATTCTCAAGGTTTGACTGACCGTTGCAATCCGTTTTGCCATCGAGGACGCTTGTGCAGTATGAGTCAAAATCTGCACAGCATGCTGATAAAAAAACATGCCTGCTTCAGTCACTTTAGCCGGTCTGGAGCCGCGTTCAAATAGCTGAATTCCCAATTCTTCTTCGAGTTTTTGAATTTGTCGGCTGAGAGGCGGCTGGGCAATACACAACTTTTCAGCAGCTTTGGAAATGCTTTGCTCTTCAACCACGGTCACAAAATATCTGAGGTGTCTTAGTTCCATTTATACGCCCTAATCGATTTTATATACCTTTTTAGTATGCAAAAATACCAAATTGTTTATCGTTTTTATTATTACATTAATTTAAGGTATGTAAATAGTATTTATTGAAAAGAAGATGGACCGATGTATAAATCAGTGGAAACTATATTAGTCGATATTCCAACTATTCGTCCGCACAAGCTTTCGGTTACCACGATGCAGACGCAGACATTAGTTTTGATCAAAATCATCACGGAAGATGGCATTGTAGGCTGGGGCGAAGCGACTACGATTGGTGGATTAAACTATGGCGAAGAAAGCCCAGAAAGTGTTAAAGCCAATATCGACACCTATTTCAAGCCATTGCTCTTGTCCATCAAGGCGCCTTTAAATGTAGCCCAAACCCTAAAATTAATTCGTAAAAGTATCAATGGTAATCGCTTTGCCAAATGTGCAATTCAAACTGCGCTTTTAGAGATACAGGCTAAACGACTGAATATACCCGTGAGCGAATTGCTGGGTGGACGTATTCGTGATCGATTACCTGTGCTGTGGACACTGGCTTCAGGTGACACCGATAAAGATATTGCCGAAGCAAAAAAAATGATCGAATTAAAGCGCCATAATACCTTTAAATTAAAAATTGGTTCAAATCCGCTACAGCACGATGTCGATCATGTAATTGCCATTAAAAAAGCACTTGGCCCGGAAATCAGTGTGCGTGTAGATGTGAACCGTGCATGGTCTGAGCTTGAATGTGTTAAAGGGATTCAACAGCTTCAAGATGGTGGAATCGATCTGATTGAGCAGCCCTGTGCGATTGAAAATACAGATGCTTTAGCACGTCTGACCGCACGTTTTGATGTGGCCATTATGGCAGATGAGGTCTTGACTGGTCCAGACAGTGCCTATCGAATTGCCAAAAAATCGGGTGCCGATGTGTTTGCAGTAAAAGTCGAACAATCGGGTGGTCTGATTGAAGCCTGTGAAGTGGCAAAAATTGCGCGTCTTGCGGGAATCAGTTTATATGGTGGCACCATGCTTGAAGGACCTGTTGGCAGTATTGCATCGGCACATGCCTTTAGTACCTTTGAAACACTGGAGTTTGGCACTGAACTGTTCGGGCCTTTATTGCTAACACAAAGCATTTTGAAAACACCTTTGCAATATGAAAACTTCGAGCTGGTGGTTCCCAATACGCCAGGTCTGGGAATTGAGGTCGACGAAGACAAACTCGAACAGTTACGCCGTCATTAAGGAAAAGGAAATTTACTATGTTGTTTCAAGTTCGTATGGATGTGCATTTACCTGTTAGCATGCCTACTGATCAGGCCAATCAGATTAAATCGGTCGAGAAGGCCTATTCACAAGAGTTGCAACGCCAAGGCAAATGGCGTCATATCTGGCGTATTACCGGACAATATTCCAATATCAGTATTTTTGATGTCGAAAGTAATGAAGAGCTACATACGATTTTACAAGGCTTACCGCTATATCCGTATATGAAAATTGAAGTCATGGCGCTCAATCGTCATCCGTCTTCTGTGCGTGATGACGATAGTTGATATGTCAGTAGAGATGACACTTCATCGGTGTTCATCTCTTAGGTTTATGGTATTTCTTTATTTTCCGTTTTCATCCAAAGGTTGATGACATGATAGATAAAAGTGCAGCGACCCTAACGGAAGCGCTCTCCCAGATCCACGACGGTGCCACCATCCTGATTGGTGGTTTTGGAACAGCCGGCCAACCCGCCGAGCTGATTGACGGACTGATTGAACTAGGTCGCAAGAACCTGACCATCGTCAGCAACAACGCCGGCAATGGAGACTATGGACTGGCCAAGCTGCTAAAAACTGGCGCCGTTAAAAAGATCATCTGTTCCTTCCCACGTCAGGCCGACTCCTACGTATTTGACGAGCTATACCGTGCGGGCAAAATTGAACTTGAAATCGTGCCGCAGGGCAATCTGGCCTGCCGCATACAGGCCGCTGGCATGGGGCTGGGGCCGATCTACACCCCAACTGGTTTTGGCACTTTACTCGCA